>DASPPQ010000075.1:0-41917 GCA_035625415.1 Thermodesulfobacteriota bacterium
CTTGACGGCTTCCTCCGGAGTCTCGTAGGTTGGAATAGCGTGCTGAAGAAGGATCTTTCTGCCCTTTTCAACGTCCGATCCCCCGATCCAAGCTGCAAGCACAGGCTTCCAGACGTTCTCCGTTGGTTTCACCAATGTTTGGGCAAGTTCTTCGGGTTTGATCATCGCCTGCGCCACATAGATCAAGAGTAGACCGTCGACGCCCGGATCCTTCAGACAGATATCGGTTGCCTTCACAAATCTCTCAATGGTTGCATCGCCCAGGAGGTCCACCGGATTAGCCTTTGACCAATATTTAGGAAGCATGGAATCGAGCGCTTTTACGCTTTCTGCTGAAAGATGGGCGAGTTTTCCTCCGATCTTTATCAGGGCGTCAGTGGCCATGACCCCGGGTCCGCCAGCATTGGTAATCATTGCCAGCATGGGGCCATGGGGTAGATGCCTGGAATCGAGGATGGCTGCCGCATTAAAGAGGTCCTGAATGGTATCCACCCTGACCACGCCCACTCGCTTGAATGCCGCATCATAAACCTCATCGTCTCCCGCCATGGCTCCCGTATGGGAATGTGCAGCCTGGGCGCTTTCTGAGAATCTTCCGGACTTTACCACGACAATGGGTTTATTGCGAGCAAACCCTCTGGCTGCGCTCATAAATTTTTTCGCATTCCCGATCCCTTCCATGTACAGGATGATACTCTTTGTCTCTTCGTCTTCACCCAGAAAATCGATCAGGTCACCAAAGTCCACATCGAGCATGGAGCCAAGGGATGCAAAAAAGCTGAAACCGATGTGGTTGTCCGTGGCCCAATCGAGGATCGCCCCTCCAAGAGCGCCGCTCTGGGAGATGAAGCCGATCTTCCCCGGCTCCGGCTGGACTTTGGAAAACGTCGTGTTGAGCCCAATTTTAGGCCGGATGATTCCCAGACAGTTGGGCCCAATAATCCTCATCTGATATCTCTCCCGGATTTCTTTGATCTCCTTCTCTAATCTTTTGCCCTCCTCACCGATCTCTTTGAACCCTGCGGAGATGATCACAATTCCCTGAACCCCCTTTTTGCCGCATTCCTCGATAACACCCAGTACCCCTGGCGCAGGCGTGGCGATCACCGCAAGATCAATGTGTTCCGGTACGTTCACTACAGCAGGATAACAGGGGAGTCCAAGGACTGCTTTCCTATTGGGATTTACCGGAAATATTTTCTCTCCCTTAAAGAGTATCAGATTCTCGAGGACCGCCCGCCCAACAGATCCTTCTTTCTCACTGGCGCCAATCAGAGCGACGGTCTTAGGATTGAACAGTGCCTTGGGCTCTCCGATCTCCTTCATGTGACATCCCCCCTGGAGGTGTCGCCGATCGTTTGACCGATAAACCGGAAAGTAGCATCGAGTGCCTTCAGATTGGCATCGCGTGTCTGCTCCGGGGTTTTCCCGATGAAGCTGTGGCTCCAAGCTGAAGACAAAGTCAAAGATAAACAGAGGCAAGGGGAATGTCAATCCCCCTACCCTCTTCCTGCTCGGGCGAAGTCGATCAATCCTCGTTCTACATCACTGATCTCCCCTGACCGCGCCGTTCGCCAAAGCGCTATGGCGGCGTCGGCGACCCGCCCTCTCCCCGATGGGGAGAGGGGAAAAGTAGGGGAGCTGAATGCGAAAGGAAGAAAAGTGAGGAACTCAAATTAGACTTATCCGGTGAGCATCAGGAATTTCGACGCAGGAATTTTGAAACAATTGTCCCGAAATGCTCCACTGGGGTTAAGGTATGCCCCCTCTTTATAAAATAAAAAATACTTCTTAGGCTGTCACGAGCCTCCGAGATATGCATCCCGTACCTCTTCGTTGTCCCTCATCTCTTCCAGGCTTTCCTGAATGATCGATCGTCCCTTGCGCATTGTGGAACGAACCAACGGGAGACTCTCGATCCCACCTTTCAAAGGGGAAGCTGGGGCAAGAAACTTGAATAGTCCCGACAACAGGAAGGGCTCACTTTGATTCCCAACGTCGTCTTGGGATGTAATCCCGATGTGGTATGTTCCTGGTTCCTTGGGGAATTCAGGCCATTCATTCGGGACAGTCAACTCCGTCTTCCCAACGACTGCCTTAGAAACGATGTTAGGGGTATTCTCCCACAAGAACTGAGCGGGATCATAAATTTCGCCACCTTTGCTGACATACACCACATAGCTTGTCGCTTCGGGAACAGGTTCCCACCAAATGCGTCTTTCACGGATGAATGGCATGGGTTCTCCTTTCTAACTCATTCCACCCTCGATTAGATTTCCATCACGGAGTCGAAGCTTCCGAATGGGTTTATCTCACGTGCCTGATTCTTCCAGTCTATTGTCCACTCGCCGTCGACAACAAATTTGTATCGGTATCTGCCGTGACGTAACGTCACTCGCTTCTCCCAGCACCCGTTTTCGCCAAGGGCAAGCCTGCTCTCATCGTTTATCTGCCACTCGTTAAAGTCACCGGCGATGTAGATGTCTTTCGCTGCCGGCGATTCCATAGTGAATGTCACTTCCTTTATATCCGGCTCGTACGATTTTTCGACCGCTTCTTGCGCAGACAAGACACTTTCCCGTTTTTCGGGAACCTGAACAGAGATTGATGAGGCGATCGGTTTTTCAGGATTCTTTACACCGTCAAGTCTCAATGTCTCATAGCAAAGCGCGGTGTAGTCCTTGGCACCGTTCGACATCTTATCGAAATCAATGATGGAGACACCCTCGGATACCGCTCGTTTGAGTGCAACATTCAGTCGTATGACGGTCCGGAACATTCGGTCTCCAAAGAAGGCTTTTACTTCTTCGAGCACCGACTGCGAATACGTGGTCCGTATGTCGAAAAGGGTAGCGAGTCCATTCAGCCGAGGAACGTGTCCGATCTTCGTCTTGATCAGCTCGATCATTCCCAGGAGCTTACCGACACCCATAAGAGTAAAGGCGCTCATATCGATGGGGACGATCACCTGGTCAGCGGCTCTCAGGGCATTGAAGGTGAGGAAGCCGAGGCTGGGCGGACAATCAATAATGATGTAATCGTACGTTGACGGGTAGGAGGACAACACTCTGTAAAGTTCTGAGACCGCGTCTTCTTTACCTTTGAACTCCTGCTCCAGGGTGCTCAGCTGGATATTCGACGGCACGATGTCAAAGTTCCGGGAGACATTTGATACGCAACTATCCAATGACCGCCTCTTCTCGGGATTGTCCGTCAAGACGTAGTAAATGGATTTGTCTGTCGGCAGGTTACTTGCCCTTAAGCCAAAGCTTGCATGACCCTGAGGGTCCAAATCGATGAGGAGAGCCCTTCTTCCGGTGGCGGCTAATGCGGCACTTACATTGATGGCGGTGGTCGTCTTACCGCATCCACCTTTCTGATTTGCTATCGCAATCGTCTTCATACCTCACACCTCCTTTTTATTCGAAGTGACGATGGACACATACGCTCACATCCCAGGACGAGCGAATATCCTCGCCGTCCTCTGTAGAATAGCCATTTCCAATTTGAGTCAGCGCAATTCTTGGCAGCTCGGGCCGTTGCGTGGTCCGTTTTTTGTCTGTAGTGTCGTGTGTCTCAACAAGGGGTGTTCTACGGAGAGGCATGCACGCCGGAAGGGCTAACAGGGTTATCCCTCCTTGGTGCATTCTTTTTGGTGCGACCTTTGTCTCGCCCATTTAGCGACCGGCGTCACCGCCTTTTGTCAGAACTACTTACGACCGTCCCAATGTCAATTGAATAAAGACCATTGGTTACAAGTAACGATCTCTAATTCTGCATCGTCGATAAATGACGATATCTGTAAAATGGGCGTTTTTAATAACACAAAATGTAGTACTCGTTAGTCTCTTTACCACAATATGTGCTATTAGTCAATAGAAAAATAGGCTTTGGAAATTATCTATTAATTTTATAGAGTTACGTGACATTTAAGTCCCAGGTCATCCACTGGGGGGTCCCGTCCTTGACAACGGTAGAAAAGAGAATACGTTTTTATTAAGATAACTTCAGGGGTTTTAGCCTGTGAGAACTAAAGGAGGAATACTATGGCAGATAAACATACGAAAATGAATCCGGTTGTTCACTTCGAGATGCCGGCGGAAGATAGAAAACGCGTAGCAGATTTCTATACAAAGGTGTTTGGTTGGAAGACACAGATGTTAGGCCCAGAAATGGGCGACTATGTTCTCGCCTTCACGACGGAGGTTAGCAAAAATGGTCGTCCCAAGAAGTCCGGCGCCATCAATGGCGGCTTCTTCCCGAAGTCGGACGATAAACCCGCGCAATATCCTGCAGTGGTCATTGCAGTTGAAGATATTAAGAAGCACATGAAGAAAGTGGAAAAAGCGGGTGGCAAGGTGCTCGGTGAGCCGATGGAGATACCCGGTGTCGGATTATATTTGGCGTTTTTTGACACGGAAGGCAACAGGGTAAGCATGCTCCAGCCGTCTCGGTCGTAAAGGCTTCTTGTCGTGAGGTAACCGAGGACATCCCTTGCGGCTAATATCCTGATCATTGATGCCTCCAACATCGTCTTTTGAAATCATAATGCGATATTTTCATAAAAATGTGGAGCAAGGGCATACTCCTTGATCAGAAGACTTTGAGGTAGCCGATGAGGTCGGCCACAAATCACCTTTTTCACATTGGTTCTAAACTGGTCGTATAATAGCTAAAGGCTTGTTAGTGAGAATAAAGAGAGGTGACCTTATACATTAGGATTTGTTCTTACAACTTTGACGCTTCCACCTACGAACCTTCGACGGATACAGGTACGAACTACTGAGGATTAACGATTGAAATCACCAGAAGAGACTGAACCTTCTTCGCTCTCGCCCGAAGGCGCAACATTTTTTGAAGGAATACAGTATCCACCCCATTCACTTTTCAAGACCTATTTGTAATACTGCGTATTCATTCCTTGAGATTAGCTTCTGCGACCCCTAAGAGTTTACGGGAGCATCGACAGGATAACCCCTCTGTTCCCAGTAACCGACTTCCTGTCTTTCAGTAAAGACAATTCTCTCAACCCATTTCACCCCTTTATAGGCATACATCCTCGTGATGATTAATCGTAAAGGAAACCCTTGATCCCCTGACAGGGTTTTGTTATTAAGTTTATAGGCTAGCATCGTATCCGGTTCGAGAGCCTCTTTTAGGGAAAGACTGTCTTTATATCGTCCCCCTACAGCATGAAAAGTAATGAATTTTGCTTTCGGACTTATCTTCATTCTTGAGAAAATCTCCTTTAGATGAATCCCCTCCCATTTCTGATTGTCTAATCCCCATCCTTCCACACAGATAAAATTCTTGGTCTGAATCTTTTGAGGGAGGGCTTTAATTTCATCAAAGCTTAGAGAAATGGGTTTATCCACTAATCCTTCAATCTTGAGACGCCAGGCCTTGAGATCGACTCTTTGGGTTCCCTCAACGGAGCGAATGAGAAATTCCTTAAGACGTTGGTAATCGGCCTTTGCGAATGCCAATGGTTTGGAGATAAAATGATAGAGACCTAATGCAGCCAAGAAAATAAAACCTCTTCGAGATAGGTTTCGTTGTATCCAGTTCTTTATAGAATCCATAATATCCTTGGTCTTACCGCGCACTCATCAGTCTTTTGATCTTGATTTGGTTTTCGTATCATCACTTTTTGGAAGTGTAGAAAAGTGAGGATTCAGATATTGAGCGTTCCTGAAAATGATTTCCGGGGTCGGTCTCCTTTGCGGTCATTGTCAATGCCAAGCCAAGGTTGGGGTATTTTCGCGAATCGAAGATTTGCAGAAGCTGGTTGTCCCTTGCACCTGACCCGTCCTGTATTCCTGAACTTGTCAAAGATTCCCTAGATGCCGGCATACCACTCGTATCCTTGGTCTTCCCAGTAGCCCCCTTTGCCCCCAGCTATCCTGGAGAAGTCTTCGACAATCTCAAGGCGCATGACATACTTCGCCATTTTGTAGCCGAGCTGCCGCTCCAATCGCAAGCGAAGCGGCGCGCCGTTCTTGATTGGCAGTGGCTCGCCATTCAGCTCATAAGCGAGTATCGTTTGCGAGTGAAAAGCGTCTTCGAGGTCGATGCTCTCATAATAGAGGGAGCTGCCGTCTTCTTCCATGGGGTCTGCGCAGTAGAAAACGACATAACGGGCATCGGGCTTCAGACGGACTGCTTCGAGCAGCGCGCTGAGGCGCGCCCCCTTCCACTTGCCTATGGCGCTCCATCCCTCCACGCAATCATGCCGGGTGATTTGGGTGCGGTTAGGAAACTCTCGAATTTCAGCGAGCGAAAATTTCATGGGGCGTTCGACCAGACCACCGATTTCAAGCCGATAGTCCTTAAAACCATGGGCTGCGAGCGCCACGTAAGCCGGGTGATTCGGCATGGACGTCCCGTTGCTACGGAATTGCGGTGACAGGTCGGCTGCCGGGAATTCCTGCGCCATCGCTTTTCGCGACACGAGCAGTCTCTGAACCTTATACGTAGCCTCTTCCCCAAGACCCAACACCCTGGGGAACCAGACAGTTTGCGAAAGCCTATCGCAGCCGATAAGCACCGCTGCGCTTGCGCCCGCGAGAAGGCGCGTCAAGAGACCACGCCGGGTGAGCTTCCTGCCATCATTCATGATCTGTCTCCGATTCGACCCTAAAGTACCCCGTAATCATTGAGCGAAGATTATTCCAGAAGCCAGTGACGATTACCTCGAACACGTGGACGATTACGAAGAGCACCAACGTCCAGGCGACAATGAAATGAATCGTTCTTATGGATTGGCGGCCGAAAAAGATGTCAACCCAGCCGGGGTACAGTGCGTCCAGGGCTGGCGACATGCCTAATCCCATCAGGATCATCAGGGGGAGAAGGAAAAAGATCACCCCCAGATAAGCGAGTTTCTGCAGTACGTTGTAGTGCTTGACTGCCTCGCCTGTGGCGTGTCGAAAGCGCAGATGGTCGAGAACCGACCTACCTATCGAACGCAAATCCTGCCTGGTGAAAATAAGATCGCGCTGGAAATGCCCGCTCGCAATCGAGTAGGTCACGAAGGTGATACCGTTTACAACGAGCAGCCAGGCGAAAAAGAAATGCCAGCGCCGCGCCATGGCAAGCCATCGGAAGCCGGGTAGGATAAGCCAGGATGGGAAGCCCACGATCTCCAAGAGGGAAGGACCGCCGCGGTAAGACGACCTACCCCAGTTCAGGGCCGGATGGGCGTTGAAAATATTGAGTCCACTCATCAGGAGGATGGCAAGAAAAACGGCGTTGCTCCAGTGCATCACGCGCACAGGCACCGGATGCCTGTAGTATGGAAATCCACTCGAAATATTCCCGCTCCAGCGCTCCCATAATTTTCTCAGGCCACCGTATATCCGCTTATTTATTCGTCTCCCCCCCAACACAGCAAGCAAAACGGCGTTGCGCAAGTACGTCATCAGCACGAATAACAGGTGCTTACAATACGAGTACCCACCGGAAACCGCGCGACCCAAGTCCTTCCACAAATTTATCAGTTTGCCGTATGTCGGTTTATTTATCTGCCTCGCCATTTTTTGTCGTTTGAACGATCCTCCGAGAGAATCAGTTGGGATATTACCCCTTGACGAATTGACTGTAAGACACCCGCCTCATTATCCAAGGAGGCATCTCATTTCAAGCTGCCTCCCCTTTAGGCGGCCCAACTGGCCAATCGTTTTTTCTTTCAACCATCTTAACTCTCCGGGGCTTTCACCTCCGCACCCCGTTCTCAAAAATCACACGGTTTAGGTTGAAATAGAGCTTGCCCTCCACGATACGCTAAGCTTTGAGTATTTCTCTTCCACAGGTGTAATTCGCTCTCGCCCTGGACAATCTATTTCATCATGCCCTCTTTCATTTTCTTGCCCTTATCCATCATCATCTGGCCGTGTTTCATCACCATTTCCCCCTTTTTCATCATCGTGTTCTTATCCATTTTACCTTCCTTCATCATCTTTCCGTCCCCTGCCATCATTTTTCCATTTTTCATCATCATTTCATTGTTCATCTTTTTCCCTTCGTCCATCATCATATGGCCTTCTTTCATCATCGTGTCGCCCTCTTTCATCATGGTGTCCTTATCCATCATGCCTTCCTTCATCATGTTGCCCTGCTTCATCATCATATCCTTGTCCATCATTTTTTCTTGGGCTCGTGAGATAATAACCCCGATGGAAAGCATCAGGACTATCGTGGAAATAACTATCGTGGTTGACACAAAAATCTTTTTCATGGAAGATCCTCCTTTTGTTATTTAGTCAGTGCCTGCGAAAAAAAACGACCCGCTTGACATTCTTCAATCCTGACCCCCGAAGAGTACTTTTATCACCTCCTTTCCCTGTACATGAGAATCCTTGAACCATAGCGGGATGTAGTGTAATTGCCGCTCCTACCGGGAGAGAAATTGCCAAAAGCATGCCTTCACCGTCCCATGTACGCCTTTCGTCTTCTCCGAAATCGCGGGATCGCTTGTTAAATTATGATGGGCATTCCTTAGCCACTATATAAAGATTGATTTAGGAATGGAATAAGGGAAGGACCGTATTTTATGAGAAAAAAGGGTGTATCTTGTGGCGGCATGCGGTAGAAATTGGAGTGTTGGATGGAAAAAGAGTCTAACGATATCGATTTGAAACTTTGAATTTCCGGGAGACCCTAAAATCACGATCACAGAAAGAAAGAGAAGAAACCCAGTTGGCGATAGCACCTACTAATCGTTGGTCAACGATGACATCTTGAGTTACGGATTACGCGTGAAATCATCTATCCTGTGGGATTATATGGAAATCAAATCCAAACATATTGCATGATCTGAAAACAGCACATTTATAGCCTAAACCGTAACCATCGGAGTCAGGCCCCCTTACGGAATATTGCCCTCTGGTTCGGATCCAGCGCTGCGAGCGTCGTACCGATCCCCACCATGCTCTTTGAGAAAAACTTAAACCATCTGACTGCGGGCAGAATTACCTTTACAAAAAATAGAACCTCTGCGTTGTTCATGAGATATTTCTCGCTTCACCCTCTCCCTCAGCATCGGCATGGTGTTTGATAACCCGAGCGTCTACCATAAAGATGACATCTTCAGCGATGTTCGTAGCATGGTCGGCAATTCTCTCCAGGCATCGTGCAACGATCATCAAATGGACGGCTCGATTAATGGTCTTTGGATCGGACACCATATACGTGAGGAGTTCTCGTACCACCTGTTCATTTAACCCGTCGACCAGATCATCTCTTTCGCAGACAGAACGCCCCAGTTTGGGGTCTCGGCTCACAAAGGCATCTAAGACATCCTTGACCATTGATTGGGCAATCTCAGCCATCCGGGGGATATCGATATAGGGTTTGAGCTGAGGTTCCTGGTTTAATGAGATGGCACGCTCGGCAATATTTACTGCCTCATCCCCCATTCTTTCAAGATCGGTGATGATTTTCATCGCAGAGGTGATGAAGCGGAGGTCCACTGCCATGGGTTGTCTAAGGGCAAGAAGCTTCAAGCACATCTCATCGATGGCAATCTCCGTTGTGTTAATTCGATCTTCAAACTCAAACGTCTTCTGGGCAAGTTTCGAATCCCTCTTGACCAGAGATTGGACGGAATCACGGATGGCCTCTTCCACCATCGCCGCCATCATAAGGAGATTCTCTTTCAATTCTTCTAATTCCTTTTGAAAACGAGTTTCCGTCATAATAATTTGAACTGAAGGGTTCCCCACTGATGATCAATTAGTACCTGGAAGCACCGATCTCCTCCATCTTTCCGGTAACAGTGAACACAACGCGCTCGCAAATATTCGTGGCCCGGTCAGCGGCGCGCTCGAGGTTGTGGGCAACCCAGATGAGATGGGTGGCCCGGTTGGTTGTCTTTGGATCAACCATCATAAAGGTGAGGAGTTCCCGAAAGACCTGGTCATAAAGGCCGTCCACAACACTGTCCAGACTGACAACCCTCATCGCCATATCCACATCACGTTTGACAAACGACTCAAGGCTTTTATTGATCATGTCGGCAGTGATCTCCCCCATCCGCGGGATATCAATCAACGGTTTCAGGGAAGGCTCGTCGCCAATCATAACGACGATCTTTGCAATTCCTTCGGCGTAGTCGCCGATTCGTTCCAGCTCTATAGCGATGGTCAGGACGGCCACGATGATGCGCAGGTCGCTCGCCATCGGCTGCTGGGTAGCAATGAGTCCAATGCACTTGTCCTCGATGGCAAACCGTTGCTTATTGATCTGGGAATCATCAGCAATGATTTGGTGTGCCAGAGCCATATCCCTTTCCTTCAGAGCTCCAATTGCACGGTCAATCGCTTTCACCACCATGCCTCCCATTGTCAGAATGTCTTCCTCGAGTTCCTGCAAATGTTTGTGAAAAGCAGTTCTCGTTTCCATGGTCCTCTAGCCTCCTTGCTTAATCCAGACGACTTACGTTTCAATTCAAAAGGCCGTTAGAAAATTCCCCTTTCTATCATTTCAGACCGATCATCCTAAACAAAGAATAAATGAAGCCTGCCAAGAAAGCGGCTGCCGGAATAGTAAATATCCAGGCCCAGACAATACGAACCGTGACACCCCAGCGCACAGCG
This sequence comes from Thermodesulfobacteriota bacterium, assembly GCA_035625415.1. Lineage (GTDB taxonomy): Bacteria > Desulfobacterota > BSN033 > BSN033 > UBA1163 > UBA1163. The sequence continues at coordinate 10,596 of DASPPQ010000075.1, forward strand.
GTAAAGCGATTTGCAGATCCTACGCCTGATATCCCGCCCGTGATCACATGGGTTGTGCTCACCGGAACACCCAGATGCGTGGCTAAGAAAATACTAAAAGCGGCGGATGTCTCGGCACAGACACCATCAATCGGCTCCAATTTTGTAATCTTTTGGCCCATAGTTCTAACAATCCGCCAGCCGCCGCTCAAGGTGCCCAAACCGATCGCAGCATGTGCGCTCAAAACAACCCAAAGAGGTACCCTAAACTCGTTGATTAAGCCTCCGGCAAAAAGAAGACTGGCAATGATACCCATCGTTTTTTGCGCGTCATTGCCTCCGTGGCCCAAACTATAGAGTCCTGCAGAAAAAAGCTGTAAGATCCTCGACCATTTATTCACGACCACCGGTTTTCCCTTATAAATAATCCACATCGCTATGATCTTTAAAAAGAAGCCTAAACATAAACCAATCGTCGGCGCCAAGGCAATAAAAATCAATGTCTTATACCAACCACTGACAATAATCACTCCCAAGCCGCTCTTTACAATGGCTGCTCCAGCATATCCACCAATGAGTGCATGGGAAGAGCTACTTGGCAACCCAAAATACCAAGTAATTAAATTCCAAAAAATTGCGCCTCCAAGCCCCGCAAGAACCACTGTTGGAGTAACTGTCTTAATATCAATCATTCCATGGCCGATGGTTTCGGCCACTGTCGTACTAAATATAAGAAACGCTACAAAATTAAAAACCGCTGCCCAGACAACAGCCTGTCTGGGTGATAAAACTCGCGTAGAGACAATCGTTGAAATAGAATTTGCAGCATCATGCATCCCGTTTGTATAATCAAAAGCCAAAGCGACAAAGATGATAAAAACAATGAATGTTAAGCTCATATAATCCTTAAAGAAAGGGACATGGATGTAGATAATCGTGGCTGTCGCATGACGGGTGGTATCGAAGTTCGCCTCCGTTCAAGCATATTTTATCGCCACGCCTTCCAGTATGTTGGCGATATCCTCACACCTGTCGATGACACTCTCCATATGCCTGTAGATTTCGCGCCACTTGATCAGGTTGGCAAAATCTGCCGAGTCATCAAATAGCTCAGCCATCGCCGAGAGAAACACGCTGTCCCCAATGTTCTCCAATCGATTGATCTCTACACACCGGTTAATAAGTTTTTTCCGTCCGATACGGTCGCGGATCTCGGAGACCGCGCCTTCGACTTCAACCACTGCCTGTACCACGATATCCGCCAGCTCCTTAGCCCTATGAGTGGGGCGCTCCACTTTGTAGAACAGCATCGCTTGTGCTGCGGCATGGATAAAATCAATTACATCGTCGAGGGAATGAGCCAACAGAGCAATATCTTCCCGATCGAATGGAGTAATCATGGAGCGATGTAATTGTTCAAAAATTTGATGAGTAATTGCATCTCCCTGGTGCTCCAGGTCATTAATAACCCCCACCCTTTCTTTGACATTTTCCCACACATACACCATATCTTTTAGCTGGTGAGCTATCTTAACCGCGTTCTGGGCACCCTGCTCAAAAAGGGCAAAGAATTTTTTCTCTTTTGGGATAAGGGTCAGCTTAAACAAAGGAGGGCCTCCGTTGCCGGCTAATTGAAAGGGAAGGCAATATGGCAAGCGCCTTCAAACATGAAGGGAAAAAGAATTATACCGATTCTCTCCGATTTTGGCCTGCTTTCCAGTGATGTGAAGTGATAAGAACTTGCTTTCAAGCGAGTTAAATTTACAAGAAGAGGAATAGTCTGTCAAGAAAAATCGACCACAAGATATCGTAACCCTTTCCTCATTGATTTAAGCCTTAACAAGACGTTAAATTTGTGCTGAACGAAATTTGACTCGACAGACGTTAAGTAAGAGCATTGCTAAAGACTTAACGGATTTCATTTTCAAACGAGCGCCAGTAGCCATTATTTAGCCATTGCCCCCGCTTCCGCAGTGCAATCGCGCAGAGGTTTGAGCCCTTTGGCTCGAACGGCCGCAAGTTCGGCCTTGGCGGCCTCCAGATCACCCCGAAATGTCGCATCGGCGTGCAGTCGAGCGACAGCGCTTGCTCCCATGAAAAGCCCCTCATTCACATCGCTCTGCCAATGTGCGTTGCATATCACACGGCTCTCTCCGAAAGCTCGGCCCCGTGCCAGGATCGCATCAGTTTGCTCAGGAGAAATCTCACTCAGGATGAGTGCCCAGGCCCAGCCGATAGCGGTATGCCCGGAAGGATACGAGCCATTTGTCATCAAGAATTTTTCATCATTCGGTGTGCAGGTGGGTTCCTTGTTCACGGCGAACGGACGAGTACGACTGTAATGATCCTTGGCTGAATTGGTGGAAAGAAGAGCGTCAGAAAGAGTTCGACGGAGCAGCATGTAGAGATGCGGCGTGTCCTGTTCCGTGATTGGGGCGTTCAATACACAGGAGAAGGTACCGGCCGCCTGGGGAAACTTCAGGTTGGCATCTTCAGTCGCCAGCGTCCAGCGCGGCGTTCCACTGAGAGCGAGGCCCTTTCGGCTGACCTCCTCGTCGTATGCCAGAGCAGCCGAGCCTCTGGGAGGAGGAGGGGGAATCAGAGCAAGGCTATTGGGGACCTCATTGGGCGGGAGATAGCCAGCCAGGCGGCCCGGACGAATCTCAGGCACCGCAGCGGGCTGACTTAGCTTGCCGGAACTCGCACAGCCCGCGGTAAGAGAAACGCACACCAGCACAGCAACCAGTACAAAGAGAATAGAAGGGTTTTTCATGATATATCTCATTTCTTTCTCCTTTCTCTACTTTTCCTTTCAGGTCGAAGTTACTCCTAAACGATTAAACCGTCAAGGGGAGAATGGGGAAAATATTCTTGAAACTCAACCCTCTTGAGTATTTTAGTTTCAAATGTTGTATGGAGGGGCAAAAATTGAAGAACACAATTACAAGGAAGGAATCCCCGGAGCTTTCAAACAGTGAAGAGTGGTTTACGTTGGGTTGATGATTTCAATCTATGCCTGTCGCGGTGCTTCGCCGTTCCACCAGAATAACGTCTCGCCAAGTTCCGGCAAGATCACCATATGTCATCTTGCCTATCTTCTCACGTCTTCCGATTTCCTTGAACCCGTGCTTTCTGACGAGCCGGAGGCTTGCCGTATTCTCTGGAAAGATGCCTCCTTGCAGTGTCCATAGCCCTGTCTTTTCCGTTGAGTTGATGACTGCCTGAAGCAGGGCTGACCCTATGCCTTTACCTCTGTGCCCGACTGCCACGTAGAGACTGAGTTCCGCTACACCCGAGTAGACGCAGCGGGTGGAAACGGGGCTGAGTGCGGCCCGTCCCAGAATTCTATCGCCTTCTCTCACCACTAACCGGTGTTCCCTTAGATGAGCGAAATCCCATTTGTCCCAATCGGGAGCATCCGCTTCAAAGGTAGCATTGCCCGTGCCGATGCCTTCGAGGTAGATGGATCGAACTTGCCCCCAATCTTCCGGTTTCATGATGTCTGTCAGGTATTTCATTTGTCCTATCTGCCCATAAGAAAAAGGATTGCGAAGTACACCCACTACACCCTGCTTTGAAATCCTTGAGGGTATTTTCGGGTGAAAGGCGTCATTGATTTCCCGGATGATTGAGACTGGCCCTCAGCACTGGGCTTGGTTTAAACGTCAAGATTCTCCTTGAAGTGATCTCAAGAGTATCTCCCGTCTGGGGGTTACGGCCTCGTCTGGGCTTCTTATTACGGATGACGAAATTCCCAAACCCTGAGACCACGAGTTTATCCTCACGTTGAAAGGTTTCTTTGATCATATCGAAGATGGTGTCCACAATCTTGGCCACTTCACTTTTCGGGAAGCCCACCTTCTCATAGATTTTGTCAACGATATCGATCTTTGTCATGTTCGATTCCACAAGATTAGAGATTAAGTTGTGAGGTCAATTAGGGTAAGGATGGAAAGATGCTTTAAAGAGTACTCTTCAATACATTGACTGTCAAGGAAGAATTTCGTCGTTAAACTCAGCCCTCTTGCTGATTTGTGATTGAAATGTTGCATAGAATGGTAGAAAGTGAAAAACTCGATTTCAGGAAGAAGGAGGTAGGAAACTGGGTTATCGCTTGCACCTAGAAAGTTTCGAGATTACGAATGCCAAAGATTGAAGATTTTCGATTGAAAATGATAATACCATCTGGGGTCAGTGAAAAAAGACTTTGTTGACGCTCCAGCATATCCTTAACGCCCCTCGAAATTGACCACCTTTGCGGATCTCAATTGAAGTATTTGAGTATGTTCCCCTCTTGCCACTATAATAAATAACCTCTTCTCATTACCCTCTAGCTTTTTGTGTATGTTTGTCTATCGCCTCCACGATCCTCGGCCACGCGCCGCCATGGGGGAGATCATGCCCCATTCCTTCTATTAACATCAGTTCAGCTCTAGGGATTGCCCTGGCTGTGTCCTTGCCGCCTTCCATAGGGACAAGAGGGTCACTCGTTCCATGAATGACCAAGGCTGGGACCTTGACGGAAGAAAGCGCGGGTGCTCGGTTGCGTTGACTGAGAATGGCCACGAATTGCCGCGCCATGCCCTCAGGATAAAACGAGCGGTCGTAGCCCTCCCCAATGATCTTGCGGGTCCACGCTTCATCCGGCGGGAAGCCCGGTCCAGAAATGGTTTTGAATACTACAAGCATGTGCTCAATGAACGCCTGCCGCTCAATCGGGGGAGGGGTAATCAGAAGATTGATAATTTCCGGCTTGGCCTGCGGAAGCTTTGGATTCCCCGTTGTCGAGTAAATGGAGATCAAGCTCAAGACGCGCTCCGGACGCCGGACGGCGATCGTCTGGGCAATCATCCCTCCCATCGACATGCCACAGACGTGAGCCTTTGGGATGTTAAGACCGTCAAGCAGGGCTACAGCATCATCGGCCATGTCATCCAAAGTGTACGGTGGCTTGACTTTCTCACCCCGAAGGAGCTTCCCGAATATTTCAGGAAGATCGGGTATACCGGTTTCTGCGAATTTTGTGGAGAGGCCGACATCCCGATTATCAAAGCGGATGACATAGTGGCCGCGGGCAGCGAGATCTTTGCAGAGATCGGCATCCCAATGTATCATTTGTGCCCCTAGGCCGATGATCAGGAGAAGCGGTCGGCTGGATGAATTGCCGAAGGTTTCGTACTCAATTTGGATCCCGTTGGCAGCTATGCTAGGCATCTCGGCGCCTCCTTTTTTAAAAGGATTACTTAAAACCCTCAAAGTAGTCAAGTGGAAAAGTTGGACTCTTTCAAACAGGCTTCGATTTCAGATCCAAATTGAAGATTTGCGTTTGAAATCTGGTATTCTTTGGGGAAACTCCAAAAACAAGAGTACAGGAGAGACTGTCGAAAAAGTCCCCAGGCAGATTCTTGGGTGAGATGCAGAAAAAAATGACCTCACGGAATGCACCACAATCAACGATCTCATAATTGCGAGGGGGCATGAGACCCCCGAAAATCACCCATTAACTATGCTGGAGGGTTTTTCGACAGTCTCGGAAGAAATCATTAGGTCAGGTAAATATACAAAAATCAAATCCGATAAGGATATTCTCGCCTATGTTGAATACCAAGAAAGCTGGGCCGGTCATTGGGTGAAGAATACTTTAAATTGAATAAAGGCTTAGAGGATGAACCCCTAAGCCTTTATTCCAATCCGCCATCCCTTCCCGAATCTGTCTCCATTTGTTTCTGATCACTTACCACCGGTACATCGCGGATTCCCCGTCTCCTTGAGAGGCACGGCCACTTTGTCCAATGGAATCATGATCGGATTATCTGCGAAAGGAAAGGGAAAGAGTCTTGACTTCGCCTGTATTTCGCCGACGGGCCCGGGCATCATGATTTGATGGTCGCAGGCTCGCATGATCTGCTTCCCGACCAAACTATCATACTCCATTCCCTCCCAGGCTTTGATGACTGCTTCGGCATCAAAAGATTTGGCTTTCTTGATAGCTGCAAACAGAAACATTGCGCCATTGTATGAATACCCAAGATTCGCAGCTGGCCAAGGGTGAGCTGTATCTTTAAACTTTTTATGCCATCGCTCCAGGAACGCTTTGTTTTGCGGAGTATTGATCGTCGGCAGATATGTGCTGTTCACAAAACTTCCTACCGCCGCTTGGCCAATTTGTGGAAGCTGCACGTCGTCATCCAAGAAGTAAGTGGCGTAGCGGACCGGAAGCTTGATCCCCATCTGGGCCCCCTGTATGATTAAGTTCTGAAGGTCTACACCGTAGTTTCCAGTGAAAATGATCTCCGCTCCACTGGCCAGGATTTTAGAAATGTAAGAGCCAAAATCCTTCTGGCCGAATGGAGTATAATCTTCTCCTACGATTTTTACGTCCGGAATCTCCTTAGTGATCGCCTTTTTAAAATCATCAGCCACGGCATGACCAAAAGCATAGTCCTGGTTCATGAGGTAAAATTTTCGCCAGGGCTTGGTCTTGAAGAATTCTGTGTAAGCACGAGCACGGTTGCCTGTGGTGAAACAGGTTCGGAAAAAATACTTATTAAAATTCTTACCGGTAAGAAAGTCCGACTCAGCGTCAAGCGTTGTATAGATCACTTTGTTCTTCTCGGCCACATCCATCAACGCCTGGGCCACGGCCGTGGAGGTAAGTTGCAAGATAAATTGTGCTTTATCTTCCATAATTGCCCTGATGGCCTTGCGCGAGGCCACGTCCGGTTTCATCTGGCTATCCTCAGTGATGAGCCTAATTTGCTTCCCGAGAAGGCCCCCCGCCGCATTGGTTTCATCAACGGCAAATTGCAATCCCCAGACCGTGCGGTCCCCAACGTCTTTCATGGTACCGGAGAGTGGATCGATGTCGACGATGGTCACCGTATCGGCAGCCAAAGCCTGACCCGCGACAAAAATCATAACCAAGAAAATGAGACCCATCAAACCTTTCCATTTTAGAAACATCATTTTCTCCTCTCCTTTCCTTCTTGCTTCGAACAGGGGCTGTCTTAGCAGCTTCCCACGACAAAATCGGCCGGAGCTGTAAGCGCTCGGCTGGATTGCTTTGTCAGCGTGAAATATCACTGGGTGAAGGACTCTCCAGGATATGACTTAATTAACATTTAGGTAAACCCCCGGCAGAGCCGGGGGTTGGGAGCTACCTAAAGTAAATTATTAATCGGAGCAGGTGAAGCTTGATGCCAAGTTGGGGTCACCGCCGATGTATTTCTGCCATGTCGGATACTCGCACAGCGGACGGGTGCGGCCCGCATGGACGGCCGTATCGGTCATGATCTGATTCGCCGGAGCGATTCCCTTTTCTACCCAGTTTTCAAGCGCGGTGACCGAGTCCCAGCCAGGGGTGAACGCGGCACCTAAGGCATGACCGGCCCCCGGGACCTCGTAAAACCTGGCAAACTTGTAGACATGCTCCGGCCCGAATTGAGCCTGCAATAGTTCCCAATACATCTCGGAAGCACGGGTGCTGACGAGCACGTCCTGCAGGCCGTGGGCTATCAGCAGCTTGCCGCCACGGGCAACGAACGCCGAGATGTCGGTACTCGTGTCGAGCTGCTTACTGAGCTCGCTGATGCGATGGGCATAGGGGCCAGGATTTTCGGGGTCGATCGAGAGTGTGTCGAAAGTGCCAGCTGGGACGCGCGCCACGGCGTAACTCATGAACTGGTCCATAAATGGACCGAGATACGGTGGACCTACGACATACGGATAAAGGTCCGGAGTGCCGGTGTAGAATGTGTAGTCGTAGTAGAAGAGCGGGTCGGTTGAAGATGTCACGGTTCCTGGCGGTACCACCCCAAGGGTCAGAAACATAACGAAAACCTGCCAAACATAATCCCCTGAGTCCGCGTAGGTCCTGCCAAGATCTGCGCCCCATACGTTGCAGCCGGGGAATGACTGCAATCCACTCGCCATATGGAAGTGGAAGTAAGCGGGCGTGTTGTAAATGTTCAAGGCTTCAATTTGCGCATCCGACAGGCATGTGTCACCGGTGTCCTTACCTCCCTTACAGCGCACCACCGTCGGATCGAATATCTCATTGCATTTCTTCTGGTTGCTGATTATGCCATCGGCAACACCGTCCAAATGATCGCAAGCCTTCATGGCTGCATCATAAAGCACCTTCCGCTTTGCCTGGTTGGGATAGGCGCCCGGAGCCGCCATAGCTCTCATAATGCGCTGGCCTTGAAGCAGGGCGCTCATATCGTTCCAGGCCGGATACAAAGCGATTGCGCCGTCCCAGTCAGCAGGCCAGCGTTGGATAGCGGCCAATGCCTCACGCCCGCCGGTCGAACCGCCCATAAAATACGTCTTTTTCGGCTTCTGGCCATAGTAGTAATCGATGATGTAGACTGCCGCATCGTGGGTCTTCTTCGGTGCCTCCACGGTGAAGTTGAGCAAAGCCTCGTCGTTGAGGGCGAAAGAGCAATCCTGCGAGGTTAAGTCATCGGCCTGGTGACCGGAGTCACTGCCGAAGGTGGCATAGCCACGCCCCAACGGCACCAACTGATCCGCTGGACCGAATCCCACATTCCCAGCCACATTCGGGATCGAGCCGTCGAAGCCGCCGCCGCCAAACGCCATCGCTTTATGGTTCCAACTTGTAGGCAGGTCGACCTGGAAGTTGATATTCGGCGCGGTGGGGTCTACTGGATAGATTACTCCCAATACCTCGCAATATTCTCCGATGGCTGCGGCCCCCGTGCCGGCCGCTGGGACTAATGTTGTGCTGGTGACCTTGCCCCCGGTAGTCGGCAAGCCAATCGATGTCGCGGGAATCGGCATACCGTTGAGTCCATCGCAGACGCTCGCAGCCTGAGCCATTGTTATTTGAGGAGAAGGCACCAAGGTCAATCCCAGACTCACAAGACAGAACACAACCGAACACAAAATCCAGACAGGCCCATTTCCAATCCTTTTCATTCTGAAACCCTCCTCTCTTTTCATTGCAAATCCCTCCTTGTTCTAATTTCAAATACTTTTCTGGTTTGGGTGTCTTTGTCTCTACGTTCACCGACATGGGACAACTATTCTAAATTAAAAGTCACCTATTAACGCACAGTCACCCCCTTTCCTCTCTCGGCGCCGCTCAGGGGCAAATCCCCAATGCAAAGGAAATCCGCCTGAAGCTTGGGCGATGACGAGTCCCATGAGATCAGTCCCGAGGATGCCAATATGGTTGATGTCTTGAAGCTTCATGAATTGAAGCGTCCTTCCTCTGCCGGCGGGGTGTAAATAACCATAAAACATTTAGCTTCCTTGCGTCCTACGGATTCACCGAAATGGGGGAAGCTGGAATTGAAATAGACACAATCGCCCTCTTCGACGATGTATTCCCGGTTTCCGTGAAGAAACTTCATCGTTCCCTCGAGAACAAAGAGGAGCTCTTCGCCTTCGTGTTGATGGATCGTTTTCTTCTTCGGCTTAAGCGGAAGGGTCAGGATGAAGGGTTCCATCTTCTTATTTGGGAAGGTATAGGCAAGGGCCTCATAAGAATACTCGAGAGCGGTGCCTTTCCTGGCGACTAAAGGCCTTTCCCCTTTTTTTACAATGCCGAAGGAGGTTTGCTGTCCCTCTTCCCCCACGAGGAACGAGATTGTAATCCCAAGGACACGGGCGATGATTCCCAATGTAGAAAGAGGGGGGGACTTTTCGGATTTCTCTATTCTTGAAAGGTAACCTTTAGTAAAACCCGTTTGGTTGGCCAGCTGTTCGAGAGTAAATTTCTTGTTGATTCGAGAAGCCTTAATTCTCCTGCCGATTTCTGACTCAATGAATAACGATTTTTGTTTCACAATTGTATACACGATTAATCAATAGAATTAAAATAACTTTAAAAACGGAACGTTAAGAAAAGATAATGAAAACAATTAGGAAACCTTATTGCATTTCTGTAAACTTTTGTCAAGCAAAAAATGAAATTGTGAAAATTATCTTTTTGACTTGGGTTAGAGGGAGGATTGGTACAGTTTAAGACAAAGGTTATTGATTTGCGTTTGAAACCTTGTACTATGGAACAAAAATGAACAACAACATTTCAGGAAGCAACATCGCATCGTGAACCCCTTGGTTGCCTAAGAAATAGGCAGGTAGACTGGGCAGACTTTCACTTTCTGTAGCAATACACCCCTTGGGGGGATATAGCAAGGTCGTCCTTTGTTCAGTCCCAGGGCAGGCTCTCTCTTAGTCCATAGATGATCTCACATTCAAAATCGTGCTTTTAAAACCGTTCACCAACACCTCATCTCCATCACACACATAGCTCTTAATAAGCTGGAGCTTGGATGTCGGGTCTATGCTACCCTGAACGTCAAATTTCACAAACGGTTTATTCATCGAGTATAGAGTCACCGTATTGCTTCCCGTCACTGAGAAACTGCTGAAACCTGCTATATCCACACAATCTGCCAACACCAAATTTGGAAGGACTATGAGAATACTCAGACAAACCAGAAATAGAATATTTTTCTTCATTTTATGGCTCCTTTCTTTTTTAACTAATAATCATCCGACATATATTGCACTTTTTTTACTCTTGTCCTTTATAAAAATCTATTCATCCCTGCTGAAAAAGGCAAGGATGCGAAAGGCTTTAAAGATTGTTATCTCTTTGATGATTATTGTTTGAAATCTGGTGTAACAATATGGGATACCAGTTTGAGGATTTCAGGAAGGAATCCTTGGGCAGGGAGATCGAATGGATTAAGAAACTTTATTAGCGAGTTACTCAGCTTCCGAATAACCATCTCTTGGTCTTCCAGAAATTAAGGAGTCTCATCATAAACGCTGTTTGGTCGGCCTCATTAGCAAGATCCTTAAGCTCTAATGACAAACTCTCTATTCTCTTGTCTTGCGCCCTTTCGAGACCTCCGTCCACAATAAAAAGCCTTATCTTTTCTAACTTGCCGGCATCCAGCCATACCCCGTGAGAGCTGCACTCATCTATGATGATTCCCGAGATGTGAGCAAAGTTCTTCCGGTTCATCAACTTCCCGCACCGCACGCAGGGTATGTATTCCACAGGGTCGGTCACCGGCCCATGAAAATATCTCTGGTGAGTGTCCTCCTGCTTGTAAACCTCCGATTCCTTCGTAGCCCGGTGAAACTCCTCCGAATCAAGCCACATTCCGCCACAACGGGGGCAGAGACTATAATTCTCTCCATTTCGAGTTTGAGGTTCAAGGGAAATGCGGCATCGGGGACAAAGAGGAACAAGTTCTTTTTCAAGAATGTCGTGAACCTCCCCTCCGCAGAAAGGACATACTTTCATGTGAATATTGATATTCTTGCCGCAGTACTCGCACTTTCTCGTTTGATTCATGTTCTCTTCCGTTATACCCTCCTGAACGATGATTGGAATGGATATGGAAAACGACTCCTGATCGAGCCTATGTAAATAGCTCCCACTTGTCAAGAAAAAAATTAGAAGCAAAGACACCTTTTGTCGATTACTAATTGCAATCGAGCATAATCTGCAGAATTGGTCCTCGTGGATTTCAGGAAGGAAGTGTTGGAAAATAGAATTATCTGTTCCATCTCCTGATGTTCCTTTCGGTAGAATTTTCCTTTCGAGACTATTGACAAAATCTAATTTATCCAGTCCCTCCCTTTTTTCTTGCTTTTACAAGGTTTTCCCTTCGCTCCCCAGAAAAGAACTCCCAGACGCCCAATGGATTACCCTCGCCCCCGGGAGAACAGACTTCTTAGTCTCAATTCCAGATCTCAAGTAAAAAATCTAAATCCCTATGCCTTGCCGGCGTAGTGAATAGCCGAGCGCACCTTCTCCACAATCTCAGGAGGGATCTGGTCCATTTTATGGGCAGATTTCCCATGCGCTGCGGCATTTTTGAACAACTCTTCTTCCGTCCGACCACGGACCACATAGTCGCAATCTACCCCGACGTCCCGGCATCTAACCCCTAACTCCATGCCTTTCTTTGAACGAATATACTCAGATGCCTGTCGAATCTCCTCTTTAAACTGTTCAAAGTCAATCTGAAGTCCGTTAATATATGTGCTCCACCCAGCGCTCGATTTTGCAAAATGGACCGCATCTTCGATCTCAGACTGTGTAGCGCCGTTTAGCTTGGCTGCCTCGGTATGGTAAAGAGCACAGTATCGGCATTTCATGATGCCGGAAATTGCAATACCAATCAATTCACGGTACTTCTGAGGGACAGCTCCCTCTTCAAGTTGTGTTCGTTTGAAAAGCTTCCATTCCAGTTCCAAAGAAGAATCGGGAACAAGTTTAAAAAAGGTCGGAACAAGCCCAAATGCCTCTTCGATCTCTTTGTATACCTCTTGTCGGCTCATAATTAGTGCCTCCCTTCGTTTAAATTACTTCAATCAAAAAATATTCATTATGAGGCCAAAGTTCAAGGACCGCACAGAGGGCAACGGAACTTTCAGCGCCAGTCCATCCACGGGCAATTGGCCTGGTCTTACTGATTACGATTCGAAAGCTTGTATTATGGACTGAGATTTAGAAATCGCGAGTTCAGGAAGTTATCCTCGCTCACCTGACAGTCTGATAAAGTCCCATTCTTGCTTAAAGTTTGGGTAGAATGTGGTTCACCAGAAGCTCATTTGTTTTCTCTCAATTCTGATGCGTTCTCCCTCCCTGATTTTATGATCCAAACAGACGATAAGGTCCTCTACGAACTTTCTTTCGGCCTGGGTTCGGCAATAGCGGGGGTGGGCTCCATCCCTTGACAATGGTAAAAAAGGGATTATTTCTCTATTGAAATAATTGCAGGGGTTTCAGCTTGTGAGAGCAAAAAGAGGGATACCATGGCAGATAAACATACGAAAATGAATCGAGTTGTTCATTTCGGAAATGCCATGCAAAAAATTACCCCGCTTCTGTGGTTTGACAGTCAAGCGGAAGAGGCAGTGAATTTTTATATCTCCATTTTTACAAATTCAAGAATACTAAGTATTACCCGCTATGAAGAAGAAGGGGCAAAGGCCGCCGGAAGAGGAAAGAGAATTCTGGATCGCTACACTAGCAAGTCCGCGGCTTATTTTGATTTTAGTTCCTTCAATTTCGCGGTCAGAGCAGGCAAGACTTCTTTATAATCCGCGACGATGCCGAAGCGGGCGACGCTGAAGATATTGGCCTCTTTATCCTTATTAATCGCCACAATCACCTTTGATCCCAAACAGCCGGCGATATGCGACATGGCCCCAGAGAGAGCGACGGCGATGTAGAGTTTAGGGCTGACCACCTTTCCGCTCTGGCCCACCTGGAGCCTTGCCGGCGCCCAACCCTCGTCACAGGCAGGCCTCGTCGCACCCACTGCGCCACCCAGAACGCGAGCGAGCTCCTGGAGCATCCCGAAATTTTGAGCGCCACCGATGCCACGGCCTCCGCTGACGACGACCTCCGCGTCTTCCAGCTTCACTCCTTCCACTTCTTCTTTTATCCGTTCGACAACCTTGACTTTAAGCGCCGAAGGGTCGATCTTGCCTTCAACGGGAATCACCTGACCTTGCCGGGAGTCATTGCGCTCTGCCGGCGGCACGGTTTTCAGTCTTACAGTTGCCATCTGAGGCCGGGCAGATTTTGATACCATTGTGGCGTGGGCGTTACCACCAAAGACAGGCCTCGTCGAGACCAGGAGCTTGGTCGCCGGGTCAACGGATAACGTCAGGCAATCCATGGCGAGCCCGCCCTTTAAGCGACCATTGAGTCGCGGGGCTAAATCGGAACCGATATCCGTGTGGCCAAGAAGCATGATAGAAGGAAGCTCTTTCAGGCAAAGGTTGGCCGCTACCTGTGTGTAGGCGTCGGAGTTATAACTATCCAGGAGACTGTCTTCGGCGACATAGACTTTGTCAGCCCCATAGGCGATCGCCTCCTTGCCCAGGCCACCTGTTTTGCTGCCCATTAACAGGGCACTCAACTCCTCACCCAGTTCGTTGGCCAGCTTTCTTCCGATTCCGAGGAGTTCTATTGTGATTGGCGCTAATTTCTCTTCGGCGATCTCACCACAAACCAAAACACCTTTATGATTAGCCATTGATATCCTCCGTTCAATTTTCTCGATTACACAGATTTCAAAAGATGATGACACGGATTTTTCTCTGTTTTCATGGCATTTCTAATCGGTGTTATCGTCCCTTAATCTGTGCAATCAGAGATTTCTGGAAAAATCGAGAAATCTTATCATATCAGTTTAGCAAGCCTTTCGGCCAGGTTGACGGCCGCTTCACCAGGAGTACCCCCGGTCACCATCTCGCACTCGGTCTTTCGGATCGGTACAGAAAGACCGGTCACCTCGGTATGGGCGTTCGCCTTGTCCAACTGCGAGGCCTCAGCTCCAATATCCTGCGCCTTCCAGACCGGAATCTGCTTCTTGCGGACCATCATCAGTCGCACCCCAGCGGGCAGACGGGGCAGACCAATCTCACTGCTGACAGTCACCAGGCTTGGCATTGGAGCCTCCAGTACTTCGAAGCCATCGTTCACAATCCTCTTCACCCTAAGGTTTTTGTCCGCGGCCTGAATATCACACGCAAGCGTCACGACAGGGATGCCGAGTATTTCGGCCAGTATAGAGCCGACTTGACCGGCCCCCCAGTCAGCAGCCTGCCGCCCACACAGAATTAGGTCATACCCGCCGATTTTCTGGATCGCTTTCCCCAGGACATAAGCAGTGCCAAAGCTATCCAGGTTTTCGAAAGCTTCATCCTTGAGAACAAATCCGTCGTCGGCCCCCATCGATATGGCGTGCTTGACCACGTCAGCAGCCTTCTCCGACCCCATGCTGATCACGGTTATCTTCCCGCCGTTCTTATCCTTGAGCCGACATGCTGCCTCAACGGCCCGTTCATCATAGACGCTGATTACAGGCGGTACTCCGGGGGGAGGAATAACCTGTTTCGTCCCGGGGTCAATCTTGAATTTGGCCGGTGGTATCTCGGGGTCGAGTACTTGTTTCACGCAGACGATCGTATTCATGGGACACCTCTCCTGATGAGACTGTGTTTTTAAGTGGAGTCTTTTCCGTCATGCCGGACCTGATCCGGCATCCAGATGTCGTCCCGACCTCGTATCAAGTACGGGATAAACTCTGGTCGGGAACCATCTCAATGACTGGTCCGGCTTTCGCCGGAATGACAACCTTTTTGTAAACCGTCAGTTTATGCGTAGACATCCGGTCAGGACTGCTTCATTGCTTCTTCAACGAGTTCGACAAGGTCTCTTGCCTTCAACGAGTCCTTTATCTCTTTATGTTCGATGCTCTCCTCGAACATCTGCAAACAATAAGGACAGGCGGTCACTATCGTGTCCGCCCCGGTCTTGACAACGTCCTCAAGACGCATTTGATTAATCTTTGTACTACCCGGCTGTTCTTCTATCCACATGTGTCCGCCGCCGCCGCCACAGCAAAAGCCCGTGTTTCGCGAGCGTTCCATTTCCTCAACCTTTGTCTCGGGGATCGCTCGCAATATCCGGCGCGGCTCCAGATAGACGCCGTTATAACGACCTAAATAGCACGGGTCATGATAGGTGATTCTGGAATTCAGCTCACGGGTAAGTTTCAATTTGCCCTGCCCGATGAAATCGGCGATGAGCTGGGTATAGTGAACCACCTTGAAATCCCCGCCGTACTTCGGGTACTCATTCTTGATGGTGTTATAGCAGTGGGGACACAAGGTGATGATCTCTTTGATGTTGTAGCTTTTGAAAATTTCAATATTTTGCTCCGCCATGATCTGAAACTGGAACTCATAGCCCGCTCTCCGTGCCGGGTCGCCGCAGCAGGTCTCGGCTTCGCCCAATACCCCGAAACCGACTCCGGCCGCTTTCAACACCTTGGTCATGGAAAGAGTCGCCGCAACATTACGCTCAGCAAGAGCTCCGGTGCAACCGACCCAGAATAGGGTATTCACGTTATCCCCTTCAGCCAATATCTTAAGTTCCAGGCCGCTTGTCCAGTCGCCCCTCAATCTCAGCGATTGGATGCCAGCCCATGGGTGCCCTCTGGACTGCATATTTCTGAGCATCAACTGGGCGGTTTCCGGCATCTTGCTTTGCGCCAGCACCAGGTTGCGTCTGAGGTCAATGATCTTAACAATGTGTTCCACATAGACGGGGCATGTCTCCTGACAAGCACCACAGGTTGTGCATGCCCAGATTTCAGCTTCGTTTGGGGCTTCCCCAACCAGGGTCGGGACGATGTCGGGTTGATTTGCCTGGTTATCAGCTGCTTTGAGCATGTGGACTTTGAGGTCCTGCACGACTTTCCTCGGCGAAAGTGGTTTGCCCGTCGCCCACGCCGGACAGGCATCCTGACAGCGACCACAGTTGGTACAGGCATCCAGGTCGAGAAGCTGCTTCCAGGTGAAATCCTTGATGGCCCCGACACCAAGGGGTTCAGACTCCGCGTTTTCAATGTTAATGGAGGCAGGGACTCCGACGGGTCCAAGGGAGCGGAAAAAGGTATTCAACGGAGATACGACAATATGCTGCAATTTGGAAAAGGCTAGACCGGAATAAATGATAGCGCCGATAACGAGCGCCGAATGGAACCACCATAACAACCTGTGCCAGAACAGAAGCGAGTCCTGGCTCATGCCGGCAAAGGCTTTGGCCAAGACATATCCACCTGCGGACCATGGTGCCCAGTCAGGGTGAAGGGTCAGCTCGGTTGCTGTCTGCCGCAGCCCTTCAACCATGAAACCGGTAATCAGCATCGCAGCAATCAACGCTATACCGATGTCGTCGTCGAGCAGGGTATTCAGCCTCTTGGGTCTCAGAATGTAACGCCGAAAGGCTGCCATGATGATCCCAATAAGAGCCAAGAGACCGGCGATATTAACGATGAGTTTGAACCACAGGTAGGGAGTACCAATGATATGACCAGTAATATAATGGGTGAAGGCATCGACACCCGAAGCCAAAAGGAGAATGACAAAACCCCAGAAGAGAATAAGGTGCATCATCCCGGGGTAGGGGTCGCGAAGAAAGCGGCGGTGGGCCAAAAAATCGACAATAGTCGTGCGGATGAAAACCGGTATTCTTTTGCCTATGTCTTTGGAGCAATCATCCGGCTTCCCCAGGCGCCATAGCTGGTAGCGCCGGTAGAGACCGAACACCCAGAAGGCTAAAGCGATCGCTGCCAATACGTAAATCACGTAACCGTACGGTATATTCCAGAATACTTCCCGGGATGCCAAAAGCGATCCTCCTGTTGGCTTTAGAGCAAATTGACGTCGTTTGCTAAATAGGGTTTGTCCACAAACCCAGTTGTTCCGTCATGCCGGACCTGATCCGGCATCCAGAGGCCCTCAAAACACCGGATTCCGGCTTTCGCCGGAATGACAATCTGAACGTCAAAAGATTGAGATGCTCGGGGACGCTAGTCCAGATCCAAACTCACTTTACACTGATTACATTTAACGGCGCCTCGGAATACTTTATTGCCACATTGAGGGCAAATATAGCGGGCTTCTTCATCTTGAATCCATTTTTCAGTACCAACCTCTCGCCAATACGGAATAGCCCGCAAGATAACCTTTTTGCCCACAGCCATGGGAAAATTTTCAATAGACTGACAAGGAAATTCATTGCATTGATGACACCCAGTGTAACCTTTCTGTCTTGTGCATTTTCTGATCTCACACTGTCGGCAGTGCATAAACTGTTCATCAGATAAGCAGCCACGGCATTTAATATCTTCTATCGAAAGGTTTTCAGTATTAGGGAGAATACCTTTGCCGGGAACTCCTCCTTTGTAAAGACCCAACAACACCTCTTTGAATTTCTGATTCTCATCCCGGTGCGCGATATAAACGGCACAGACTCCGCAATAAAGACCACAAGGAGAAATAAGGTCCGGATTTATTTTCATAATTAGAAAATGATTAAGGTTCCGAGAACGATTACACCGATTCTTTGATTCACCCTCACCCCCGCCCTCTCCGCTTTTTCTTTACCCCCTTAGAAAGCCCCAGCGTTTATGCTGGCAATGGTGGAAATAGAAATCATTGATTCCTTATTGAGCGCGGGCTCAAAGCCCTGCCCTTTCTAACCGGGTTTACCTTTTCTGACGATCGTTCTTTTTTCTTCGGGAAGAGGAGGCGGAACAGGCTCGCCAGAAATCTTCGTCACCGCACGAAACTTAGGGGGACAAACTTCAAAACAGGTTCCGCATTTAATGCATTTCTCCTGATCAATGACGTGGATCTGGTTCTTGGCACTGATAATCGCCTCTGCGGGACATCGCTTGGCGCAAGTCATACAGGCCTGGCACTTTTCCGGGTCGATGTAGTACGAGATGACTTCGCTGAATAACTTGTCTATTTCGTCTTTGGTAAAAAGCTTGTCATATTCTTCCGGGCTCTGAAGACGTGACGCCAGCTTCTCATTTTCCATCACCTTAATGTATGGGACCAACTTTGTAATTTCTGCAAGTTTGGACTTTAATTCATTTTGATCTATTCCTTCCCGTTTGCCCAGCGGTCCTAACTCCTTCACCTTGTTTCCGAACTCGCTCATCACTTCGGCAAAACGGATGCCTTCAGCCGAAGACATAAACTCGATCCTTAACCTTTCCGGGTTCAGCCCGATGTGTTCCATGATCTTTCTGCAGAGAAGCACCATGTTGAGTGCATGGTAATTTCCGTGAGTAATATAATTACACTCATTTAACCGGCAGCCGCCAATAAACACCCCATCCATTCCGTTTGAGAAGGACCGGAGCACAAATTCCAGGTCGACCCTGCCGGAACACATCACCCGTACAAGCCTCATTTCAGTTGTATATTGTAGTCTGGAAACTCCAGCCATGTCACCGGCGCCGTATGCTCACCAATGGCATACGAAGCCGATGATCCTTGGCTTGAATTTAAGTCCTGCAGTCATTTGTTCTCCTCTTAGAGACAAGAAGGGTTCAGGGATTCCAGGATTCAGGGGTTCAAGAGCTTAAGTTTCCACTTTTCATTTGAATCCTTGGTTCCTTGGATCCTAACCCCCCTTCATCCCCCCTTAGGCTAAGGGGGGAATAGAGGGGGGTTAAATTCCTAGGCGTCTCCCGCCGCCGCATCGATTTCCGCTATGATCTCTTCATCGGTAAAGTGCTTTAGTCGAATAGCTCCCGTGGGACACTTTGCGTTACAGAGACCATCTCCTTTACAGAGAACAGGATTCACCACAGCCTTTTTGCCCTGCCGTGTTTCACGGAATTCTATGGCACCGTAGGCGCAGGCTGAGATACACGCCCCGCACCCCATACACTTTTTCTCATCCACCTCGCAGATGGAGCCGGAGGCGACGACGATATCGTGTGAGAGAAGCGTTAAAACCCGGCCCGCAGCTCCATAAGCCTGGTTAATCGCTTCGGATATAAACTTGGGATAGTGGGCGATCCCACAAAGATAAACACCGTCAGCAGCAAATTCAACAGGTCTCAATTTGACATGGGCTTCCTGGAAGAAACCATCCGGGCCCAAAGGTACCTTGAATAATTGGGATACTTCCTTGCTTCCCGAAGCGGGAATAACGGCAGCGGCCAAAGCAACGATATCGGCCTCTATCTCAACCTTCATATCCAAGATATAATCTGTGGCGGTTACCTTTAGAACGGGCCGGCCCTCCTCCGACTCACCCGCTATGACCTGTGGTTTATCCTGCGGTTCATAGCGGATGAACTTCACCTCTTTATCCGACGCTTCCCTGTAGTAATCCTCGATAAACCCATACGTTCTCATATCCCGAAAGAGAATGTAGATATCCATCTTGGGGTTCATCTCTTTCAGTTTTAACGCGTTCTTTATCGACTCGCTACAGCATATCCGGCTGCAGTAATTTCTATCTTCATTTCTGCAGCCGACGCATTGGATCATCACGAGACTTCCTGCATGAGTGACTTTTTCGTCTCCTTGGTTGATCCGCTCTTCCAACTCAAGGTGGGTCATCACCCTTTCATCTTCCCCGTAAAGATATTCCGCAGGTTTATAGACATCCGTACCCATGGCGATGACGGCGGCCCCATGTTTTATCTCCGTGCCCCCTCTTTCAGACTTCACCTTGGTGACGAAACTCCCGACATAACCGGTGGCCTCGGTGATGGTCGCGTCCGTATAGACATGGATCAATGGGTGTTGATAAACCTTGCGCACAAGATCACGCAAATAGGCCTGAACATCCAGTCCTTCGAGGGTGTGATAGATTCTTCTTGCCGTGCCCCCTAAGTCTTTTTCCTTTTCCAACAGGTGGACCTCATGCCCCTGGTTGGCTATGGAAAGAGCACACGTCATGCCGGCGATACCTCCACCCACTACGAGCGCCGCCTTGTTGACAGGCAGATCAATTTCCTGCAACGGCTCCAGATGGAGGGACCGGGCTGCAGACATCCGGATGATATCCTTTGCCTTCTGTGTGGCTTCTTCCTTTTCTTTGGAGTGGACCCAGGAGTTGTGCTCCCTGATATTGGCCATTTCGTAGTAGTACTGATTCAATCCCGCCTCCCGGACGGTGTCCCGGAAGAGCGGTTCAAGGGTCCTGGGTGAGCAGGCGGCGACGATGACGCGATTCAGCCCCTTTTCCTTTGTCATGTCCGTTATTTCTTTGGCACAATTCGTAGCGCATGAAAAAAGCTGTTCCTGAGCGTAGACCACGTTGGGTAAGGTTTTACAATATTCCACTGTTTCAGGAACATTGACGACCCTTCCGATATTCGCCCCACAATGACACACAAAAATTCCGATCCTCGGCTCCTCTTCAGAGACATCCCTTTCCGGCGGATAGACCCTTTCCTTGGCCAGCTTCTCCCGCCGGTAGTCAAGGAGTTCAGCGCATTGGGAACCGGCCCCGCTGGCGCTATAGACCGACTCGGGAATATCGATCGGACCCTGGAAGGCTCCGCTGACAAAGATCCCGGGCCGGGTGGTCTCCATCGGATTGACAGGATTGGTTTTACAATAATCGTGATGATTGAGTTCTATTTCAAACTTTCTTGCCAGGCCCTTCACATCCGCAGGAGGATTCAATCCAACGGATAATACCACCATATCGAATTCTTCCTCTTTGACACCCTCCTCCGGTGTCGCATATCGTATGGTGACATTCTTGGTTTCCGGGTTCTCTTTGACGATGGATGTGTAGCTTCGGATAAACCGGACCCCGGGAAGTTTCTCCGTTCGTTGGTAGAATCGCTCAAAATCCTTCCCAAAGGAACGAATATCGTTATGGAAGACCGTACACTCTGCTTCGGCGTCATGCTCTTTGGTCAAAATCACCTGTTTCTGGGTATAGGTGCAGCATACGCCTGAACAATAGCTGTTTTCGCCCGGGGTGACCCGTCTGGAACCGACACATTGAATCCAGGCCACTTTATGCGGGTGCTTCTTGTCGGAAGCGCGCAGGATCTCGCCTTCGTACGGCCCGGTGGCGCACATCAGCCGTTCATAGTCAAGACTGGTGACCACGTTCTCAAACTTTCCGTAGCGATATTCATCCTTCACCTTAGGATCGAATGGCTCGAGGCCGGGAGACAGAATGATCGCCCCCACGTTGATTTCCACCTTCTCCGCCGCTTGATTCAAATCGATGGCCTGATTCTTGCAGACGCCTTCGCAAATACGACATTTCTTCTCTTTCAGGTAAAGACAGCTTTCATCAATATACGTGACCAGGGGAATGGCTTGAGCGAAGTAGATATGGATGGCTTTGTTCTTCGATATTTCCTGATTAAACTGATCGGGATATTTGACCGGGCAGTATTCTACGCAGGTCGTACAACCCGTGCATTTGTCCTCAAGAATATATCTGGGCTTTTTAGTCAGGGTGACCCTAAAGTCTCCTGCTTCACCTTCGACACGGTCAACTTCCGTATATGTCAGGACTTCTATGTTGGGATGCCGGCCGACCTCGACCAGTTTGGGCGCGAGTATTCAGATGGAACAGTCATTCGTCGGAAAGGTCTTGTCAAGCTGGGCCATGTGGCCGCCGATGGCGGGCGCTTTGTCGACCAAGTAAACCTTAAACCCCGCAGTGGCAAGGTCAAGAGAGGCTTGAACACCGCTGATCCCTCCACCGACCACCATGACATCACCAAAACGACCGCCTTCGAAACTTTTGCGAATACTGTCTGCGAGACTTTTACGAATCTGGTCTTCAATTTTTTCTAGTTCGTTTTGCACTTTCTATCACCTTTCCCTAAAGAGAAATTACACAGATTTCAAGAAACGATTACGTAGATTTCTCTTCCACAGCTTTTCTAAGATGATTAACCCCGCCTCGCCTCCCCTTAAATTAAGGGGAGGAAGGAAGGGGTTATTTCGGAGTAATCGTTCCATAATCGGCGGAATCTCCTAAATTACCTCCTGGAGAATCTCCGTAATATCCTTAATCTGTAGGACCTCACTCTCCTTCAGGGTTAACCTGCTATCCTCGAATTGGGTGATGCAATACGGACAGGAAGTGGCCAGCACCTCAGCCCCAACCCCGATCGCCTGTCCCAGTCTGAGGTCGGAGAATCTTTCACCCTTTGCCGTCTCCATCCAAATTCTTCCGCCCCCCATTCCGCAGCAGAGACTATCTTCCCGCGCATCGGGCATCTCATGCAGTTCCAAACCGGGTATCCTCTTCAAGACCTCTCGGGGTTCATCATAGATCCCATTATGCCGACCCAGGTAACAGGGGTCATGATACGTCACTCTCTTTCCGTATGCCTTGGTGGGCTTAAGTCTTCCCTCGTGAACAAGCTGGAAGAGATATTGGGAGATATGGACCACCTCGAAATTCACCTTAAATTCCGGATACTCGTTCTTGAAGGTATGGTAGCAATGAGGGGAAGAAACAAGGATCTTCTTCACCCCACTTTCGACAAAAGTCTTGATGTTTTCCCTGGCCAGGCGTTTGAACAATGTCTCGTTGCCCGCCTTGCGTATACTCTCGCCACAGCAATTCTCCTTGGGACCTAGTATCCCGAAATCTACCCCTGCCTTATTGAGAATATTGACCGTGGCTTGAGCTACCTTCCTTAATCTTGGGTCATAGCTGGGATAGCAGCAGGGGAAATAGAGTAGCTCCGTGTCCTCGCCGAACTCCTTCACCCCCAGATCTTTCGCCCAATTTCCCCGGTCCTTCGGTTCTTGTCCCCAGGGATTACCGACACTGGCAAAGCTTGTCATGACACTCCGAAGATTAGGGATGCTCGCAGGAACGACACCATCCGGCACCAATATCCTGCGCATCGCTCTCATCACGTCGATGATTTCTACGCCTCTGGGGCACCGCTGAGGGCATCTACCACAGGTGGCACACAGCCATAGGTCTTCGGATTCGAAAGGAACCACGCCAAATTTTGCCTGATTGATGATTCTGCGAACAAAAAATTTTCTGACACGATTCCACGGACACACCGTATCGCATTTTCCGCATTGATAGCAGAATTTGAAGGCTTCTCCGCCTGCCTCTTTGATGCCATCAATGACGTCTTTGAAGGGGGCTAGGGGTACAGTTTCCACTATCTTTTTCTATCCTTTCCTTTCGCGTTACTGTTTGGTTCTTCTCCCAAATGAGGGCCAGTTGGAAGGGAGGGTCAAGGATTCGAGGATTCGAAGATTCAAGGGGCCAAGGGTTGATTTTCTATTGATCTTAAACCGCTTTCCAAATCCTATCTTTCCTTCTCCTTTACACTGACCCCTGGAATCCTTGAACCCTTTCTTTCATTCCTTCTTTGACATTCGGGCAACGGTATCCATGACCTTCTGCAATCCATATTTGTCTACCATGGATTCCAATCCTATCTCCACGTCCTCCATCTTCACTTCTTCTTCGACTTCCTCTTCCTTTTCTTCGTAGGTCAGGGCATCATTAATGCACCACTGGACACACAAGGGCTTCTCTTGTGGCGGATCGTCTTCACACATATCGCATTTGAGAGGGAGGCCGGAATCGGGTTCTTTGAAAACGTCCCTGGAGGGACAGGAGGCCCTGCAGAAGTCGCACTCGTCGTATTCCTTTCCGTCAATCACATACTTGTCTCTGCCAGCACACTCGGCTTTCGCATACTCCCCTGCGTAAACGGGAAGATAGACGTCTCGGATGGGGTCACGAATCAGCCGAATACGAGACCTCGCCGGATTATTGCTGCTATATTTCGGTTTGGCGTGAAATGCTGAGCAGACGACCTCACATGCCCGGCAACCGTTGCATTTATCAAGATCGATCTTGATTACCTTAACTTTCTTCTTTACCTTGCTCATTTTATATAATCCCTCTCTGTTCTAAGTCTTCGCCAATGTAATCCATCCCTAACTCGTGCAGAGTCTCTTTCGTAGGAATACCATCCTTATTCCACCCCTTAAATTTGTAATACGCATCCAAGAGCTTTTCCTCAAGCTCGGGAAATCTTTTCTTCCAATGGTCCTCCGGCGGCTTCTCGTCAGCTCTCCTCAATCCCCTTCTTACATTAATGGCTCGAATCAGATTTCGGTTCCTCTTATATACTTGCGTGAGTCCGGCTTCATCCATATCGATCCCGGACGCAGATGATATAAAACGCGGGTAATTGTGGATATGATAGGGAGGCTTGAGGGGAAAAGACGACAAACCGGAGCACACCCCGAGGGCGTCATCAATGTAGTGCATCTTCTCTTGCCAGTCAACAATGTCAACGGACATGTCCACCGTTGGGTAATAGGGATTTGAGCGTTCTCCGCGCATTTCCCAGTCCAGAACAATTTGCTTAAACTTTTCATCAGGAACCTGGATCCAATCCTTTACAAATTCTTTTTTCTCCTCCATGGTCATAAAAGGCGACTGGGGGAACTGTCCTTCAATCTGGGTAATGTTTATCTTCTCTCCGGTAGCATACATCAGGAAATAAACGGGATTCAGCATTCCAAGCTTGAGAGGCAGCTGCTCATGTTTCTTGATGTTGTTATGAGCGTACGCTTCTGCGCCCTTACCGATCTTTTGGGCTGCCCAATAAGTACCATCGGCTAAAATATCTCCTATCCCTTCCCGCCGGACAATTTTGTCAAGTAACCAGAAAAATTTCCCCTCGTTATCGGACGGACATCCTTCAAAATCCGCATCCGTCAAGATACCGGCTTCTTTAAGCTCAAAGGCGAAGGCCATCACTTGCGGGGTTGAGAACCCGTCCACTCCATACTCCGTAGCACGTTGAGCGATTCGAAACCCAAAATCCAGGTCTGAAAAGGCCGCCATGGTGTAGGTAAGCTTCGAGAAGCATTTCATCATGTAGGTCGAAAGTCCCGGGACGGAAATGATTGCCCCGCATTTCATCGGACAGTTATAGCAACTGATCAACCGCGTCCGCACCGTTTCTTGAGTCTCCCTCCACTTCTGTTCGACTTCCTTGTTCCAATAATCTTTTTTCCGAACGCGGGCATTTCCCCACATGAAATTCTCGGTATGCCACTTCTCATCAAAATGTAACATCTCCTGCGGTGAGCCCAGCCCCTGTAAGATGGTCATGACGTTCGGAACCGGATTCTCGTTCCGGAACTTGATATATTTCAGCACATCGTTGCAGAGGTCGTAAAATTCAGCCGGTCGGGCAAGATGGATATCTTTTGTTCCGCGAACAGCGATCGCCTTTATCCTTTTGTCCCCCATCACGGCACCTAACCCCAGTCGGCTGGCACTGGACCTGCCCTGCTCAATGGAAGCCGTATAGACCCTGTTTTCGCCGGCCAGGCCGATGGCAGCCACCTGAGCGTTCGGCTCCTTCAGCTCCCTTCGAATAAGTTCTTGGGTTTCAACAGCGCCTTTACCACGGAGATGACTGGCATCACGTATTTCTACTTTGTCATTGTGTATCCACAGATAAATCAAATCTGGGGACTTGCCGCGAAAGATGACTTTGTCATAACCGGCATACTTCAATTCTGGCGCCCAAAATCCCCCCATCATGGAATACCCCATGAACAATGTCTGAGGGGAATAGGTCGTCACAATGGTACGGTTCGCACCGGGAGCGGGTGTGCCTCCTAAAAGACCGGTGCTGAATATGAGTAGATTATCAGGAGAAAAGGGTTCAGTGTCAGGAGGAACCCTGTCCCACAATATCTTGGCGTTCGTACCCAGACCCCCGAGATGAAGTTCGGTCAATTTCGAATCAGTTTCCACCCTTTCAATGTTTCCTCTGGATAGATCAATTTCTAAATTATACCCTGTCTCTGCGTACCTCATTTTTTAACCTCTCTCCGCAGCCATGGCCTTCCGCTGGCACTTTGTTGATGTTTGTTGCGGAACGATTCAATCCAGATGTTTCCTAAGATTGATAAATGGGGAACGGTCAAAACCAATCGCCTTAAAAAAGGAAAGCATATCACCGGCATCCCAGCGCACAGAGGTATGGATATCGTGGATTCCCTCTTTTTTAAAGAATGCGAAAAGTTTTTCAGCCAAGATCCGGCCAATTCCGACTCCCATCTGCCGAGGATGAACCCCGACCATTTCGATCCAACCGCTTTGCTCCAGACCAAAGCCTTCCCCTTTAATCTCTCCGATGAGGAAGCCCACCACTTGACCGTCCTTTGATGCAACAAAACCCACTCCCCCCCGTTTTTTAAGATGGTCCTCCACCGTCCGAACCCACTTTTTCGATACCTTTTTCTGTAATATCGATTCCTGGATGGAAACGAGCTCAGGGACATCTCCGGCTCTGATCTTCCGGATTTTGATCTCCTTCTCACTCGATCCGAATGATCTTGACATGCTTTCCCACCCATTCCGGAGGAAGATAAACCCGACCACTATTTCCACTCTGTTTAACTTCCTTCTCGATCATCTCCTCACCATAAACCTCGAATTTGGACTTGTTACGTACGTTGATCGAATAAGGCAGGAGTTCAGGGGCAGGTTCTTTTCTTTGTATCATAACCATCCCTCAGAAGTTTAATAATTACAAGTTAACTATTTCACAACTGCAATCTAACGGAGCGTCCAGAAGTTGTCAAGAAAAAAATCAAGAAAAAGCAAGTAATTATTTATTATCTATAAAATAGCTACAAAGTAATTGTAACGGGGAATGAAAGACTTGTCAAGGAATAAATAAGGAAAGGTCTAGTCGATATTAACTATCTGATATTATAGAGATTTAACCAAATCTTGTGGACGGGACAAATTTCAGGCGTTGCCACAGCGATCGCACTCCATATACGAAACCCATCATGAAATTTAGAAAGAGTTTATCAGGACGAATTTATGAGGTCAAGAAGAACCTGATGGGTATCAGAGATCAGGGATCGAGCTTCGGCCCTTCGAAGGTTCGAGTGTTAGGGGTTGAAGGATGCCCCTATTTCTTCAACCCTTCTGCAATCTTCTCAAGAAGTGATAAACATTGGGTCATTTTTTGAGAGATTCTCAGGCCATGCCAATAAATTCCGAAAGCCACGACAATAAGAACCCAGATCGAAATAATAGTAAAAACGTTCATCTTTAACCCCTTTTTGAAGACCTTTTCCAGCACGTTATGGCTGCCAAAGGCCTTCGTATCATTTTGTTCTCCAAAAAATATAATCCTTATCTGTCGTGAAGTCCACCAATGAAAGGAAATGTTGAAAAGTCCTGGAACAGGAAATTCGAGAGTGGGAAAAGTTTCGAAGGACATTGCGGAAAGAAGATCAACACTACTATTAAGTCAGGTCAAGATTTTATTCCCACAAATGAATTTTTAGACGGGCAAGTCCTCTTGCGGAGCGAGCGATCGGACGTTGATTTTGACTGCTTCGGGATATTTCAAGCCTGTGCCGGTATTCAAAAGCACGATCTTCTCGTCCGCCTTGATCCAGCCTTCCTTCAGGAGGCGAACAGTTGCCGACAGGGTGGCTGCACCTTCGGGACAGACATAAGTCCCCTCCTCGGATGCCAAACTGGCCTGGGCTCGAAGGAGCTCATCATCTCCGACGGTCACTGCATAGCCGTTTGTCTTGTAGACGGCCTCTAAAACAAGGAAATCGCCAAGGGCCTTTGGGACATTGATACCGAAGGCTATGGTGTTGGAGTTCTGCCAGAACTCCGATTCCGCCTTCTTCTCCTCCCACGCTTTCACAATGGGTGCACACCCCGCCGCCTGGACTGCAACCAGCCGGGGCATCTTCTCCCCGATCCAGCCTAATTCCTGCAATTCCCTGAGCCCCTTATAAATGCCAATGATCCCGACCCCTCCTCCTGTGGGATAAAGAATGACATCTGGAACCTGCCAGCCGAACTGCTCGGCGATCTCAAAACCCATCGTCTTCTTTCCCTCGATGCGGTAGGGCTCTTTCAGTGTTGAAGCATCATACCAACCGTGTTTCATCACGGCCCTCCCGATGATCTTACCGGCATCTCTTATCAAACCTCGGACGAGATACAATTCCGCACCGCTCAGGGCGGATTCGTTCCGGGGAATGGCAGGGGCATCCTCAGGCATGACAATGAAACATTTTATCCCCGCCCTAGCACAATACAGGGCCCACGCTCCTCCCGCATTGCCATTGGTCGGCATGGCCAGCACTCGAATACCTAACTCCTTCGCCTTCGACACGCCGACTGCAGCACCCCGGGCCTTGAATGTCCCAGTCGGGATCGTCCCTTCATCCTTCATGAACAGGTTTCTCAAGCCCAACCGCCCCCCAACCCTTGCAAGCGGAATGAGCGGGGTCATCCCCTCCCCCAACGTGACGATGTTGTCCTCCTCTTTCACTGGCAGCAGTTCCCTATATCTCCAGAGGGAGGGTGGACGGGCTCCCAGATTTTTCTTTTTGAAAACGGTTGCCAGGCTCTTCAAGTCGTACCTGACAAGCAAAGGAGCACCGCATGAACAGAGCTGGTTCACCTGATCGTGGTCATAGGACTTTCTGCATTTCGAACATTCGAGGTGGCTCACAAAGGACTTTGACATCATCGTCATATCTGCTCGGTCTTTAGAATGAGGTCGCCATTCTTTGCAATCTTGTTGAATTAGAGCCCGTTAGATACCCGTTGCAGACCCAGGATACCTGTGTAGCAAAATTGGCCTTTTGAGCAACAGCCCGTTGAGATCTGACCCTGATACCTTCCTCAATTACCTATTCATAATGAGTCCACATCCTGATGACCTTGACGGTCTTTATTTCTTGCAAGACTTGGTACACGAGACGGTGTTGAATGGTGATGCGGCGGGAATAAGCTCCAGAAAGGTCTCCGATCGGCTTTTCAAAGGGTGGAGGTGTTTGAAACGGATTTTCCGAGAGAATTTCAAGCAGTTTTTCCGCTTTCTGTCTCAGGCCTGCTGCCGCAATTTTCTTTGCGTCCTTCTGAGCTTGCTTGGTATAGACAATCCTCCACTTTACCATCCGGGTTTCCCGCTGCACTTTTTAATAGGCGTCTTGAGCCCCTTCCGAATGGATTCTCTCATGCCGGGAATCGATAAGAGATAGAGTGTTTCTTGAATCGATCGCCAGTCCTCCTCGGAGATCAAGATAGCGTTTGACCTCTTGCCCGTGATCTGGATCGGCTCGTGGGATTCTCCAGCCTGGTCGAGCAACTTATAAAGGTTTGCCCTGGCCTCTGTCGCCTTAATCGTTGTCATTTGAATCACCTCAATCGTTAACGTACACTAAAACGTACGTAATGTCAAGGGAGGGATTATCTCCCCATCTCCTCATCGATAACGATCTGATATGGGTTTTACCCATTGACCCAAAGTGGGAATTATGTTATAAGAGAGCATATCAGGAGGCAACCCCTATGCGAGGTAAATCCCTTAAGATTGAAGATGAATTTGAAGAGGTCGCCACAAGAACCATTGATGACCGAAACAGGCTCACTCTCGGCGAGCTTCCCAAGGGATCCAGAAGAGTGCGCGTATATAAAAACGACCGGGGTGAAGTTCTCTTGCGACCCGTTATTGAAATCCCAGCCTCAGAAGCCTGGCTCTTCCAAAATGAAGAAGCTTCTAAAAGCGTTAAAAAGGGATTAAAAGATGCGTCCGAAGGAAAAACTTCAAAATTGAATCTTAAAGACCTTTAGGGGAATCCTTGTTCGAAATATTTCTGACCCATGAGGCGGAAAATGAACTTGAGAGGTTGAAAAAGGATAGAGGTCTTGAGAAAAGATACAATGCCGTTAAGAAATCGATATACTTTCTATCAGAGAATCCAAGACATAAAAGCCTTAAGACCCATGAGTTCACCAGTTTAAGAGGACCCAAAGGAGAAAAAATCTTTGAAGCCTACGCTGAGCAATCAACGCCGGCCGCCTATAGAATTTTCTGGTACTACGGACCCGATAAAAACCAGATAACTATTATTGCGATAACCCCACATCCTTAAAACCCTTAATAAATCCTACCTATTTTCTCTGCTTCAGCCTTGATTAATTCTCTGAGGGTCTTGGGTTTTATTACTTCCACGGCGTCGCCGTGTTTCAATATTTCCCTCTTTATTTCCGAGGAGTCTGAAACGGGGAACCTCATTTCAAGGGACCCATCTTTGAGAAGTTTTACCTTTTGGTTTTTGTGCCATATCTAGTCCTTGATCCATTTCGACTTCTCCGGTGTAAACCTGAGAGTCACCTCTTTTGTGGACTTGCCTTTGTAAAGACCGAATGTCGAAAGAAAATATTTTTTGAAGTCAAAATCAGCCGGGGTTTTGAAGGACTTAGCCAAAACTTTTGCCTCAGAGATTCTGCTTAACGCAAAATCCCTAATGTCCTTTCTCAAATGGCAATAACCGATCGTATGCCACATTCCCATGTAGTTGAAAAGGTGATAAGGTTCAACCGTCCTTTCACTTTTCTCTTCCGTCGCGGGTGAATAGTAAGTAAAGCTCAAACATCTCTTCTTTAGACAACCCTCCAAGACCGATTTAAACACTGCCTCCGGTGCCGGGGAACACTCGATCAGCTGAAAGGAAAAAGCATCGTCGATGTGATCTGCCACAACTGAATGCTTCTTCAGAATATTTGTAATCTTATCTACTATGGAAGATATTTCATCCCCAATGGGTCCACCGCTGATGTCCTGAAGCATCTTTCTCGTAATGACTAGTGCTGAAAGCTCTTCAGAAGAGAGGTAGACCATGTGTGGCGATGGGACTCTTGACGGGACTTGGTAGCAAAAAAGGGTGCTTCTCCGCGTTTTCTGTGATATCCTGCGACGTTTCAAGGACGAAAGAAAAAGGGCTATAAGTTATTGAATCTCCTTATAACCCTTTAATTTTTCTTGGAGGCGGCAACCGGATTTGAACCGGTGAATAACGGTTTTGCAGACCGTCGCCTTACCACTTGGCTATGCCGCCTTTGGAGCGGGAAACGGGATTTGAACCCGCGACTTCAACCTTGGCAAGGTTGCACTCTACCGCTGAGTTATTCCCGC
>DASPPQ010000076.1:0-11264 GCA_035625415.1 Thermodesulfobacteriota bacterium
TGTAATCGATACCGCCAGATTCAAATTCTTGATATTCATAGTGGTATTGTATAAAGACAGAGGTCCTCGGGCTGAAACGGTATATGTAGCGGGGAGTCACCGAATTGATTAACTGATCCGGAGAAACCTTATACGTGTCCAAACTAACACTATAATCTAAAGATATACCGTTTCTAATATCGAACCAGTAGACGAGTCTTGGGTTAAGCGTATTCTCCATGCTGTCTTCGAATAGGGGGTTTTCATTCCTATACGTGTTGTTTCGATAAAGGAGGGAAAAGAGGTCTTCACTTCCAAAGCGATATTGCACGGATGGTTCTACAACGTTTCGGATATAGACCGCATGGACTCCGCTCACCGTGGAAATAAGATATTGATTTGGTTGAGTATCGCCGACATACTGCCCTTGGGCATTATACAGATTCTGATATAGATCCTCTCTCGCTGCGTCCGACCGAACTAAATAATCCCTCAGCAGAAAACTCAGTCTAGGGGTCAACGCATACCAGGAGTTAAGCCTCCCTGAGGCATCCCAATAACTGAAATCGTGATTTTTTGCGTAATCGATATATCCCCCAGAAACATCCATATCAATCCCATAAGACCCCGGCTGAAATGTCAAGAATCTCAACCCCGGGTTGACAGTGGTGATATAGTCGGCTAATTTGGTCGCATTGGGACTGAGCAAAATATTGTTGTTGTATTCTTCCCGGACCGTGATATAGGGGTAAAATTTCAATAGAACATCATTGATATCCGCGTGGACCAGGGAGGGAAAACCGATGAAAAATAGGGTAAGAAATATCCAGTTAACCCAGGCCATTCTCCTTCCATTGACGATTTTCTTACTTTTCATGGTATCCCCTTTCAACCCACGATATGCCATTCGGGCTTTGCCCAGGACCGTTTCTTATTACTCATGGAACAACAATTGCGTCGCCTGTCTTTAGAATAACATTTGCACTCGGGTCACTACCGCTCAGAATCTTCTTATAATTGACCATAATTCGTTTTTCCCTTCCGTTTTCATTCCGGATGATCAAGATCTTTTTCTGGTTTGCCCAGTCTGTGAACCCCCCTGCCATGGGAATAATCTGGGCCACAGAAGTTTCACTCCTGAGGCGGAAGACACCCGGCGTTTTAACCTGCCCCGAAACATATACTTTGTAACTGTTTGCCTCCGTGACTGTTACAGAAACGACTGGGTTCTCAATAAATTCCTTTAACTTTCTGGTCAGAACTTCTTTTAATTGGAGAGGCGTAAGTCCGGCGGCATTGATCTCTTGAACAAGAGGAAGGGAGATCTTTCCGTCCATCCTAACAGGAATTGTTCTCGTGATAGCGTCTTCTTTCCAAACATGGATATAAAGAACATCTTCGGCTCCGATCACATATTGGTTGTTATCGGTTGCGACTTCTGACTGAGCTTCTTTTCTTGAAAAAATTTCTTTATCCGCCTGGCAGTAGGCGATGCTGGTCATTATGATTATTAGTACGAATGCCCCTATGCTTCCGATACCAAGTAATTTTTTCATCTTATCGCTCCTTCATTCATAAAACTGATTAGTGGCTTTGAAGAGTTTCTCCTCTAACCTTTTACTTAAATTAGGATCATTCTATTGGTAATGCCCCTTTAATAAGTTCCATCGTGTCTGACCCATTGACAGGAAAGCAGACTTGATTGATCATGACTTCAACGCCCCTGCTTTTAAAGCCGCAATATTTCAGAGCATCCTCAAAACGGGATTTAACACGGGCTCCCGCTTTCACATCCGCATAAGGGAGGAGAAGAGCCAGTTTGTCTAATTCTAAAGAACCGATGATATCGCTCTCGCGTATCTCCTCCATCAAGAGATCACTTAACGTCCCATAGCAAGCTTTCAAACCTTCTCGATCCCCCTCTTTTGAAAGTTGGTTAATTTTAAAAAGCACGAGGCAGAGAAAGTTCTGATAACGTCGTGCACGCTTCACCTCGATATCCAAAATAAAAAGGAACAAATCGCGGTTCAGGATTCTTCCGAATGGTTCCTCTAGTCCGCTTGGGAATTCCCCCTTCCAATTTCCCATCCTTCGCCTCCTTCATCCCCATCCGCATTTTACCCTCGAAATCCATACTTAAGTTGAGGTCTTCAAAGCATTTCTTCCCCGACCTTTCGATTTCCTGCGATATCATCCAAATGATATTTTTGAATCTTATACAGCAGCGCCTTATAACTTACGCGAAGCAATTTGGCTGCCCGTTTCCGGTTCCAGTGAGTCTCTTGTAGAGTATTTTGAATAATCTCTTTTTCTGCAACTTCAGCCGCTTTTTTCCCGACCTCTTTCAAGTTCAGCGACTTATTTTCTGCGGAGGGGCTGGAGAATGAGTTTTCGTTGGACGGAAAACTGCTTCCACCATCCGATCTTTTACCGGAAATGGCTTGCAGGACCGTACTTTCCTCACCAAAAAGGACAATCCGTTTAACCATATTTTCTAGCTCACGGATGTTTCCAGGCCACGCATATTCTTTAAAGGCATTGAGCATCAAGGACGAAAATGGGAGCGTTTCTCTCCCATATTTCTTTTTATAAAAATCGAAATAATATTGGGAGAGAGGAAGGATTTGCTCTTTCCGGTCTCGCAAAGGCGGGACCGTGATGCTAATCACGTTGACCCTGAAAAATAGGTCCCCACGGAAACGCCCTTCCATCATTGTTTTTTCTAAATGATCCTTGGTCGTAGCGATGACACGGGTATTCACCATGACATCCCCGTTCCCTCCTAAACGAGAAAACATGCCGTCCTGGAGGACCTGCAAAAGTTTTGCCTGGATGGAAATGTCTATTTCCCCGATATCATTCAGCAAGATCGTCCCATGATTCGCCAGTTCGAATTTCCCCGGCTTTTCTAAGTGGGCTCCTGTAAAGGCACCTTTTTCGAACCCAAAGAGCTCGCTTTCAAGGAGTCCTTTAGGAATCGTTGCACAATTCACTTTAATGAAGGGTTTGTCCTTCCGGTCAGAATCTAAATGGATGGCCTGAGCCAATAGTTCTTTCCCCGTCCCGCTTTCGCCTTTGATTAAAACCGTAATATCCGTCTTAGCAACCTCTTCAATGGTTGCCTTGATCCTATTCATCTTAGAACTATTACCAAAAAAAATTTGGAAAATATCATTCATGATAGTCACAAAAAAGCAATCTGTATGCCAATAGGAAATGATTTCTCACATCTTGACTAATTCCTTGAAAGTTAAGAGAATTCTCCTGTTATGACCGATAAACATTTTCTTACTTCATTAAAAAATGAGGTAAAAGTTGGAAAAAAAAGGGAAAAAAGTGGAAAAACAGTTCCACTCTAGTCCGTTTCCTAAAGGGAGTACAAATTTTATTCTGTTCTTTTAGATTCATTCTCCTAAGTTAAGTAAGGATGACAGCAGCCGCATTATAATATTATAATGATGATCCTCTTCGGTTCGCCGACCGTTCACTTCCCACAAAATTTGGAGTAAAGGTAGAACAATTTACGATGCCTGGAGAATAAATCGTTTACCGAGCCCAGATTCCTTAATCTTGTAAAGAAGAGCTTTGTAACTAATGTTCAATATATCGGCTGCCCTCTTCCGGTTCCAATTTGTCATCTCCAAAGCTTTAAGGATCGTTTCACATTCTGCCTTTTTAAGGGCCTCCTGATGAACTTCCTTCAAAGAAGGCCAGATCCTTTTTGCCGTGACTATTTTCTCATCTTTCTCAGGCATAGAATCCTCTTGGATCACAGAAGTCAATTCCTCTATAATTGCTTCTTCATTGCCCAGAACAACAAACCGCTGGATCACATTTTCCAACTCCCGCACATTTCCGAACCAACGATGCTGCGACAAGGCCTTCATCATCTCCTCGGATAAAGCGTTTCCCTTTTTTTGGTATTTCTTGCTGAATTTGTCCAAGAAATACTCGACGAAGATTGGGATTTCCTCTCTCCTCTCTCTCAAGGGGGGTATAGTGATATTGACGACATTCAGTCGATAGTAAAGATCTTCACGGAATCGACCACTCTTGACGCCCTCTTCCATATTTTTATTTGTCGCCACTAATACTCGTACGTCCACTCGGATGTCCTTCTTCCCTCCTAATCTCGAGAACTCTCTGTCCTGAAGGACCTGGAGAAGTTTCCCCTGGAGAGAAAGGCTGATCTCTGAAATTTCGTCTAAGAAAACAGTCCCACCATTGCCCAGCTCAAATTTCCCTGGTTTCTGGCGATAGGCCCCTGTAAACGCCCCTTTTTCATATCCGAAAAGCTCGCTCTCCAAAAGCTCCTGAGGGAGGGCAGCACAATTCACCTTGACAAAGGGTCTCTCCTTGCGAAAAGAATTGAGATGAATAGAACGTGCCACGACCTCCTTGCCCACCCCGCTCTCTCCCTGGATTAAAACCGTAACATCCGTATTGGCTATCTGGTCAATTATTTCTTTAATCCGATGCATCTTCTCACTGGTGTAAATAAAGATTCCTTCCTCTCGAGTGACTTCCCCCACCTCCACAAAGGTGGAAGAGGATGGAGGAAAGATTGGAACAACTTTCTCTTTAGAAACAACTTCCCTGGAATCCTTCATCAACCGGCTGACCTCATTGATTTCCAAAAAGAAACGGGCAGAGGTCAACGCAGCGCCAACCTGGTTGGAAATATAGGCTAAAGCCAATTTATCCCCTTCGTTAAAAGCTGCTTTCTTAGAATGACTGAGGTTGAAGACTCCCACAACTTGATCTTTCTCTCGTATTGGAAAACAGATGAGTGAACTAACCTTATTATTATTGTTGTTAAACCCCGCCACACTGACAAAACGAGGTTCCCTAATCACATCATTCAGCATCACTGCTTGCCCTTCCTTTAAGACCCAACCTGCAACCCCTTCTCCTGACTTGAATCTCTTCCCATTGTCAGACCGATTCGGGTAGAACACGCTCTTTTCTTCATTCTTTCCGCGGGCCGCACAGATAGCTAAATCCCCGGAGGCCGGGTCCTTCAGCATCAGAGAACAATTCTCGCCATCCAACTCTTCCATGACTACATCCAAGATGGCCTTGCAGGTATCGCCAAAATTAGGAACGTTACGCATGGCTCCCTGAACCTTTTGAAAGAGCGTGAAGGCCTTGGATTTTTTATCGAATGCATAGAGAACATTTGTCGATATTTCAGATCTCTTTGTCAGGATTCCGCTTTCCATTTTGTCACCCCCACAGCTGATTTTCTATCTTACCCTGAAGGATTTGTTGTGAAACAGACTGTCCATCCCTAATACACCCTCTCGGCCACTTCGATTCGCCTTTATTTCGTTCAATCTTTGTTCCAGGCGCTTTTTTTGAATAAGGATTTTACGCTGTCTCAACCCCTTTTTCAGATGGATGAGAATTTTTTCGCCCGAGATCGGCTTTGAAAAAAAATCATCAATGCCGAAGCCCATGATTCTCCTGTATTCCTTCTCTTCCAAATCCTCAAAAGTGACCATCATCACGTAGAGCTCTGGGAAATTCTTCTTTAATTCTCGAATGATTTCCGGGGTAAGGATATGGCCGAATTGATACTCCGTGATCAGACCGGCCACCTCAAACTCCTGAAAGTTTTGTAAGGCCCTTTCAATGGTATCCACGACCAGAACAATATATTTTTCACCTTCCAGAAGTGTCTTTAACGTCCACTGGCTATGTAATTCCTTATCCAGTATGAGAATCGTCTCTCTAGACATAATCGAAATTGTTAAAAAGGGGTGAAGAAGAGTTGGGCCACATCTACCAATAGTAATTAGAAGAGGCGCCCAGCCATGAATCCATCATTTTTTGTTTAACATAGAGCAATTTGCGTACCAATTGATTGCTATAATACGTCGTCTGTAATTCACCAATTTTAAAAGGTTTTTCCCGCAGGTGATTCTAAGAAAAATTCGACCCTAAGATGAAAATGACCCTTTGGCACAATTGTTGTGCCAAAAGGCTCACAATCGTTAAATTATTCTAATAATTCCTGATGGTTTTGCGGATGAGCTAAAAAGGAATGAATAAGCGGGAGCAGGTTACCGATGAAGGGTTTCCTTATCCACTTCCTCCAAGACAGCCCTTAGAGGTTCGGGAATGGAAAACTGATCGGGATAGGTGAAAGACTGGAAAGATAACGTTTGGACATAAGCTTCTAACAGTTTGTCAGACTTAAATTGGGGGTAAGCTTGAACTAATCTTGAAAGCCTTTGCATCAAAGCCTCGGATCCCGCTTGATCTGTCTCGGGAAGAATGACGCCTATTTCCCCATTGTTTTTACCGACCATGTCCTCTTCTCTTGTATGCTTCTTGACAA
The DNA here is from genome assembly GCA_035625415.1 of Thermodesulfobacteriota bacterium. Classification (GTDB taxonomy): domain Bacteria; phylum Desulfobacterota; class BSN033; order BSN033; family UBA1163; genus UBA1163. The sequence continues at coordinate 6,323 of DASPPQ010000076.1, forward strand.
TTCTTATAAGTTCCGTGTAAAAAATGTCGAATCGGTCGCTTATTTTTTCCTTGTCGGGCACTTGTATCAACAATAAGGAAAACGGATGGCGATGACGCCGTGCCTTCTTGATCTCTTGGCGGAGACACCTCTTAAAAAACATAATGTTGAATATAACCTCTTGAATCTTTTCGGTGATTGGTTCAAGTAGACTCAACCTCTCCAATTCCTGCACTTTAAGAATGAGATCCCTTTGTTTTAGCCCCTTTTTCACATGGACGAGAATTCTTTCTGGAGAATAAGGTTTCAAGATAAAGTCATCCACGCCCATCGCAAAAAGATTCTCGTACGTCTTCTCGTCAATGGCGGCATTGGTAACGATGATGATATAGGTTTCGGGAGCATTCCTTTTCACCCATTTAATCATGTAGTCGGTGCTCTTAAAAGGAGGAGCGTATTCAGTTATAATTACAGAGTACTGCCTTCGCCTCAAGAGTTGATAGGCGTCTCTCAAATTCAGTGAAGTCTCGACCGGATATTTTTCCTCTTCAAAAATCATGCGGTACGCATTCAGGAGATTCTTAAAAGGGTCGATGAGGAGAATCCAATTTGAGTTCATGCCGGTTGTTCTTTGTGCAAATTTACTGCCAAATTTTAGAATTGGGCCATCTGTTACTTTTCTTTGGTTTGATATGATACTTGTTGATTCGATTACCGAGCATTTTTCGAGTGATGCCCAAAAGCTTTGCCGCTTTTTCCTGGTTCCAGTCGACTTCCATCAGCTTACTGACAATCCACTTTCTCTCGAGATCGGAAACCATCTTCATCAATTGGATCTTTCCGCCCTCTTTCCCCTGTTCCTTTCCCTCCTTCAGAAAAAGATGGGGTGGGAGGTCATGGATTGTAATCGTATTTTTCCTACAAAACACCGTCATCTGCTGAATAATGTTAGCCAACTCTCTTACGTTTCCCGGCCAGGAAAAAGTCTTTAACTGTTCCATCACTTCCGGTTCAACCCGGATGGGTAACTTCCCCTTCTGAACTTTCTTAAGAAAGTAGTCGACCAGCAAAGGAATATCGGATGTACGTTCTCTCAAGGGTGGAAGCGTCATCGGAACGATACTGAGCCTATAATAAAGATCTTCTCTGAAGTTTCCTTTGGCGACCTCCTCCCGAAGGTTTCGATTTGTGGTAGAGATGATTCGAATATCCACTTTCGTCGGTTGACTATCTCCCACTCTTTCGAACTCTTTCTCCTCAATCACCCTCAAAAGCGTCTTTTGAAGATTAATGGGAATCTCCCCAATCTCGTCTAAGACCACTGTTCCCCTGTCTGCCGCCTGGAAGCGACCTACGGTATCTTTGACCGCCCCAGTAAAGGACCCCTTCCGATGGCCGAAGAGTTCACTGGTGAGAAGGCTTTCGGTCAATGCTCCGCAATTGACGGTAACCAGGGGCTTTTCCCTTCTCAGGCTCTTGTAATGGATCGTCTTCGCGATCAGATCTTTCCCGGTCCCACTCTCTCCCTGAATCAGAACCGTCGCATCCGTCTCGGCAACTCTACTAATAATTTCAAAAATCTCAGCCATCTTGGGATGATCTCCGACCATGTTGGGAAAAGAATATTTTTCCGTAATTTCCCTTCGGAGGTGGTCGATCTCCTTTTCCATCTCTTGCGTTTTGAGGGCTTGCCGGATAATGATAAAAAACCTTTCCAGCTTATCAAAAATGGGCTTTTCGAAGAAATAAAAGGCGCCCTTCTTTAAGGCCTCGACAGCCATCAGGACTGAACCGTAAGCTGTGATCAGAATCAATGGAATGTGAGGATGGGTCTTCCTGACCTCCGAGAGGAGTTCCATTCCGGTCAGGTCGGGCATTTTTTCGTCGGTGATGATCAGATTAACTGGATGGATTCTCAGTTTCTCTAACGCTTCTCTCCCGTTTTTAGCTGGAATGGTCTGAAATCCCTCATCGGCTAAAACCTGACATATTCCGAAAAGGGAATTGGGTTCATCATCGACGACCAAAATGGACGGTTGAGATACCATGGCTTATTCCCCCGACCGCCGCCCTACCGGCAACTCTACCTTGACGGTCGTTCCCCTATTCTCCTCACTCTCAATATGAATTTTTCCACGATGGCGTTCAACGATAATTCGACGGCAGACTGCTAATCCCAAGCCGGTTCCCCTCACCTTGCTGGTAAAAAAGGGATTAAAAAGCTTACTCAAATTTTCCTTTTTGATACCCATCCCGCTGTCGGCAAAAGTAATTTCAACGTTTTTTTGAGAATCTGACTTAACGCAAGTCTTTATGGTAAGCCCCCCTCCTTCGGGCATAGCCTCAAACGCATTCTTTATAATATTCAAAAAGACCTGTTTGAGCTCCTCGTAATTGGCATAAACTTGTGGAAGCTGAGGATCGAATTCTGTCATCACCCTGATTTTTTTACGTTCTGACTCATACATATGGGAGATAATATTCATCACGACAGAAATCGCCTCGTTGATTTCTACTCCGATGAAGCGAACCGTATCGGGAGGCCGAACAAAATTTAGACAGTCCTGGACAAATTCGTTTAGATGTTGAACCTCCTCGTTGATAATCTTCACGGACTGAGCGAGAATCTCGTCCTTTAAGTCCGATCGCCTTTGAATGATCGCGAGAGCTCCCGAAATGGCGTGAAGGGGGTTTCGAATCTCGTGTGCCAAAAAGGGAAAGAATCTTTCGAGGGAGGGATATTCGTCAAACGGTCTGTCTTCGATCTGGGAGTCACGGATTTCCAGGGCATTCTTCATCGAGGACATAAGGACTTCGTACTCGATGGGCTTTGGGAGGAAGTCGATCGCACCTTTTCTCATCATATCGACCGCTACCTGTTCTCCTCCGTACCCCGTAATGACGATGATAGCGATGTCTCTGTCAATTTCTTTAATTCTTACTAATACCTCTTCCCCGGGGATATCCGGCAATTTGAGATCGAGGAGAACCAACTCGGGGGTATCGGATATTGCTTTTTCAATCGCCGTCTTTCCATCCAGGGCAGCAGAGACTTTAAAATTCTTGCTTTCTAAAACTCTCCTAATGAATTCGACAAATTCCGCGTTGTCGTCAACGACTAAGATTTTTCTTCCAGTGTTTCCCATATGGATTGAATGTTATTACAAATATCTATTTTGTTCAACTGAAAAATGATAAGACTCCGGACCGATGAGAAAGCAGCGTATCGCCGAAATGATCTTCACTCATGACCTCGTTGCCGCCGCACCGGATAGGTAGTGGGCCCCTTGTCCGATCTCCCATCTTGTTATATATATGGAGCCTGGGGAAAAATATGTCCTTGTCCTTAGTAGGAGGCTAATTCGTGTCTCTAAGGTTTTTTTCAGAAAAGGACTTACAGACAATCGCGGCCAAAGGAATCGATATCACCGAGGTCCTTAGGCAGCTCGAAATATTTCGTAGGCCCGTAGAACCGATTAGGTTGATAAGGCCAGCCCGAATCGGAGATGGGATCGTACAAATAGCTCCCGGGGACAGAGATTCCTTTGTCTCCCTTCACAACCATGCTGCGAGGAAGGGGCGTATGCTCAAGTTTGTCCCTGCCTCGGGCGTGGCGAGCCGTTTGTTTAAGGACTGGCAAAGTTGTTACCGCCGGGGCAGCTTCGATTCGGCCGAAAGTTCAGTGAAATTTCTCCGGAATATCCCCAAGTTTGCCTTCTACGATGACTTGAAGGACGCCATGGCCCAACACGGGCAAAACGTTGAAAGCTGCATTCATGATAACCGGTGCGCCGATATTCTTGAGTATGTCCTCACCCGAAAAGGTCTTAACTGTGCGTCCCTTCCCAAGGGACTGCTAAAATTTCACATCTATCCCGGACACAATCGAACCGCCGTAGAAGAACATCTCGTTGAGTCAGCTCTCTACGTCAGAGATGCCAGAAACGTCTGCAGGACCCATTTCACTGTCCCCGAAGAACACGAATCCCAGTTTAGGGATTTCCTTTCCCGGGTGAAAGGCGATTACGAAAATCTATACGGAGTCAGTTACGAAATTGCCGTCACGGTGCAACTCCCCTCCACGGATACGATAGCCATGGACTTGAATAACAGACCTTTCCGGGACAGAAAGGGTGAAATCCTGTTCAGGCCGGGGGGCCACGGCGCCCTCCTCCAAAATCTCAACGCTTTAGACGGTGACATTATTTTTCTGAAGAACATCGATAATGTCGTCCCTGACCGGCTCAAACACATCACGGTTCTTTATAAGAAGGTGCTGGGAGGATATTTGATCCGATTACAAGACGAGATCTTTAGGATTCTAAATCTCCTCTCGGAGAAAGGAGTAGATGATGCGAAACTATCATCCATTATCCGTTTTTGCCGAGAAGGGCTGTTCGTGTCTCTTCCCGACGGATTTAAGAATTTCTCGGCTCCCGCCAAAAAAGAATACATTTTCCAGAAGCTAAACAGACCTATCCGGGTTTGCGGCATGGTTAAGAACGAGGGCGAACCCGGCGGAGGCCCTTTCTGGGTCGAGGAGAAGGATGGAACCCAGTCACTCCAAATTGTAGACCAAAACCAAATGGATTCCCATTCGAAGGAGCAAGAACATATATGGAGATCCTCCACACATTTCAACCCCGTTGACTTGGTATGCGGACTGAGGAATTACCGGGGCGAGAGATTTGATTTGCGCCTTTATGCTAACCGCGATGCCGTGTCCATTTCCATAAAACCATATGAGGATGGGGAACTCAAAGCGCTGGAACTACCCGGTTTATGGAATGGGTCCATGGCCTTTTGGAATACTGTCTTTGTAGAAGTTCCTCTTGAGACCTTCAATCCTGTCAAGACCGTTGAGGATTTGCTGCGAAAATCGCACCTCCCTTCGTAGAGTCTAGAGCGGCGCAAATTGACGTATGGTATCGAGGGGAGAGGACTGCAAATCGGGGTTTAAGGA
>DASPPQ010000077.1:0-5210 GCA_035625415.1 Thermodesulfobacteriota bacterium
TTTTTAGTTAAAAATATCAAAGAAGGAAAGCTTTCGGTTGCTGCCTGTGTTTCCTGCAATAAATGTCTAGCCGCCGTTCCGAATAATATACCCGTAAAGTGTTACAATAAAGGATTCCCAGCATTATGAATTCAGCCTGAAAGAGAATTTTGGTGCTCTGTGGCTGTGGTTCAAACTTGAATTAAGTAGACTAAGACCCATGTGAACAGGCCATTGCAAGGAGCGGTTAAACGATGCAGATGAAGATCGTTATTATCCTCTCTCTTTCAATCAGAAATCAACAACTTTCGGAAGATTATGAGGTTGCACATTTGTAGGTGGAGTGCGCAGCCGGTTCTCCGAGAGCTTCTTCTTTGAAACATTCGCTTCCCCAATTTTCGAAAACAATGTATATTACTACCATAAAGGAACAACGGATTCAGGGTTCAGAAGAACCTTTTGGAAGGCTGAAAGGTATGAGCGGTTCGATGCGAGCGTGAATAGCCTCGCTTAGTCTTAGAGTGTGCCCGCCACCTCACTCTTGGCGTTGGGCATTGAGAAAAGGACGGCGAATCATATGATGAGTTCGGGATTTAACTTCAAATTATTACTCTTCGCATTTGTGTTCTCAGGGTTCGCGACACAATCTCTCTGGGCTGCGGGACCCACTGACGTTACCGCTACTCTCGGTTCATCGGGGCTCGTTGTTACCAATAATACCTCAGACGATGTTTACTACGCAGTTCATGAGGAAACGATATTGTCTCGGATTGAATGGGCGCCTATTTGTACCAATGAGAATCGCATTCCTCCAAAAAAGAGTCTTCAAATACCAGCGAATTTTGAGCCGAGCGGGAAGGTCTACCTGTTCTGGTGGCATAAAGGGGAATATCTTATGGATTACGAGCATTATGGCCCGGACAAAGTCAGGTCTTTTGTCATACAGAAGAGATGAAATGCATAACCCCGGCGTGCAGCCGAAGCCCGCAAGCGGGCACTGCTGACGCTGAACGTTATCCTCGCTTTCAAACCGTAACCTTCGATTGTTGAATACGGTTCCTGTCATTGACTTGGTAAAGTCCCCAACCCTCTTTCCCGAGGGCTCCTTCCGAGACTGTCGAAAAACCTTTCAGTATAGTTAATGGGTGATTTTCGGGGGTCTCATGGCCCCTCGTAATTATGAGATCGTTGATTGTGACGCATTCTGTGAGGTCATTTTTTTCTGCATCTCACCCCAGAATCTGCTTGGGGACTTTTTCGACAGTCTCTCCTGTAATCAAGTTTTGACATATTCTGGCAAAAAGTGTAGATTTCTTCCAGAAATAAACAATTCCACTTTCGAGTAGATTCTGAATTAATATGAAGTCTAGTTCCACCCGCAAAGGCATTTTTTTGGCCTTATTTATCATCCTTTTGGCCTACCTTTTTGTCCACTATGAATTCTATTTCTTGATAATGGAGCCGAAAAGAGCAATCGAGTTTGTAAATTCTTTCCATCCCTATGACGATTTCGTTTTCATCTTTTTTCAGATTTTCCAGGTGCTGATCGCAGGAGCCATACCGGGTGAAATAAGTGAATTCGTAGGGGGCTATATCTATGGCACTGTTTTAGGAACGATTTATTCTGCCATTGGACTCTGCATCGGCTCATGGTTGGCCTTTATCCTCGCCAGAGTATATGGCTTACCCTTTGTAAGACGAATTGTGAGGCCGTCGATTATGGAAAAGTATGATTATTTTATGGAACGCCAGGGGCGTCTCACTGCCTTTATCCTTTTCATGATTCCCGGTTTCCCCAAAGCTGCGCTTTGCTACATCGTAGGCCTCAGCCATATGAGTATTTGGACTTTTATTGCCGTTTCCACTCCCGGCAGGTTATTGGGAATTATTTTAGTTACGATATGTGGGAGTTGTCTTAAAAACCATCAAGATATGATTTTTCTAATCCTTTTGATAATCATGAGTATCATGTTTTTACTGTCTTACCTTTTCCGGGATCGATTGAAAAAATTGGCAGAGGAACGGAATAGTATAGAATAAGTTGACAGTAATGGGGACGAATTAAATTAGTAAGTGAAAAAATATCGTTTTAAATTTGACTAGGTTCTAACGGATGAGGTATGGGCAGAAATGGCTCTGCCTGTCTTTTTCTAAATTCCGCCTTTTTCTCGATTTCCATTGTAATCATTAACGGACAATGTCATTCCGCTGTGAATAGTAGTGAAGGCCGTCAAGGGCTTTCCGAGAGCTTCTTCCTGAAGCCCTCCACCTTGAAACGACTTCGTTATGCAATCTTTCAAATAGAAAGCGTTGAACATGATTCATTGCGATAATAATAATCCTACAGAATAATATTTGCGGAGCAAAACATCCCGTTTCTAACAACAGAAGGGAGAGCTAACGGATTCTCTGGACTCCGGGATAGATAATGATCTGGCCCGCTAACATCGCTCCTTGATTTGAACTTATCTCTTAGATGGAGTAAGCCTGCGGGATCTAGACCCCCCTTCATTCTTCCCGGTCTTAATTCCTTTCATGCGAAGTAGTGCATTCCCTTGCTGCGGGAAAGAGCGCGTCCGGGTTAGGCTCAGAATATTGCAATTCAGGGAACGACTTTTCACAACTTCCGTCGACTCATAGCAAAAAATGTCGTAATTTCACTTGTCAAAAAAAACTTCAATTCTTGGAAAAACCTAAATAAGTTAGCCAGTTGCTAGACATAATTTGCCTTGGCATCAAGATTGCCTACACATATTCTTCAAAACTCAAAAAGGAACAAATTATGAAAAAAAAGATGATATTATTAATCACTGGTCTGAGTTTGGCGGTGGTTTCTGCAATCGCCCTTCCCGCATATCCCGACCGAACGTCGATATTGCATCTTGCATTTAATTCGCTCTGGAAGGCGATCAAGGCAGGAATTAGGGGGAGCATTGTCTGCAAGCTCTTTGGTTTTTCAGCCTCCTGACGAATATATAGGCGGAAGCATCCTATGTCCCTACTACTCATGGAGGCAATACATGAAAATCATCCTCTTATTAATCTCTATTCTTATATTTTCCTTCACTTATGTCCAAGCTGAGACCTTTCAGCCGACTGACTGGTACGTTATCGTTCATCATGAGGGATGCGTGCCTATGTCAGTGATGCATAAAGAGTTCCCTTATTTTACGGGGGCAAGAACACCCCCGGAGTGGCTGGATAAGGTGCGCCACGCTCCTCCCGGTATGGACACTCCTTTTGGTGACGGACCGCAGCCTGACGCAGAACTAAGACCATTCACCGAAGTGATGCAAGGAGTGGCAGGCGCTGAAAAGTTTTCAGAAGACCCACGATTTACGAAAACAAATGCGGTGACTCTGGTCTCAAAAAAGGATCCTGAAGGTGGACTGTCCTTTTTTCGAGGGGACCTTTGTAATGCATTGTTCAACCGTAGGTCGAAGTAATACGGTGATGACGGCGTTATACTCTCTTTCCATCGGAAATCATCACCTCACGATCCCACACAGATCTGATGCTTTGTAGGTGGACTCGCCAATTCAGGTTTCTTCAAATATCCTCATCTCTCCCATCCAATCAAGGTCGACCAATCCTCATTGACACCGTGTTCCTGATTTAGTACACTCCAATCCAAACCGAAGTCTAAATGTAATTTCTTGATTAGAGTTATTCTTATGAAGGAGATCATGACACCGCATGATGCAGCAGAATACTTAAACCTCAATGTCCGGACCATCTATCATTTGGCGAAAAACGGAAAGCTCCCAGGGCATAAGGTTGGGAGAAGTTGGAGATTCAAAAAAGATGTTTTGGATAAATGGCTTTCAGTTAGAGAAACCCCGTCATCTAAAGACCAATAAAAATTCATCATGAACCACAAATTATTTCTGCCTCTAATTCTCATCTTAAGAATAGGTTGAGAAGTAAGGCTAGGTTTCTTTTGAATTGTGCTGATGGCGAGGCAGGGTGAATTTGCCTAAACGGTTACAAAAATTGTCAATTTGACTAAAACCTCAAAATAAAATCTCTGTAATCTCAAACTCTTATATTTGGCATATATTATGCTTCTCCGAGAGTAGGCGGTTAATTCCGCTCATCCCATTTCCTCCTCCTTTCTAAAAACCTTCGGGGGGTGGATTAGGGAAACCCCCCAACAAAACGCTATTCACCGTCCGCAAGAAATGGAGGTATCTAAATATCTTCAATGGAGGAATACGTATTTTTTGCTGAAAAGGAGTTCATTCCTTTTGACCAGATAGCCGAGTCAACCTATGTTTTTAATTTGACTGCTCATATTATCACGATCATTATCTGTCTGTTCTTATTGCGAATCATTTGATCGTGAATCGGCCCCCTAAGGTCTATAAAAAAACTCCTCATGTCCCAGGTGGTTCAACGGGAAGCCTTCGCCAGGTTGCTTGTGGAGAAAGGGATATTTAGTAAAGAGGAGTTTTGGGGCGTGATGAAGAATATAGATAAAGAGATGGGAGGAGAGCGAAAGGAGAATTAAAATAGCACAGAGGTAGATAATGGCTGAGAAGAAAAAAATCATAGGCTACAACACGAATGATGGGCATATCTACTGCGTAGAGTGCATTAATAAAGAAAGAGAAATAATGAAAAGGATTGAAAAGGTTATCACTACGAAGGATTCGGAAAAAAATCTGTATTTTTGTGATTTATGCGATGAGCGAATCAAATAGGCCACTCCTTAGGCTAATGGAATCTCCGCACCTCTTGCAGCCTTATCTCCCCATCGTTTCCTCACCTCTTCTACTCCTCTCCGGCTATGCCGGTATCCTCTATGATGGGGTCCCACATATTTAAACAACTCATCTAGGAACTCATGAACCTCGGTAAATGGTTCTCCAAGGAGTTCAATACAATCCTTTTCGTGTACCTTCAGGTTAGCCATGTCTTCTATTCTATCCCAAAAGAGGATCGGGAGAAAGGTGTGTTTCTCCCCTTAGGGTGGCTTCATCCATGCCATTTCTAATCCGTGCACTCTTCCTGGGGCCACTTTCTTGACTACCATGAGTATTTGTCTTGATCAGACTCCATGAATGGTCAGGGATGTCGTGTCGACTGCTTCCTGTAATGTTGTTTTTGTATTTCTGTGTGTTGATACAACATTACGAATGAAAATCAACATATTTTCACTCGTCGAATTCTCTTTTAGCTTTTTCAAAATCTTCTCTTGGATCTTGTCTAGGATCGCTTGAGGATTTCAG
>DASPPQ010000078.1:0-53423 GCA_035625415.1 Thermodesulfobacteriota bacterium
GAAGCAAAAAAGAAACACAGAGGAAATAAACAAATACTTTTCTCATCGGCGCTCCCTCCCTATGGATTCGATTGGTTAATTATTTCCCGCACGAACTCGGGCCCTGGTTGTTTGGTTAACACACTTACAAAAATTTGTCAATAAAAATTTTCATAAACATTTTCGCAACGTTAGTGTCATCCGTAACCAAGTCCCCACCCCCGCCCTCTCCCGAAAGTCGTTGCGACTCGAAACCGAGTAGAGAGGCGGATGACGGGCCATGCGTTTGTATTAGTAATTCCATGACCCTTGAGCAACAGTCACCCCCCTCAGAAAATTTCCAGAAGGACCTTAAACATTTCGTGTGCACGAAAATTTGGCTAAGAAGGGACCGATTCAGACCTTATGCCCTGATCTCTCCTGGCGTTTCGCCAAACATCAGTTTTAACCCGTAGATCAGTTGGGCTTTCGTAAAGGGCTTGGTCATATAATAATTGACACCGAGATCGTATCCTTTGAACATGTCCGAATCTTCATTTTTCGCCGTGAGAAGAATCACCGGGATGTCCTTCGTTTTGGGATTCGATTTCACCTCTCTAATGACTTGCCATCCATCCTTTTTGGGCATTAGAACATCGCAGATCAGGAGGTCAAAATCGGCTTTCCCCAATTGTTCGATGGCTTGCTCCCCGTCCGCGGCCTCCTGTACCTCGTAACCCAATTTCGTCAGATGGATTTTCAAAAACTTCCGGATCACCTCTTCATCATCCACGATTAATATCTTCCTGCTCATGTTTCAGCCCTCCATATTGGAAATTTAATTGTAAAGGTCGTTCCCATCCGCTCTTTGCTGTCCACGTCGATCGTCCCCTCATACTTGCTCACGATGCGGTAAACGATATTCAGGCCCAGGCCTGTTCCCTCGCCCGGGTTCTTGGTCGTAAAGAAGGCGTCGAAAATTTGGTTGAGATATTTCTGGGGGATTCCCGTCCCATTATCGCTTACCTTCACTTCAATAAAATCCTCTAGCGCTCGGGTCGAGAGGATCAGTTTGCCTCCTTTTCCATCCATCGCCTGAAACGCGTTCGTGATCAGATTGGTGAACACCTGTTGAACCTCGCCAACGTTGGCCTGTATCTTTTCGCTGGCTTGAAATTCCTTGATCACCTCCACCGAATTCGCCTTGATCGCCAATTGAACCATCTTCAGCGATTCTTCAAGAACGCCGTTGAGGTCTACCGGACCGAATTCCTCCTTCTTGGCCGCTCGGGAGTAGGACCTCAATCCTTTGACGATTTCGTTGATCCGCTGACCGCACTCCAGGATATCCGTTAAATAGCTTTCCTTCTTGGAAGGATCTTCCTCCTCCAGCGCAATTTCTGCCATCCCGATGATGCCGCTCAGAGGGTTGTTGATCTCATGGGCCACACCGGAGGCTAAGACCCCTATTCCCGCCAACTTCTCCGATTGAATGAGTTGTTCCTGAAGGCGCTGCTCTTGGGTGACATCTTTCACATATTCGATCACCGAAAGGAGTTTTCCTTTCTCATCGACAATGGGGTAAGAAAAGATTTGCAGGGTGGTATGATCTCCTGAAAGCTTCATCATGGAGGAGGCGGGCTGTTTGGTTTCAATGCAAACTGAAACCGGACATCTTTCGCAAGGTTCCGATCTCCTGAAATAGGCTTCGTAACATTTCCGGTTAATCAATTTTTCAAAAGTAATTTGATAGTTTTCAACAACAGCTCTATTCACACGGAGAATTCGGTAATCGGGAGCCTGGATAGAGACTTGGTCGCGAATGCCATCAAAGATGGCTTCGAGGTTCCTTTTGCTTTCTCTGATCTTCTTTTCCAGCTTCCTCTGTTCGGTCAGGTCCCGAAAGATGATCTGATAGAAGGATTCATCGCCCAGATCAATTCTTTTGATGGAAAAATCCACTTCGAGTGAGGCCCCATCCTTCTTCATTAAGGACAGGTGGTCCGTCCTTCCTCCTTCTTTCTCAGCCACTTCCTTGAAATAATCTCTTGCTTTCTCCACTTCCTCGGGTGCGAATAAATCAAAGACGTCTTTTTGAAGCAGCTCTGCTTTCGTGTATTGCATCGCCTTCTCCACTTCCCTGTTGACATCCGCAATCCGTAACTCAGGATTTCTCAGCAGGATGATCCCATCGTTGGCGTTTTCAAAGAGACCGCGATATTTGTCTTCAGAAATGGTGAGCTCTTGGCGTTTCTCCTTGGTCAAGGTCTGAACGATATATCCGTAGAAGGCGGTCATGATGAATATGAAGGGAATCCGAAGGGTATAGCTGCTGCCTTCTTCCTTGGTTAAAAACCCCCATGAATACAGGAGAACTCCGTAGAGAAGTGCCGTGATCCCGCCGATGACCATCAATAGCTTGAAGTTACGGCTGATCGACGCAAAGATGATGATCAGAAAAAAAACCAGATAAAAATCTGTGGTCATTTTTTCCGAAAGATACATCCCGAACGAAACAACACCCGTATCGAAGAGGACCAGCGGATAGAATAATTTTAAATTTGAAAACCATCTTTTCGGGAAAAAACTGAGCACGACATTCGACAAGAGATAGATAAAGATCAGGATGTTACTTAGATGAAGGTCCGTCACCCTGCCCTTACTAAACAGAATAAGGTAAGAAGTGACAATGATGGCGGTCCATCGAAGTATTAAAATAATTCTTTTTCTATCTTGATCTTCCATTCTGAATGGCCTTTGGATCAGCAATAAATCAAATTTATTTCCATCAGTTAACAGATTCAGCAAGAAGCATACCAATTGAAAACCGCCGAGAATACCACTGGATGAATAATCTTTAAGCTTAAGGAATTTGCCGACTTATAATAATCTTTTTCTTACGTTACTTTTCTCGATTTTAACGGAATAGTACCGATTTTTTTCATTCTTTGACATTTTGTCCAGATTTGAATAACAGCGGAAAAAGAAGGAAGGTGGCGCCCCGTTGAGAAAACACTTTTTGTGGTGGACAGGAGGAAATCTCTCGCAATTTGGGTTAAGATTCCGAAGAATCATTCCCCGTGGATCTCACTGTGATAATGAGGTAGCCTATGTACAATCAATTCTATGGCTTCTCAGAAAAGCCCTTCGAATTAACTCCGAATCCCCGATTTCTCTATCTTACACACAGCCACCGAGAAGCATTGGCTTCTATGACCCATGGGATCAAAAATCGAAAGGGTTTTATTTCTATGACGGGAGGGGTGGGGACAGGGAAGACCAGTCTCATTCACTCTTTACTTACCCATCTCGACCAGAAGGTGAAAACAGTCCTTATTTTTCACACCACCATCACCTTTACCGATCTATTAAAAACCATCCTTCAAGAGTTGGAACTGGACACTGTAAAAGAAAACAGAACGGATCTGTTACATCAACTGATTCAACATTTAGTCCTCATGCGTAAGAGGGGCGAAACCCTTGTGATCATCATTGATGAAGCGCAAAACCTTCCCCAAAAGGTACTGGAAGAAATCCAGATGTTTTCCGACCTGGAATCTAAGGAAATTCAGATCGTTTTCGTTGGCCAACCAGAGCTTGAAGACAAACTCAATTCGGAAAATCTAAAGCAGCTCAGACAGAGCATAAAGATCAGGCGTCAGATCAGCGGGTTAAGCGAGCAGGAGTCCAAGGAATACATTGATCACAGACTGAGGTTAGCCGGAAGCAGCAGTGCTCGGATATTCTCTCCCAAAGCTCTTTCCATGATCTGTCGCTATGCCCAAGGAATTCCACGCGTCATCAATACCCTTTGCGACAACGCTTTGTTGATGGGCTCCAGTACATTCAACAAAAAGATCGAGGTTGACATGATCCGTAAGGTCATAAAGAATATGGAGGGTCCAAGCTCCCCGGGGATGATTCCTTCTTCAACCGCCGTTGTGAAGAAATTTCATGCGTTCCCCTTCGGGTTACGATTTCTCCTGAACAAGGCCTCCCCGATCGTCATCGTATCCTTGCTTTGTTTGGGGACAGTCATTTTTCTAACCCGCAGACACACGGAGAAAAAATCTGCCAAAACATGGGATATCAAGTCCCTTGAAAGTCCTTATGTCGGTATCGAATTACCCTCCACGCCAACTTCCACTCAGGTGACCCCTTCTTCTTCCCAGGCTGCCGCAGGCAGGCACTACAAACTGAGCGAGATGATCGCGGTAAAAAAAGGGCAAACCATCTCCCAACTGACACAGAAATATTATGGGGTCGTCAACGTGACGCTTATTGATTTCCTGCTGCAGGTGAACCCTGAGATTACCGATGTTAATCTTATTCTCGTTGACCAAAAAATTAAGATCCCTCATATCACTGAAGAACTATTGATGATCCAGTCCGCTGATCGTACTTATAAAATTCACGCTGGAACTTTCGATGCCCCTGATTCTGCCAGACTTTACAGCGGCGAACCGATATTAAAGGGGAAAAAAATAGAGATCCTTCCCCGGAAGGTGTCTCCCCATGAGACTTGGTATCGTGTGATGATTGGGAAGTTTGAAAATAAGGATGAAGTGGTAGAGACGATATCTCTTCTCAGAAGAAAAGGAGTACTGCCCGCTTTCGAAGGTCTTCGAAAGCGAGCGCAATAACGTTAGCGATATCCCAGAGCCCGAGCACCTCTGCAGCCGTAAACGTCGAATGGTTACAGAGAAGGTTATGTCCAAAATACTTTGCGCACAGGGAATCACATCACTTCATGCATTCCTTTCAACTAAAGATTTTCGATCCCACCTCTCAACGGAGCCGACGGGGCAAGGAATTTGAACAGCCCCGATAATAAGAAGGGATCACTTTGATTCCCTGTGTCATCTCTGGAAGTAATTCCGATATAGTAGGTTCCCGATTCTGTAGGGAACTCAGGCCACTCATCTGGGATGATCAATTTAGTCTTCCCCCTGACCAGTTTTGAAATGATCCCCGGTGTTGTCTCCCAGGAAAAATTGTCGGGTTCAAAAATTGTTTTCTCCTTGCTTACATACACTACGTAGCTGCTTGCCCCAAGAACGGGTTCCCACCAAATTCTTCGTTTAAGAATCAATGGCGCAATTTTCTCTCTCCTCCTCAACGCATATGCCTCTGTTGAACCATTCGTATTAAACCCTTTTTCTAATAAACTTGATATGACCCGTGCGGCGTTCTCTATGGTTGCTATTGAACCACAAACTCCCCTGGCCCCATCCTTCGAAATTTGTTTGCTTCTCAACCGCTCCTCAACCCATCGCCAAACGTCCTCTTTCCTGCCCGGATTCTTTTCAAAGAAGTCCTTCCACGCTAGATCCATTTCCTTTCTCATTTTTTGCATTGGATGTAAAAATGCAACCTCCCCTTCCATTGAGTGGTTCTTCATATCTATCCCCACTTTTGCTTTAGGGTGCATCTAAGGTCTCCAATAGACCACTTAATCGAATTTTGGGTTTGTTTTTTAACTTTGTCCTAAGTTTTGAAAGATTAAGCAGGATAAAAAATTTTATCCGGAGTCTTATCAATTTTTCCCTCAGTAAAAAATGTTCTTTCCCCATTTACTTTTTAGACTTCCTCCTTAAACGAACGAGACATTGAGCCTCGAGGCAAAAAGAAGTAGTGAATAATTATGATGAAAAAAGATGACCATTGATGAATTATTATAGGATTCTCAATAATCGATGTCAAGAGGAATTTTGTAGCGCCTTGATTTCATTGAGTTACATCCGAAATGATGCGGTTAGACACAAAAGTTAAAATAGACTTCAGAAAGAACTGAATCCGCCCTCATGACCATTGATGAAGGCTGAGCAAGGCCAATTCATGCCCAGTCAATTCGGTGGGCTGAGAAGGCTATACAGGGATAAATAGGCTATGGTTGGAGGGTGTTCTAAGGAGACCAAAACCCATACCCCAACCGGTGATATTAATTCATCTGCCGTTTTCTGAGGAATGGGTGCTGGAAATGGTGGGGAATTGCAACAAGGGTGACAGTGTCCGTCAACTCGAATACTGATTAGGCATCTATATACTCGGTCGCGTTGAAGCTCTGACTGGCTAGCACTTTATCTCCAACCCTCACCTCAACCTTCCAATCTCCCAACTGATCCGAGCGAAGCGTATGATAGCTGTAAACTGACCATCCTGGAGCTTTGACTTCGATCTCAATTCTTTGGTACTCTTTCCCCCTCCAAACCCATACATGAGTAATCCTTCCCCCTTCAGGGGTTTTGATCTTTGTCAGAAAGTAAATTTTTTGATTATTACAGGTAAATTCCTGGGATTTTCCTTTCAGGACTAAGTGATTGCCTTCCCGCTCGATTACCGTTCCGATGTCGGCTTCGATCACTTTGAAAATAGGACGATCTGATACGACGGTACCCTCCGTCTTCACCTTTTTTGGCTCCGACATTACGATTTGAGTTCTTCCCTCTTTTTGGATTTGTGAACCGGATGGCATGGGGGCAAGCGAAAGTTCTTTCTGATCCAGGGGAGGACGGAAGGATTCCTTTCGAATCTGGGTTATGAAAAATGCAGCCAACAGGGTCATTGTGGAAAGAACGACCAAAAAGAGGCAAACCGTGGCCCTCTTGCTCAGAAACAGGACATGTTTTTGTGGCTCGAGCTTTTGTGGCTCTAATGGTTTCTCTTCGGAAATGCTAAGTTCTTCTAGATATTTTTGATACCGGAGCACAACGTCGTTTGGGTCGAGCCCAAGATATCTGGCATAGGCTGTCAGGAATCCTCTTAGATAAAGACCGGGAGGCAAAAGCTCATACCTATCCTCCTCGATGGCCTTGAGGAAATGTCCCCGTATCTTTGTTAGTTTAGCGGCCTCCTCTATCGATAAATTTCGAAGCTCCCTCTCTGTTTTCAGATACTCGCCCGGCGGTTCCATAGCTGTTATCCTTTAGTCGTTTGGAGGTTTAGTCAATCGTTTGTTTCGGGAATATCTTCCTTATCTCTTTCACAACGCTTCACTTTAAGACCAGCGGCTTAATTCACGATTACCCTTTCCAGCCTGTGGAGTGTTATCGAGTCGCCGCTCCTGGAGAAGCAGTCGGCGCAAGGTTCTCAACCGCTTCAAAATTCGGCGACTTGTGGTCATGTACTGACTCAGCTTTGCCAGGTTGGCGGAAACAAGCTGGAGGGCTTTCTTGCTGCGCCCCGAACGGTTACCTTCTCCAAATGCGACGTCCGCATCCACGTCACACCTGGATTCTTCGATCGCCTCGATCAGTAGTTCCACAAACTGCTCTGCGCTTTCGATGTTGTCAAATGGAGTCTCTGGCCTGTAACTCATGCCGTTTGTGCTCATTCCCTACGGAATTCTATTCCAGAATACGACATTACACAATCAGGATTAAAACAATATTAAAACGGGATTAGAATTTTCTAATTTCTCTCGACCTGTTGAGCGATTAGTATGGCAAGAGGATTATCAAAGCCGTTGGCCCCGAGAAAGAAGCCGAAACCTATCTTGGCAAAGTTAAAGCCGCCACCCTCCTGCTCTCCCGCAGTCGGTCGGCCTTCAATCCCTTCATTTATCTTTTATCTTTGGAAATGGTTTGGAAAGAATTGGTCGGGGCGAGCCGATTTGAACGGCCGACCTCCTGCTCCCAAGGCAGGCGCGCTAACCAGGCTGCGCTACGCCCCGATATCCGTTTTTTCCGTTACTTTCGTTATTGTCGTTAGGTTCGTAGGAAGCCTTCAATCCTTTCAATATGATTACTTCAATCGTTAGAACTTTATTACGTTTTCAATGATGAAAGTCCAGCCAAAGATTTTGTAACGGTCATAACGGTCTCAACGCTTTGATGATCTTTCTTATCTTTCTCAAAGCCCTTCCTCGATGGCTGATTGCATTTTTTTCTTCGAGCGAAAGCTGGGCCATTGATTTCCCATGCTTTGGAAGAATGAAGAGCGGATCATATCCAAACCCTTTCCTTCCTTTTTCCTTAAATCCGATTGTTCCCTTACATGATCCTTCAGCAATAGCTTCTTCTCCATCTTGAGAGACTACTGCAATGAAGCATTTAAATCTTGCTCCTCTTTTCGAAATGGGAAGACCTTGCATCTCTCTGAGGAGTTTTTGATTGTTTTCTTGACTCGATACCATTTCTCCGGCGTACCTTGCTGAATAAATTCCGGGCAGCCCTTTCAACCCATCCACTTCCAGTCCAGAATCGTCTGCAATGGTTAATTTTCCAAAGTACTTCGAGTAGAAACGAGCCTTTTTCAGTGCATTCTCAGCAAAACTCTTACCATCCTCCTCGATCTCAGGAATATCCGGAAAGTCGCTTAACGAATAAATCCGAAGGCCAACCCCTTTCAAGGCGTTTCGAATTTCGCGAATTTTCCCCTGATTCCGCGTTGCGACGATCACTTCCAACCGTTTTCCCGTATTAATTTTGTCCCTTTCCTCCTAAAGACTTTTCCTGAATTCTCGCCAGGATCTTAATTCCACTCTGTGCGATTTTCGTCAGACTATCCATCTCTTTTTTTGTAAAAACGCTTCCCTCGGCCGTCCCCTGAATCTCCACGAAGTTTCCGCCGCCGGTCATCACCACATTCATGTCCACCTCGGCTCTGGAGTCTTCTTCATAATTTAAATCCAGCAGGACTTCCCCATCCACTTTTCCCACACTGATAGCAGCGACGGAATCTTTGGTGGGAATGTCTTCGATCATGCCGTTCTTAATCATCTTTCGAAAGGCGTCGACCAAAGCGACGTAAGCCCCCGTGATGGAAGCCGTCCTTGTCCCTCCATCGGCTTGAATCACATCGCAGTCGATCCAGATTGTCCTCTCGCCGAATCCGTTGAGCTCCGTCACGGACCTCAAAGAGCGCCCGATCAACCGTTGAATCTCGAAGGCGCGGCCATTTCCTCGCCCCGTTAGGGAATCTCTGGAAGTGCGGGTGTGCGTTGAACGGGGAAGCATGGAATATTCTGCGGTGACCCAGCCTTTTCCGGTATTTCTCAAAAAAGGTGGGACCCTCTCTTCCACGCTGGCCGAGCAGATCACTTTGGTATCCCCTATTTGGATGAGCACAGACCCTTCTGCATGTTTCAAATAATTTCTCGTAATTTTTACAGGCCTGAGAGCCCTAAATCCTCTCCCATCCGAACGTTTCACCAAGAACCTCCGCTCACTCCTCCGACCTCCAGATATTTTATTCCTTCCTAGTATCGTGTCTCAGAAATACTATGCTTAATTTGGGCCTAACTTTTTGGTAAAATCTTGTTCTCATATTACCGCTGGGTCCGTCATTCCTGCGAAAGCAGGAATCCAGTCTTCTCAGCAGGTTCTGGACTCCGGCTTTCGCCGGAGTGACATCGCTTTGCGTTAATAATCCAACAGGCTTTCTATAGCCCTAACTTATGCAATGAATTTCTGAGACGCGACACTAGACGGCTTGGGCTAAAGTCATGAGCCCGCCAAATAGGTCAAATTTATTTTTTCAAAAAATCGCCTAAAAGTCAACCTCGAATGTTTTTACATCGTCTTTCAAATATTTTAGTTTAAAAGGCCAGCCATTACGGGAGAGATTGAAGTTGCCATAGATGTGGCTTATATTTTGAACCGTGGTGAGTTTGAAAATCGACAAAGGAGATTTCTTATGCCGAAAGCGATGAAACGCTCCGTCTGCCCTTATGACTGTCCGGATACCTGCGGGCTTCTGGTAGAGGTGATCGATGGAAAAGCGGTCAAGGTTTCTGGCGATCCCGAACATCCCTTCACCAGGGGGACCCTTTGCGTCAAAATGAAAAAGTACCCGGAGACCGTCCATTCACCGCTCCGGCTCACTCATCCCCTTCTACGGGTGGGAGCCAAAGGCTCAAGAGAGTTTCGCCCAATCTCATGGGGAGAAGCCATTGATCGGGTTACGGAGGGCTGGCAAAAGATCATCGGCCAGTATGGACCCGAAGCGATCCTTCCGTATTCTTATGCCGGAACCATGGGGCTCATCCAGCGAAATGCCGGACATCCTTTCTTCTATCGACTCGGAGCTTCTCGCCTCGACCGAACGATTTGCTCTCCTGCTAAGGGAGCAGGTTGGAAAATGGTGATGGGGGGAACACCGGCTTCCCACCCTGATGAGGCGGCAGAGAGCGATTTGGTCATTCTTTGGGGAATCAATGCGGTGGCGACCAATATCCATTTTCTCCACGGGGTCAATAAAGCGAAACAAAAGGGTGCATCGGTTTGGCTCATTGATACGTATGAGACCATCACGGCCTCTCTGGCCGATCAAACTTACATTGTCCGTCCAGGGAGTGACGGCTCCCTCGCTTTGGGATTGATGCATCTTCTCGTCCGGGAGGACCTCATTGATCACGATTTTCTCGCAGCCCACGTTCAAGGTTTCGAGGAACTGAAAGAAAAGGTTCTTCCGGATTTTCCGCCGGAAAAGGTAAGCATTCTCACAGGCCTTCCTACGGAGGCCGTTAAAAGAATGGCTCTCGCTTATGGCAGGGCAAAGAATCCTTTCATCAGACTCGGGAGTGGACTTTCTCGATACGGCAACGGAGCCATGACCATCCGTACGATTGTCTGCCTGCCCGCACTCGTTGGGGCCTATGGAAAAAAAGGGGGCGGCTGTCTTGCCGGCACGAGCACGGCCGGAGCCTTTGCCATAAAAGAGGTCCTTCGAGAGGACTTCATGAGGAAGAAGAATCGTATCGTTAATATGAATCGCCTGGGTTGGGCCTTGAACGAATTGAAGGACCCTCCCGTCCAAAGCCTCTATGTCTATCATTCGAACCCAGCGGCTGTCAGTCCCGATCAGAATCAGGTCTTAAGGGGTCTGGGGCGAGAGGATCTCTTCACCATTGTGCACGAAAGATTCATGACGGACACGGCTCGCTATGCAGACATCGTACTGCCCTCTACCTCCTCACTCGAACACAGCGATATCTATTGTTCATACGGCACTTACTGCATCCAGCATGCAAAGCCCGCTATTCCTCCTGTTGGAGAAAGTAGATCGAACTGGGAAGTCTTTTCCTTTTTAGCACAAAGGATGGGATTCCAGGAACCCTTTTTCCGCCAAACAGCCGATGATTTAATTAATCACCTTCTTTCTATCCCGAGCCCCATGAGAGAAGGAATCGATCAAGAAGCGTTCTCCGCCGGGAAGGCGGTTGAAATTCCGCTTCCGGCAGATGCGCGAACTCGTTTCAAGACGCCTTCAGGGAAGGTTGAAATTCTAAACCCGAGAGAATCTCATTCCCTGCCTTGTTATGTTCCTCCTTACAATGGAGATTATCCCTTTCGATTGATGACGGCGCCGAGTTTATACTGCTTAAACTCATCTTTCAGGGAAAGAGAAGACCTTTGCAAAAAGGAAAAGGCCATGTTTCTTCAGATGAATTCAGCGGATGCAAATGCCAAAGGCATGAAAGAGGGTGACCCTGTGATTGCTTTCAATCAACTCGGTGAGGTCTCCTTCATTCTCCGTGTTACTCCTAGAATTCCTCTTGGCGTTGCCGTGGCAGAAGGTGTTTGGTGGCTGAACCAGTGTCCTGGTCTTCGCTCTGTCAACGCCCTGACTTCCCAGCGTTTGACAGACCAAGGAGAAGGAAGCACGTTCTATGACAACACCGTGGATGTGAGAAGAGGGAAGAAATAAGGTGGAGGCTAAAGTAAGAAGGCGTACTCCCTAGCGTTTGATAGATCGAGAGAGATCATCCGGGTTACATCAACCCGCCGATCGATCGCTGGGCTAAGGAGAGCACATTGGCAGGGAAGATCCCCATGTAAAGGGTCCCGATCACAGCCAAAAGTAATGCGAGCACTGAGGCCGGTGAAAATTGGAGGCCTGTTATTTCCCGCTCGGGTTCCCTGAAATACATGAGCACAGTGACCCGGAGATAATAATAAACCGACACCGCGCTGTTTAGGACACCGAGGATGGCCAGCCAATAAAATTTTGACTTCACCGCTGCACTGAAGATATAAAATTTGGCCATAAATCCGGCCAGAGGGGGAATGCCTGCCATGGAGAGAAGAAAGATCGTCATCGATGCCGCCAGGAGGGGATACTTGAATCCAATCCCTGCATAGTCATTGATCAGGGTATTCTCTTCCCCCTTCTTCCCAAGGAGAATCACCACGGTAAAGGCACCGATGTTCATAAAGGCATAGGCCATGAGATAAAAAAGGATGCCTGAAGTCCCCAAATCGTTCCCTGCGACAAAAGCCACCAAAATGTATCCAGCATGAGCGATGCTCGAGTAAGCCAGCAGCCGTTTGATATTGGTCTGGGAGATCGCCACAATATTTCCCACCGTCATCGTCGCCACACAGATCACCCACATGATCGAGGTCCAATCAGGACGAAAGGCCGGCAAGGCAGAGAAGAAGACCCTGACCAATGCTGAAAAAGCGGCTGCCTTCACCCCCGTTGCCATGAAAGCAGTAATGGAGGTCGGAGCTCCTTCATAGACATCGGGCGTCCACATATGAAAGGGAACCGAGGCAATCTTGAAGCCAAAGCCGATGGTGAGAAAAACAAGACTCATCAGAAGCATCGGACTTCTTAGCAGATTTTTGGAGGCAATATAGGTGGCGATGTCTTTCAGATTGAGGGACCCTGTGGCACCATAGACGAGGGCAATCCCGTATAGGAGGAATCCTGTGGCAAAAGCGCCCAAAAGAAAATATTTCAACGCCGCCTCCACGGACCTCTTATCCTCTCGCATCATCCCCGCAAGAATATAGATTGAAACGGACATCGTTTCCAACCCGAGGAAGATGGTGATCAGATGGGAGCCTGCCGCCATCAGCATCATCCCCAGGGTTGCAAAAAGGATCAGGGCATAATATTCGCCAAACTCGATCATCTCCCTATGGATGTAGCCTATAGAGATCAGCACTGTTAGGAAGGCGATGATCAGAAAAATGATCTTGAAAAAGAGTGCGTATCCATCCGAGGTGAACATCCCTTCAAAACCGGATCTGACAGATCCGATCTGCGGGAAAGTATAAAGGCCGGCGAATAAGATGCCGATGAGGCTGATGACTCCAAGGTATCCCTTTCTCTCTCCCTTGGGTAAAAAGACGTCTAACAGAAGCACCAAAAAGCCGAAAGCGGTGATGATGATCTCCGGTGCGATGAGATAGAGGTCAATCTCCGGTATTTTCATCAACGAAATCCTCCAATGAAAGGGTTCCAGGTCGAGGGTTCTAGGGTTCAAACGTGTTTCTAATTGATTTTACTTCTTCCATTCCCTTGATCATTTGAATCCCTGCCTGCCGGCAGGCAGGCTTGACCCCTTGAACCCTACTTTTTGATTTCCGCTACTTTCGCCGGGGGAAGGTCAGCCTTCATTTCAACCCTTCCCTTGAAATCCTTTATGAACTTCTCCACGCTCGCATCCATCTTGCTGAAGAAAAGCTTGGGATAGATCCCCATCAGAAAGATGATGATGACCATCGGAACGAGAATCGAGATCTCTCTTGCGTTCAGGTCTTTCAGCTTTTCATTTTCAGGCCGGGTGATCTTCCCAAACATCACCCTTTGGAACATCCACAACATGTAAGCGGCCCCCAAGATGACGCCGGTGGCAGCCAATACCCCGTAGACGACGTTGGATTGAAAAGCACCGAGGAGGATCAGAAACTCTCCTACGAACCCGTTTGTTCCGGGCAGGCCGATCGATGAGAGCGTCACGATCATGAAGAACACGGCGTAGATCGGCATCACCTTCGAGAGTCCTCCAAAGTCAGCAATCAACCTTGTATGGCGGCGTTCGTAAACCATTCCGACGATTAAAAAGAGGGACCCCGTGCTGATGCCATGGTTGAGCATTTGATAGATGGAGCCCTGGATCCCTTGCATATTGAATGCGAACATTCCGAGCATGACGTATCCCAGATGGCTCACACTGGAGAAGGCAACCAGTCGCTTCAGATCGGGCTGCATCATCGAGACTAAGGCACCATAGATAATTCCTATAATCGCAAGAATAGAGACAAGCGGCAGAAGATCAAGAGCCGCCTTTGGAAACAGTGGTATGGCAAACCGGATGAATCCGTAGGTTCCCATCTTCAACAGGACGCCCGCCAGGATTACACTTCCGGCAGTCGGTGCCTCAGTATGGGCATCGGGCAACCAGGTATGGAAGGGAAACATTGGAACCTTGATGGCAAAGGCCAGGGCAAAGGCTGCGAAGAGCCAGTACTGCGTTCCAACGGGCAATCCCAGCTTATAGAGTTCGAGCACGTCGAAGGTGGAGATGCCGGTTGCTCTCTGATTGAGGAAATAGAGTGCCAGGATCGCCACCAGCATCAGCACGCTTCCCGCCATGGTGAAGAGGAAGAATTTGACGGCTGCATAGATTCGTCTCTTGGGATCACCCCAGACACCGATCAGGAGGTACATCGGGATGAGCATCACTTCCCAGAAGACATAGAAAAGGACAAGATCGAGAGACACCAAAGCACCGATCATCCCTGTCTCAAGGAAGAGGAATGAAATCATGAATTCCTTTACCCGGAAGGTGATCGCGGTCCAGGAGCACAGGATGCAGAGGATGGTCAAAAAGGTGGTCAAGAGAACCAGAAGGAGACTAATTCCGTCAATGCCTAATTTGTAGCTGATTCCATAGCTCTGAATCCACCACCAATCCTCCACGAATTGCATCGCTGCGGTCTTGGGATCGAAGGCAAAGAAGAGGGGCAGGGAGAAAATAAACTCGACGAAGGCAATGATGAGAGCGACCCACCGGATCGCTCTCCCATTCTCTTTGTTGATGAAGAGGAGAACAACGGCGCCCAAGATTGGAAAGAAGATCAACAGCGACAGGATGGGAATTCCCAAGATCGTCATGAAACTGACTCCTTTTTTTCACACATCGAATGACTCGAATGACCGCGAATGACACGAACAAAGAATCCGAGTGATATTCGGGCCATTCGCTCCCGTTCGGTCTATTCGGTTATTCAATAAAAAATAGCCCGCACGATATAATAGCCGGCAAGGACGACTCCACCGATGACCATGGCGAAGGCGTAATTTTGAACTAAGCCGGTCTGCATTTTTCTCATGGCTCCGGAGAGCAAACCGATGAGATAGGCGGTGCCGTTGATCGTACCGTCGATGACAAAGTCATCAAATCCTTTCCAGAGTCCAGTGCCCAAATTTTTCAGAGAGTTGACGAAAAGGATTTCATAAATCTCGTCAACATAATACTTGTTGTAGACCAGTTTGTAGAGTCCCTTCCACCTCTCCGCCGCCAGTTTGGGAAGGGCCGGGTTCTTCACATAAAAGAGATAAGCGATGCCAATCCCGATGAGGGCGATCACCACAGAAACCACCATCATGAGGAATTCCAAGGCAGCTCCATGACCTCCTCCCTCTCCGCCGGACGCCCAGGCTTGCGAGAGGAGTGAAATTCCGGCATGGGCCTTGGCCGGCTCCCCCCCACCTCCCAATACAGGAGCGAGGAACTCGTGGATGTGGTTGGCTCCTCCTAAAATATGCGGAACACCTACATAACCTCCAATGACGGAAAGAACAGCAAGAACCATTAAAGGAATGGTCATCATTTTGGGTGATTCATGGATATGATGGGCCACATGTTCATCGACCCTGGACTGACCAAAGAAGGTCATGAACAGGGCTCTGAACATATAGAAGGCGGTCATGCCAGCAGCCAATGCTGCCACTGCCCATAGCAGCCAATAGCCGTGGGGACTGGAAAAGGCCTGCCAAAGAATTTCGTCCTTGCTGAAAAATCCGGACAGGCCAGGAATCCCAGCGATGGCCAGCGTGGCGATGAAGAAAGTCCAGAAGGTATAGGGGATCTTTTTTCTGAGAGCTCCCATCTTTCTCATATCCAATTCGCCGCTCAGGGCATGCATCACGCTTCCTGCGCCGAGGAAAAGAAGCCCTTTGAAAAAGGCATGCGTCATCAGATGGAATATTCCGGCGCTGTAAGCCCCCACACCCACACCCAGGAACATATACCCTAATTGGCTAATCGTAGAATAGGCCAAGACCTTTTTGATGTCGTTCTGACAGAATCCAATGGAAGCGGTATAGAGGGCTGTGGCGACGCCGATGATGGCCACGACTGCCATGGAGATGGGAGCCATGCTGTAGAGCACATTACACCGGGCCACCATATAAACCCCGGCGGTCACCATGGTGGCCGCATGGATGAGGGAGCTGACCGGTGTCGGACCCTCCATGGCGTCCGGAAGCCAAACATATATCGGAATTTGTGCCGATTTTCCGCAAGCACCGACGAAAAGTAAAATGGTGATGGTAGTCGCTGTTGCAGTATCCAGCATGTGGGGATTCCTTTGAAGGGGACCAAAAATATCGGCGAAGTGTAATGTCCCAAAATGGATGAAAAGCAAGAACATACCGAGAAGGAAACCGAAGTCACCCACCCGGTTGACGACAAAAGCCTTTTTCCCCGCATTGGAGGCAGAATCCTTTTCATACCAGAAACCGATCAAGAGGTAGGAACAAAGGCCAACACCCTCCCATCCCACAAACATCAACAAAAAGTTGTTGGCCAGAACCAAGTTGAGCATCATGAAGACGAAGAGGTTCAAGTAGGTGAAATACCGGGTAAACCCCGGATCATCATGCATGTAACCGATCGAGTAGATATGGATGAAGAAACTGACCCCACTGACCACCAGGGCCATCAGGATGGAGAGTGGATCGATCTGGTAGCCGATCACTGTTTGGAATGAGCCCGAGACCACCCAATCAAAAATCACTTTCTCAAAGTGGCGTTCTGTGACTGGTCTTCCGATCAATTCGAGGAAGATGAGGATGGAGGTGAGAAAGGACAGCCCGATCACCGAGGGACCCACCCAACTGACCACCTTCTTCCCTAAACTTCTGCCGAAGAGCCCGTTGATCAGAAAACCGATCGCCGGAAACAGCGGGATCAACCAGACATAATCGAACATGAAAGACTCCTTTTACGCTTACGCTAAATAGGGTTCCAGGATTCGAGGGTTCATGGGTTCAAAGGTTTTTTAGGATTTTCACTCGGCCCCTTGAATCCCTGACCCCCTAAACCCTTCCATTATTAACTCACCACTTTAGGATATTAATTTCATCCACATTGATCGTTTCTCTTGAGCGATAGATCATAACAAAGATCGCCAGCCCAACGGCTGCCTCGGCGGCCGCGACGGCTATCACGAAGAAGGCGAAGAGAACCCCGTCCAGGGATTGGAGATAACGGGACAGGGTGATAAAAGAAAGGTTCACCGCATTGAGCATCAACTCGATGCACATGAAGACCACAATCGCATTTCGTCGGGTCAGGGCCCCGATCACGCCGATCGTGAAGAGTATTCCGCTCAAGACCAGATAACATTCAGGGGGAACGGGTGGAATGGTCATAAACATACTCCTCAATGCAAAATGCAAATTCTCCCCCGTCACCCTTCCCCTCTCCCCTCAGGGGAGAGGGAGGGGGTGAGGGGCAACAGTGTTTGGCGTCAGCTCCTTTTCTTGCTCAAAATGACCGCTCCGACGACGGCGGCCACGAGAAGGACAGAAACAATCTCAAAGGGAAAAAGATATTGAGTGAGAAGTACTTCCCCGACAGCCTTTACATTCGCACTCACCTTATCCGGTGTATAGGAACCCATCTTCCCAGTGGGAGATTTCGCCACGACCGAATAAATAATCCCGAAAAGAAAAAGGATCATTAGCATGCCGCCGATGACTTTCGAATAAAAAAGTTTTAAACCGGACCGAAGCTCTTGCTCCAGATCCAGGAGCATGATCACAAAGACGATCAGCATCACGATGCCACCGGCGTAAACCACCACCTGAATGATGGCGATGAATTGACTATAGAGTAAGAGATAAAGTACGGTCACGGAGAGCAAGGTCAGCACCAAAAAAAGAGCGCTGTGAATAGGGTTCTTTCGAGTGACGACCAACAGGGACGCGACGATGGATGTAAGAGCCGCTCCCAAAAAAACCACCCATTGAAATATCGGTACGATATTTTCAGCCATTCCTTTCTCCTATATTTTAAAATCCCCCCCATCCCCTTTGCCTGTCTCTGACAGGAAAAAAATTCCAAAGGGGGAAATATTTTTCTCCTCCCTTTAGCAAAGCCTGCCCGCCGGTAGGCCCGGGAGGTGGGGAGAGATTTGAATTACGGATTAAACTTCTTCTGTTCTAAAAGCGTCTCTGTCGTCATGAGAAATGGTTTTCTCTGGCCTTCTACCCATTCATAGGTCTTTCCCATAAAGATCGCCTTTACTGGGCACGCTTCCTCGCAGAAACCGCAGAAGATACACCGGGTGGCATCCAGCTCGTAGGTGAGTGGGTATCGTCTCCCTTCCTCATCTTCGGCGGTCTCGATGTAGATGCATTGAGAAGGGCAGACGATCATGCAGAGGCCGCAGGCGACACACTTGGTCTTCCCACGCTCATCCTTCTCAAAATATTGAATGCCCCTCCAACGCTTCGCCGGAGGAATTTTCTGTTCCGGATATTGGATGGTGATGGGCTTGGAGAAAAATCGGCCCAACGTAAGAGCTAAACCTTTTAACAACGGAATTATCATCTTTGACCTCTTTATTTACCCCGTTAGAAAGCCCCCCTCTTTGAAACGGAGATGATAAAAAAGAATATTAGTTCCTTATTCAGGGTGGGGTTTAAAGCCCCACCCTTTCTAACGGGGCTTAACCTTTCAACGAAACGACCAATCCGGTTATGACGAGATTAAGCAGTGCTAAGGGGATCAGAATCTTCCAGCCAAGCTTCATGATCTGATCGTACCGGAGTCGCGGCATCGTCCCCCGCTCCCAGATAAAGAAGAAGAGGAAGACAAAGAGCTTCCCGCAAAACCAGATCACTCCGGGGATGAAACTGAGTTGAGGAATAATCGGCTGCCATCCTCCCAGAAAGAGCGTCACGGCGACGGCGCCCATCGTGACCATATGGGCGTATTCAGCCATGAAGAAGAGGGCAAATTTCATACTGCTGTATTCAATGTTAAATCCGCAGGCCAGCTCCGCCTCTGCTTCGGGCATGTCAAAGGGGGTCCGGTTGATCTCCGCCAGGCCGCAAATCAGATAAAGGACAAACGCCACCGGCTGATACCAAATATTCCAATTCCAGAACCCTCCTCCCTGGAGACGAACAATCTCAGTCAGTCTCAGACTTTCTGAGAGGATGAGGACTCCTATGACCGCGATGCCAAGGGCCACTTCATAACTGATCATCTGAGCCGCTGCTCGGAGGGACCCCATTAAACCATACTTATTTCCGGACGACCAACCCCCCAAGACAATCCCAAACTCTCCTAAGGAAGCCACGCCGAAGATATAGAGAAGCCCAACATCTACATCGGCAATCCGAAGTTTGACCACCCAGTCCGTTCCTGGAATCGTGAACTGATTGCCAAAGGGGATGACGGCAAAGATGCTGATGGCTGCGATGATCGAGATCATCGGGGCCATGACGAAGACGGCCTTATCCGCCCTTCCTGGAACCAGGTCCTCTTTGAAGAAGGCTTTGACCGCATCCGAAAAGGGCTGGAGCAATCCAAAGGGACCGCAACGATTCGGACCATAACGAACCTGGATATGGCCCAGAACCTTCCGTTCCAGCCAGGTCAAATAGGCAACGACGATCATCAGACAGGCAAAGACCACCACGCATTTAACGATGATCTCGACGAGAAGATATAACAGTTGCATCCTGCTTCTCCTCTACGAGATTTCTAAAAAAACAGAAATCTCTGATTGCACAGATTATGAAAAGACTGCACAGACAAGAAGCATATTAAAGTTTTTAAGAGCTCTTCTACCTTTTCTCTATCCTTCCGATAAAGACTTTATACTCAGGGTGCTGACTCGTCGCGTCAAACCCGGAAACCAAAAGATTATTTACAAAAACAGGGAAAAAGGTCATGGCAAAGTAAGCCACCCCCTTGGGAACAGCCCCGGAAATCTTACAGGTCGTCTCCACCTCGCCTCTCGGTGAGACGACCTTCACCTTTCCCTCTTTTTCCAACCCTGCCTTCGTAGCATCCTCCGGGTGAACTTCGATGCAAGAATCGGGAAAGACCTTGGCCAATCCCGCCGCTCTCTTCGTCGTGGTCCCGATTCCGTAATGGCAATGAAACCCTCTGGGGATAATCCATAAAGGATATTTGTCATCCGGCTGCTCTACCGGTCCTTTGTATTCTATGGGGAAAAATCTCCGTTTCCGTCCATTCATCGAAGACCACCGAATTCCGTGTTTTTCCAGGCTGAGGTAATTGACCCCGGCATAGATGGGCACTAGAGAGGCGATCTCGTCCATAATCTCAGCAGGACTCTGATATCCCATCGGATAACCCATCTTCGTCGAAAGATCGCAGAGAATCTTCCAGTCTGGCCTGGAATCGCCAACCGGCGAGATGGCCTTCCGCACCCTTTGAACCCTTCTTTCCATGCTGGTGAAAGTTCCATCCTTCTCAGCAAAACTCACCCCGGGTAAAATCACATGGGCATAACTCCCAATGTGGGTCATGAAGAGATCCTGAACCACTAAGAGTTCTAATTGACGGAGTCCGTTCTTGAGTCTCTCTAAGTTGGGAAGATTGATGAAGGGATCTTCACCGAGGATATAGAGGGCTTTGATCTTCCCTTCCAGAATCTTATCGAACATCTCCATATAGGTGAAGCCCGGGTTTTTGGGAATTCCCCTCTCCCAGATTTCCTCAAACTTTTTGCGCGCCATTCCATCTTCCACCCTCTGATAACCGGGCAGGAATTCGGAAAGAGAACCCATGTCAAAAGCGCCCTGGGCATTGTTCTGAGTGAGCATCGGATAGACGCCCCCTCCTCCCTCTTCCGTCTCCCCGGTCAACAGGGCCAGGTTGCAGAGAGCCTCTACAATCTCAGTCCCGTTGGCATGCTGAGTGACGCCGGAGCCAAAGACGATCGCCCTCTTTCTCGCCGAGAGATAAAGATTGGCGACACCCTCTAATTCTGCTGGAGAGATTCCCGCAGTATTTTTGACAAACTCAGGAGAGAATTTCTCTTCGGAAGACCGCAGGGTTTCAAAACCTTCCGTCTTGGATTCGATGAATTCTTTTGAAAAGGCCCCTTTCTCGATCAGGAGACGTACCAGGCCATTGATCCAAGCGATATCCGTCCCCGGCAGAGGTCTCAGCCAGAAATCAGCCCATTTTTCCCATTGGGTCTTCCGAGGATCGACCAGGATGATCTTCGCGTTGTTCTTTCGCATCGCCTCTCTCATCTTATTGCTGAAGATGAGATTATCGTCATACGCATCCGCACCGACGATAAGGATGAGGTCAGCCCTGGTAACTTCGTCCATTGCATGAGTCATCGCTCCCCATCCCGTGGAGGCCATCATCCCATAGAGAGAAGATCCGTTGGACAACCGGGCCCCATTGTCGATATGGTTTGTTCCGATGCAGGCCCGCAGCCATTTCTGAAAAAGAAAATTCTCTTCATTCGTTCCCCTAGGGGAAGAAATTCCTCCGATGCTCTGGGCACCGTACTTCTCTTTTATTTCCTGAAGTTTTGTAGCGATCAAACCCAGCGCTTCTTCCCAGGAGGCCTCTGCAAAATCTCCGGATTTTTTTACAAGCGGTTCTTGGAGCCTTTCCGGATGGTGAATAAAATCGAAACCGAATCTTCCTTTCACACAGAGGCTCCCCTGGTTGACTCCGGCCTCCCCCTTTGTGGTTACTTTAACCACTTTCCTGTCAGCAAGCGTGTTGAGCTCGAGCTGACAGCCGCATCCGCAGAAAGTGCAGGTGGTCTGTATTCTATCCAGCTGCCACGTACGGCCTTTGATGGGACTGAGATTCTCTGTTAAAGCACCCACCGGACACATCTGGAGACACTCTCCACAGGAGATACAGTTCTCCTTCCGAACCGCCTTCACATGGGAGGGGAAACCATGCTCTGCCACCTCGAGAACATCCGCTCCCGGCACATCCACACAGGACTGGATGCAGCGGAGACACATCACGCAGCGATCAAACCATTGCCGGATTAGGGGGGTCCCGTAGGGGATGGAGGGAAACTCTCTCCTCTCTGGGGGATACTCGTTCTTTTGGATCCCGAATTCGTAGGTTCGATTCTGGAGTTGGCATTCTCCACCGGCATCGCAAACAGGACAGTCCAGAGGATGATTGACCAGTAATAATTTCAAAGCCTCCAATCTCATCTTTTCGACACGCTCCGTGCGGGTATGAACCACCATGCCCTCCACCACGGGCGTCGCACAGGAGGCCGTGGGCATCTCAGCACCCTGGACATCGACCAAACAGATTCGGCAGGACTTGAGGAGAGTCAATCTCCGGTGATAACAAAGGGTGGGGATGTAAATCCCGTTTTCTTTGGCCACCTCATAGATCGTCTGATCCGACCTTCCAGTGATTTCTTTCCCGTCAATGGTCAGCTTTAACATTCTTTACGATATCCTCCAAATCCCCTCCAACCCCCCTTTCTAAAGGGGGGAAAGGGGGGATTAAACAGCAAACAGCCCGATTCTTACGCATCGGAGACAGCGCTCCGCTTCCTTTTGAGCCACGGGGATGGAAAATCCCTTTTCCACCTCATCGAAGACCCACTTTCTCGAATCAGGGGGCAGCATGCTCAACATCGCCCTTTTCTGCCCGCCGGAGATTCCAATCTGTTCATTCTTGTTATAAACCTTGATTTTCTCCACCAGGGTTTCCAGAAGTTCTTCCTCAGATTCCTTCACTTCCATGCCACGAAGGAAAAGATCTATTTTTTCAGCCGCTCTCTTTCCGTGTCCCGCAGCGCGTACGAGGACATCCGGTCCGGTCACGCAATCCCCCGCCGAGAAGATCCCCGGACGGCTTGTCAAGAATGTCCCCTCCTGGACCGCGATCGTAGATCGTCTTGTTGTCTTCACTCCTTCTTTCTCTTCGAGGAACGAAAGATCAATGGCCTGGCCGATGGCAGGGATGGCAATATCAGCTTCGATGAAAAATTCTGAACCTTTGATGGGAACAGGTCTGCGCCTTCCGCTCTCATCCGGTTCACCGAGTTCCATCCGAATACACTCCATTCCAATAACCTTCCCCTCTTTCTCGATGATCCGGACCGGATTGCAGAGGTAATGGAATTTCACACCTTCTTCCTCCGCATCATGGATCTCTACACGATCCGCGGGCATCTCTTTTTTCGTTCTTCGATAAACCAGGTTCACATCCGGCTTACCAATGCGGAAAGAGGAGCGGACGCAGTCAATGGCCACATTTCCACCGCCCACCACAACCACCCTTTTCCCTTCGGGATAGGGGTCTCTCCCAAGATTGATTTCTAAGAGGTAATAAACGCCAGGGATGAATCCCTTATACCCTTTATCTTCCCCTTCGACACCCATGGGCGTATTGGTCTGGGCCCCTACACCGACAAAGATCGCCTTATAACCTTGCTCAAACATCTGTGAGATCGTAATATCCTTTCCCACTTGAATGTTGTACCGAACCTCGACCCCCATTTTTTCGACGATTCCTGCCTCATATCTCACGATATCCCGAGGGAGACGGTAATCCGGAATTCCTACAGCAGCCATCCCGCCTGGTTCACTCAGTCTCTCGAAGATGGTGACAGGGTAACCCTTCAGAACAAGATAGTAGGCACACGAGAGGCCGGCCGGGCCCGCCCCAAGGATAGCCACTTTCTCTGAACGTATTTCCGATTTCTGAATCGAAGGGTCTTTCCTCTTCTCCAGTTCGTAATCCGCGACAAACCGCTTCAGCCATTTGATGGAGATACATTCATCCACGTTTCCTCGACGGCAATTATCTTCGCAGGGACGGACACAGACCCTTCCGAGGATTCCGGCCAGGCAGGTCGCCCCTCGAATGGCGGCAAGGGACTCCTCGAACTTCCCTTCCTTGATCAATTCAATATAACGGGTAATGGGGAGATGGGAAGGACAAGCGCTTTCGCAGGGCGCGGTCACCTTGACCTTATATTCCTGGCGAGGAATCTTTTTGTGCAATTGGATCGCACTGGAGAATTGGTCTTCAAAATGTTCGATCGCATCCAACACAGGTTTCGGACCGGTTTGGCCGAGGTTGCATTTGGAACTCTTCTGAATTGTCTCCCCCAAATATTTTAGTTGTTTTAAGTCCTCAGCCCTGCCCTGACCATCGGCAATCCGATTCACAACGGTGGCCATGACCCGAGTCCCCACCCTGCAGGGTGTGCATTTCCCGCAGGATTCGTCCTGAACCGCTTCCAGGTAAGCCCGAATCAAATCGACGATATTGACTTCGCTGTCCCTGAGGACGATCCCATCCCACCCAATGAAGGCTCTGACCTTTCTCTCTTTATCAAATTCCAGGGGTAGGTTGAGAGCGGCGACGGGTTGCCTTTCTGCTTCGGGTTTCCTTCGATTATCTGTGACCACTCCCCCCCAGCTACTGAAAAGAATGTCCGTCATAGAAACTCCATAATTCGTGATGGTGATTTGTGATGGTGGTAGTGACTTTCACTATCACCCAGCACTATCACTAACACTTTTTTTTCTTTTATCGATCGACTTCTCCCAGGACGATATCGATGCTTCCAATCACTGAAATCACATCCGCGATGAGACCTCCTTCGATCATTTTCGAAAGAGCGCTCAGGTTAGCGAAAGAAGGGGTTCGAATCCTGAATCGGAACGGATGGTTTGATCCGTCACTGACAAGATAGAATCCTAACTCTCCCTTGGCGGCCTCTACGCTTGCATAGACTTCTCCTGCTGGCGGCCGGAATCCTTCGGAGACAATCTTAAACTGTCGTATCAATGAAGCGATGTCCGTGAGGACGTCCTCTTTCGGCGGGAGGGTGACCCGTGGATCGTTGGCAATAATAGGGCCTTTTGGCAATCGTTCCAATGCCTGTTCCACAATGGAATTCGACCATTCCATCTCTCGCAAACGCACAATATACCGATCATAGACATCTCCAACTGACCCAATCGGTATATCAAAATCGAACTCTTCATAACTCGAATAGGGAAATGCCTTTCTCACATCATATTTCACACCGAAACCACGAAGGGTAGGCCCTGTGACCCCAAAACTGATTGCATCCTCTTTGGAGATAATTCCAACCCCCTTGGTTCTTTTCAGCCAGATAATATTCTTTGTCAGGAGGGTTTCATACTCCTTGATATGGCCGGGAAAGGCCAGGACGAATGCCTGAATCTTCTCCCCCGCCCCTTCCGGGAAGTCTTTAGAAACCCCGCCAATTCTCAGGTAGGTCGGCGTGAGTCTTCCTCCGGCAACCTCCTCAAAGATTCTCAGGATATCCTCCCTTTCTCGAAAGGTATAGAGGAGAGGGGTCATCGCTCCGATGTCTAACGCATGCGTTCCCAGCCAGATGAGGTGAGCAGCAATTCTCTGGAGCTCAGCCATCATCACCCTGATGTATTGAGCTCGCTTGGGGACCTGAATGCCCAACAGTTTCTCGACCGCCAAAACATAGGCGAAGTTATTTCCCATGGCATTGGTATAGTCCAACCGGTCTGTGAGGGGAATGGCCTGATGGTAGGTCTTACTCTCAGCCAGTTTCTCCATCCCCCGGTGGAGGTGGCCGAGGTGGGGAGTTGAACGAACGATCACCTCTCCATCCAATTCCAACACGACCCTCAATACCCCGTGAGTCGCCGGATGTTGCGGCCCCATATTGATGGTCATCAACCGTGTCTCTGCCATTTCAAACCTCAGGAACAAAGGGTTTATCGAAGTCCGGTCCCTCAACCGGAAAATCCTTTCTCAACGGGTGACCTTCGTAACCATCCCACAGCATAATCCTCCTCAAGTCAGGATGGTTGTCAAAGGTGATTCCGAAGAGGTCGTAGGCTTCCCGCTCATACCAGTTTGCGGCCTTCCAAATGGATTCCACACTTGGAATCGATTCCCTCTCTCCGACTCTCGTCTTCACCCTCAGCCTCTGATTGCTCTTCATTGAATAAAGAAGGTAGACGACTCCAAAGCGAGGGGTCTGCGGAAAAAAGTCGAGGCCGCAGAGATCGGTGAGGAGACGGTACTGGAGGTCGGAATCCGAGTGAAGAAATTTACAGATCTCAAAGATCTCTCCTTTCGATACAGTCACCGTGACTTCGCCACGAAAGGTTGTTACTTCTAAAATAGAATTGATAAATCTTTCTTTCAATTTCTTTACGGTGAGATTGCCTTCGGCCATTCTCTGTTCCTCCCCTGGTCGAGTCTCGTTATGACAATGGTTCCGATTCGTTCCACCTCTTATTCGACGGATTTTCTTATTTCATTTCAAGCGTGCTTCGAACATTCTTTCGATCCGCAAGGCTCTCCGTTTCGATCTTCTTCTGGAGTTTCACCAGTGCTGCGAGCAACGCTTCCGGTTTGGGTGGACAACCTGGAACGTAGAAATCAACGGGTAGGATCTGATCCACCCCTTGCACCACGCTGTAGGTCTTGAAGATCCCGCCCGAACAGGCACAGGCCCCATAGGCGATGACCCATTTGGGTTCTGGCATCTGTTCGTAGATGCGCTTAACCATCGGAGCCATCTTTTTGGTTAAGGTGCCTGCCACAATCATCAGGTCCGATTGGCGCGGAGAGGGCCTGAACACCTCCGAGCCAAAGCGAGAAATATCCCATGTGGAGGCAGCGGCGACCATCATCTCGAGGGCACAGCACGCTAAGCCAAAGGTAACAGGCCAGATCGAATACTTTCGTCCCCAGTTGACGATCCTGTCCAGCGCAGGCATAAAAGGGGTTTTTTCAAGGTAAGTTTCTATTCCCATTCCAAGGCTCCTTTTTTCCAGATGTAGATATAGGCGATGAGTAAAACTCCGATGAAGACGGCCATCGAAATGAAGGCAAAGAACTTGAACTCTTTAAAGACCACTGCCCAGGGATAGAGGAAAACCACCTCAATATCAAAGAGGAGAAAAAGCATGGCGATGATGTAGTATTTAATCGGTATCCTTTTAAAGCTCGAACCAAAGGTCGTCATCCCGCATTCATAGGGCGCCTGCTTGGGGGCCGTGGGTTTCCTCTGGCCTAAGAGGGCTGAAGCGACGATGGCGAAGAGGGCAAAAACACCGGCGAGGGCGATAAAAATGAGAACGGCAAAATACTCAATAAACATGGTTCCCCCCTTTACCCCTGCAAAAAAGACAGCTCCTGTCAAGGCCGGAACGTCGTTGCACTCCGACCTTCAATAAGATTTAATGTTTCGGATACTTGTTCTTAAGGTTGAATGTGAAATAATTCTTATTCCGAACAAAACTAAAAGATTGCTCCCTTTTTGTCAAGAAAAATCTTCTAACGCGTAACCAATCTTTTTCCGCAAGGCAATCACGAAATACCCCCTCCATTTTCCCCTCCTCCACGAGAAATGGAAGACGAATAAAGGCATTTATCATTGAAAGTATGTTTCCCTTCCAAGGATCAAAAACGCAGGAGGTTCTATTTGCCGGTTTGGGAATCCCCAGAAGTTTATTAAAGATCGTTAAATCCACTATTCAACTTGCAGAACATAACCACCGCAGTAATAGCTAATTTAACAAAGATTAAAAAACTTAATAAAAACAATAAATTAACATTACACGTCTACCATAAGGCTTCCGCATGTTGCCTTTTGACAAGACCCGTTATCCCCCCGCGCAGAAAAAATAGGTTTTCTACTTGAAAAAAAAGATTGCATACAGTATATTTACGCTGGTCGCCGCTTGTGAACATATTAACAAAGTTCTTGGTGCCCTTAGCATCGAAATAAAGAGAGGAGGTAGATAAAAGTGAAAGGAAAGGAAAAAGAATCTACATTGGAAGAGAAGTTGGTTTATGAACCTTCGGATGCGGTTAAGATGAAAGCGTCCATTAAGCGGATGGAGGATTATAAACAATTGTATCAGAAGTCTATTAAGGATCCAGAGAAATTCTGGGGGGAACTTGCGGAGCAACTCGACTGGAGCAAGAAATGGGATAAGGTATTGGAATGGGACTTCAATAAGCCCGAGGTTAAGTGGTTCGTCGGAGGGAAGCTCAATGCGAGCTATAATTGCC
This sequence comes from Thermodesulfobacteriota bacterium, assembly GCA_035625415.1. GTDB lineage: Bacteria > Desulfobacterota > BSN033 > BSN033 > UBA1163 > UBA1163. The sequence continues at coordinate 28,019 of DASPPQ010000078.1, forward strand.
TCGACAGGCACCTCAGCACCTGGAGGAGCAACAAGGTCGCTCTGATATGGCAGGGGGAGCCCCTGGAAGAGAACAGGTTTTTTACGTATCAGCAACTTCACTACCATGTATGCAAATTTGCAAACGTCCTGAAGAAGTTTGGAGTGAAGAAAGGGGACCGGGTGTCCATCTACCTACCGATGATTCCAGAGCTTCCCATTGCCATGCTTGCCTGCGCAAGAATCGGGGCTATTCATAGTGTGGTTTTCGGAGGGTTCAGCTCTGAGGCCCTCCGGGACAGGATAAACGACTGCGGTTCGCGGGTCCTCATTACCGCAGACGGATATTACAGGAACGGCAGGATTGTTCAAAACAAGATTAATGCCGACGAGGCGTTAAAAGATTGCCCAGGCGTTGAAAAAGTGATTGTCGTCAAGAGACTGGGAATCGACGTCCCTTTTACCAAAGAGAGGGACGTATGGTGGAACGAGGAGATGGCAAGAGAGGACATCAAACCTTCCTGCGAACCCGTATTAGTCGACGCAGAAGATGTTCTTTTCGTCCTTTACACCAGTGGAAGCACAGGCAAACCAAAGGGAGTGATTCATACCACAGGAGGATATCTCCTCTTTGTCTATCAGACCCTGAAGTGGGTATTCGATATTAAGGAAGAAGATGTTTTCTTTTGCACGGCGGATATTGGATGGGTAACGGGTCACAGCTATGTCGTATACGGCCCCCTGGCGCTCGGCGGGACGACCTTGATGTTTGAAGGTGTTCCGACGTACCCCAACCCCGACAGATTCTGGGAGATTGTGGAGAGATATAAAGTCAGTATCTTTTATACGGCTCCCACGGCCATCCGGGCATTGATGCGAGAAGGTGAGTCATGGGTGAAACGAAGAGGTCTTTCCAGCCTGAGGCTTCTCGGTTCGGTGGGGGAGCCCATTAACCCGGAGGCGTGGAAGTGGTATTATACGAATGTGGGTCAGGAGAGGTGCCCCATTATGGATACCTGGTGGCAGACAGAGACGGGCGGGTTTCTAATCAGCCCTCTGCCAATTACCCCGTTGAAGCCCGGGTCAGCCACTTTTCCTTTTCCCGGCGTGGCTCCGAAGATCATCAGAGAGGACGGAAGTGAGTGCGATGCAGAAGAAGGGGGTTCTCTGGTTATTGCGAAACCATGGCCGGGTATGTTACGAGGGTTCTGGAACGATCCGGACCGCAAAAGGTTTAAGGAGACCTATTTTACTGTTTTCCCCGGAAACTACTTCACGGGCGATGGGGCAAAGAAGGACGAAGATGGTTACTACTGGCTCATGGGCAGGATCGACGATGTCATCAACGTTTCAGGCCACCGGATCGGAACAGCGGAAGTGGAAAGCGCCCTCGTGTCTCACCGTTCTGTAGCGGAAGCGGCCGTGATCGGCATTTCCCACGAGGTAAAAGGCCAGGGGATCTATGCTTTTGTCACGCTCAAGGCTGGCCTCAAAGGGACTGAAGACTTACGGAAAGAGCTCCTGGCTCATGTGAGAAAAGTGATCGGCCCGATCGCGACGCCGGACAAGCTCCAATTTGCTGACGCGCTTCCAAAGACACGGAGCGGAAAGATCATGAGAAGGATATTGAGGAAGATAGCAGAAGGCAAGATTGAGGAGTTGGGCGACACATCCACCCTAACCGATCCCAGTGTCGTGATCCAGCTTGCCGGAGAGAGATTGTAAATAGGAAGTTGTTTCTGCGATCAAATGGTTCATTGGCCTGCCCTCGGTAAAACACGCTCGAGGGCAGGCTATCCTTCCAAACGATTCCAAACAATTAGGCAATGACTTTCTCGATAGCGAAGCTTAACCGACTTCCTAAAGAGGAGCGGAATTCGATTTATCTCCGCCTTGTTCCCGATGCTGTATTCGAGATGTTTCAAATTGACCGCAAGACGCTAACCAATCCATTCGGGGAAAGAGTCGTCACAGGGGTCTTTCCTCCTGACGAAAATTTTGCATGCATCGAGGTGAAATACAGGCTGGAAGACAAAGATTGTATCTTCTCGTGCCAGGTTTCCCTGGAGGCCTTCATGCAAAGTCTTTATCTCGACTTTCTGATCATCAACAACCCTTTTTCAGAGAGGTTTAATGTCGATATCGACGAATTGGGAAGGGATACCTTACTCGGCACACGGTCGAGGAACATCCCTGAAGAGGTTCGGGCCATGGAGGCTGGACTCGCCCCCGGAATGGTCAAGCATGGTTTACGGTTACTAAAAGAGTTCGTAAAATGTCTGAAAGCCTTCATGGTGCCGTTGGAGCTGAAGACCATCACCATGGGGGCTTTTTTCTATCACAATGCCATCTCGTGGGAGAGACATGGATTTACCTACTTCAGGGGCGGCAAGATGATGGAAAAGATCCACAAAGAATTTCAGCCGGGAGGGCTGCTTTACGAAAAATTGGATGATTCCACCCCTTTTCGCAGAAAAGGAATGGAGAAAACGGTCCGGGGAAGGAGCTGGGCCATCTATGACGGCATTTTTGCTGAGGCCTTTGATGAGGAATGGGAAAGCCCCAAAATGTATAAGATGCTGGAGAAAGATTTTAAGGTCAACACCTTTCCGGGTCAGATCTATTAGCGAGCGATTACACCATTTCCTGAACTTCTCTTTCGATTTTTTTCAAAGCCTTTGGATCGTAAGGAACAACTTTTCTCAACGAAGGGTCCAATGGGTTTTCTGGGTTGAAGTTCTGGACGATGAATCTTTGGCCCGCCCTCAGATGATTCCCAAGGGTCCGGATATCGTCTTCCTTATGGAGTCCGGGAACAACAGTCATCCGAAATTCATATTCCACCTTTTGCCTCTTCAGGATTTTGATCGATTCCAAAATGGGTCTCAGATTGACGGGAGAACCGGTGGAGCGCGAATAAGAAAAAGGCCCCAGAGGTGCTTTCACATCCATGGAGACAAAATCAACCTCTCCCCTCTCAACAAAATTTTCCAACATCAAAGGGTTTGACCCATTGGTATCCAGCTTGACCAAAAATCCGTGTCGTTTTATTTCCCGGACCAAGAGGGGAAGATCTGGATGGAAAGTAGGCTCTCCGCCCGTGATGCAAACGCCGTCAATCCAATTCCTTAAAGAATGGAGGCGGGCGAGAATATCTTCCAGTGGAATCGTAGCATACTGCTCAGGTTGGAAAACAAGGGGGTGGTTGTGACAGTAAGGACAGCGGAAATTACAACGGGGAAGGAAAATCACTGAGCACAGCTTTCCCCGCCAATCCGAGAAGGAGGCTTCCAAGAATCCCTTGATCTCGATCATTTTCTCAAATCATACAAGTGACGGCGACTGTGAAACGTGATGGCGAGTTGAAAAAAAGATAATCGATCGGAGTGATTTCCAACACCCGTCACCACCACGATCACCATTAACCTTTGTATAAATGCTGCTTCACTTCCTGGAGAGTTGGAACAACTCCTCTCCAGCTGATTACCTCCCTCTCCTCCTCGTCCTCGATGACAATGGAAGGGGCCGACCGGATGCTGTAAGAGGAAGCCTCGGCCAGGCCGTCAATCGTATCCAAATCGTAATTCAAAACGGGCAGCCCTTCCTTCCTTAACTCTTTTCCAATCTCTTTGACGGCAGGGCATTTCGGGCATGTCGCTTTCGTAAAGATTTTTATAAATCCCATTTCCTCCTCCTTAACGCTCTGGACTTAGCGGGATGAGCACAGCATAAAAATTATTATCCCGTTTCCAGTGCTACCCTTTCTCCCCTTTCTTTTAAGAAAGTTTGGTCACGATACCGGTCCCGAAGTTCTCCAAGCTTCCCTTTATTCCAGCTGGAAAGCTTAGTGAAATAACCGGTGATCCGCGTAATGCCGTCCACGTCCTCGGACCCGCAATAAGTACAGGAAGGACGAAGGCCCCGGCTCGTCCGATGGCACCGATTGCAAGCGGTAAACTCTGGAGAAAAAGCAATCTGGTCATTTTGCGTCAATTGAAAAGTTTTGATCACGAAATTGGCCAGCGATGACTTCGAAGGTCTTGCCTCACCCAGCCAGATATGAGTCAATGCACCAGCCTCGATCAGAGGATGAAAGAGACCTTCTTGCCTGACGCGCTCGATCGGGTTTAACACGGCAGCATTGTTCAAGTAGGTCGAATTCGTGTAATAGACCTCTCCTTTTGAGATATCGCCTTTTACAATATGTCCTGATCTGGGAGAGTGAAATTTAAGGTCTAATTTGGCAAATCGGTAGGCTGTGGATTCTGCGGGCGTCTGTTCCAGAACAAAACGCATTCCACAGCGTTGGCTGAACTTATCCACCAATAATTTCATATGCGCAATCACCTTGAGGCCGAATTTAAAGGCCTGCTTGGATTGGTGCATCTCTTGCCCGGTATGAATTTGGACCAGCTCATTGAGCCCCACCATACCCACCAGGAAGCTAGCACGGTGCATCCTTAAATAGGGAGATCCATCTCGATCCATGGCCAGCAACGCCAGAGGTCCCTTTTCCCCTAAGGAGAGAAGTTTTTCAATAAAGAGCTTCTTCTCCAGATGGGCCTTTACCGCCATTTCAACAAACTCCGAAATCTTAGAAAAGAGTTTAGAGTCTTCCCCTTTCGCCAGGTAAGCGATTCTTGGAAGATTGAGCGTGACGTTCTGGAGGGCGCAGTATCGCATTTTCCAAGGGTGCTTGGCATCTTCGAGGTCTGTCTGGTCCAGTTTAAAGCTAAGACGGCAGCATTCGGAGATTTTGGCCGTCTCCCCACGGTCGAAGACGAAATAGGTATTCCCCTTTTCGGAAGCGACATCACAGATGTGGTAAAGAAAATCCGTATGACCGGGGGTTTGAAAGAACTTCTCTGTAATGTGAACTAGTGGTTTCGGGAAGAAGAAAGGCCTTCCGGACCCGTCTCCTTCTTGATAAACGTCAAAGAGCGCCTTCGCAAAACGCTGGGACTCTTTCAAGTAATCGCTGTAGGTCTTTCCTGTAAATTCCCCACCCGGTCCGATGGCAGGGACATTTTCAAAATGTTTGGGGATCTCCCAATAAAGATTGAGGTCAGTGAAGATAGCCTGTCCACCTCTGGCCACGGCTTGTTGGGAAAATTCAAAGATCATCATCTGGGCCAGTTGTTCCATCTCTTGGACCGACATCCCGACTAGATAGGGTGCGAAAAAGAGATTGATAGAATCCCAACCAATCGCGCCAGCAAAATGACTTTGAAGGGCTGCGGCGAATTTCACCATGTGGGCGAGCAACACTTCAGGATGCTTGGCAGGCTTGGCCGTCGCGATTGAGTTGGGAAGGCTCAGGCCGAAGCGCTTGATGTATTCAAGGGATTGACCGCTGCAATAGGGCCGATCGATAAAACCCAGATCGTGGAGATGAATATCCCCACGCATGTGAGCATCGGCAATCTCCTGAGAGAAGACAGTGAGCAGGGCATATTCTTTTTTGATCCTCTCAGCTAAAGTGAGGTTGGTGGCTTCAGGCCCGTGAGGGACATTGGCATTTTCTTTGTTGGGGTGGAGGATGAGCTGATCGACATCATACAGAGGCATTCCCAAACGGGTGTGCATCTTACGGGCCTGCTCGAGTCCTCTTTCAACCAGCTTGGTGTCCACGAGTTCGCGGATAAGCGGGGAAGTGATCATTTTGATCCTGGAGGTCGCAATTAACTCCTCCACCTCCCGGGCGATCTCCCTCGCTGTATCGAAATCCACGTAGGTCTCACGCATGAGGGCGTCAACAATTCTCTGCCGATCCCAGCCCAACATCGCTTCATCCGAGGTGCGGACGAAGAGGGCCATGTCTGTGGTCTCCGCTTCTTCTCTAAGATTCTGGCGATCCCCTTTCATTTCGATTACGGCTGCCATTTTATCTCACCTTTTATCTTATGGTAGATAGGTAAAAAGACTTTCGGAGGGCTATATCTAGTATATTATGAGATTCTTACAACAATATATTGTTATTTGTCAAGAAAAAAAGTTAATTTCTGAAAAAAACTTTCAAACGCAGTTTTTCAACTATTTAACCTAGTGTCGGGTCTCAGAAATTCATTGGATAAGTTAGGGCTATAGAAAACCTGTTGGATTATTAACGCAAAGCGATGTCACTCCGGCGAAAGTCGGAGTCCAGGACCTGCTGAAAAGACTGGATTCCTGCTTTCGCAGGAATGACAGCTTCTGAACTTATGTAAAGAAGTGTTGGACGCACTACACTAGGACAGTCAGTTATTTTTCTCATCGTTATTGGACGGCAGGGCCTTTTGGAAGGGTCTCAAAGGTGTCAGCAGCAAGCGCTTGATGACTCCCCAGGAAGGCTCTTCGATGGTTCTGAGTGGAATGGCCTCGATCTTTGGGTCATCCAGGTTTCCTTTCACCTCGTAAAAATAGGAGATGAAACCTTTGTCCTCACCCGTAAGAATATAACCGGCAATGGGGACGCTTCTTAATATCGTGTCAATCGTCACCAAAGGATGAACTCCGATCCTCGCATTGATGACGTTCTTCCCCAGGTCGATCTTCCCAATCAGGGTGATCCTCATGGCATCGCTATCCACCAGAAAATCGTCTGTCGTGGCCACCCCGTCCTTCACATGAAAGTTCGCCAGGATCTGATGAAAAGGAAGTCCTTTCGTTGCCAAATCCGGGAATCTGCCTTTGAGCAACTGCGAGACATTCAGGATAGAGAAAATTTTGGAGAGGATGTTAAACTTTTGAATGACACCGTTCTCGATCTCAAACCTCAACCCCCCGGTGAGGGATTCCTTCACTTGTTGGAAATTCTCCCCTTCGCCTTTCAACTCCACCTTGTCGACGTGAACCCTCCCGGTGACGATTACCCTTTCCTCTTCCCCTTTCTGGAAAAGAGTCCGAATAAAAGCCTTGGCTTCCATATTGGAGAAACGGGGTTCGATCTCAAAGCTTATCCCCTTTTCCGTCGGCTTTATCCATCCCTCACCCCAGAAGTCGCCTCCATCCGATTTTAACTGGACGGGACGGATAAACAATGCTCCATCGGTCGTCTTCATCTCTCCCTTCAGGTCTTGAAAATGAAGGCTGCGGAATCTCCCTTTATTGATCTGTATCTTGCCATCGATCGACCAATCGGAAAGCCAGTCTCTTACCGTTTCAAAAGAGATGGGGGAGGTTTTCTCTTTTTTGGCGAAGAGCGGATCGAGGTCCAGTTCCGGAGAGGAGATCTGAAAGGAGCACCGCCTGCCCTCCGTCAGGCCTGAGCCTTTTTCGACCTTCTGGGAAGAAATAGGCGAAGAAGACGAGCCCCGGAAAAGGATGCCCGAAAGGGTGAGGGGCGAATCTCCCAACCTTCCCTTTAACTGATCGAATCGAATCTGCTCGGGGGTTATGGAAAAGAATCCCTCAATATGGGACAGGGAAACGGGAATCTCTCGATGCTGAACGTTTACCCCTTTCAATCGGATCTCCCCATTCCTCAAGGCGCTCATCCATTTTTCCGTCTTTCCTATCCATTTCAAACGAACCTCTGCCCAACCGCTGAGTTCTTGAATCCCGTCTACCTGGGACCGAATCGGATCTGGGAAAAGGGGGGACTGGATGAGCGAGAACAATTGCTTTAGGTCGATCGAACCCCATGTAGAGAGGCTTACATCTCCCTCTCTCATAAATCCGTCCATGGTCAGAAAGGAATGACCCGATTCGATCTTCGCCTTAGAAAAACTCATCCCCAGGTTGGAAAATGAGACTCCTCCCTCCCTAAAGACGACAGGGACAGGATTTCCCTTTTGCAGGAGTGAAGCTTCTCTTGGGAAAAATTCCCCTTCATAAGAGAAGCGGGAAATTCCAGGAAGCGTCTTCCCCTTGAATAAGATTTGGCTTGTTCCTGAAAGGGATTCAACGTCTTTTGTTTTCGATTGAACTTCCTCAGGAAACAACGGAGTTTGAAGGAGGGCGAAAAGATTCTTGAGATCCATTCTACCTTTGGCCATGATCTCGAGAGCGTGCTCCTTCTCTCCGTGTCCCCAAAGGCCGGCCATCGTTAGAGAAGAGTTACCGAACTCAACCTGCGCTTCTGACCATCGGAGGTCATCGTGGGAAAGTTCTATTCGTCCCTCTTCGATTCGAATGGGGAATGGGATTTGTTGATGAGTGAATCGGGCGTTTGAAAGATGATAGACCCCATGGTGCTCAAAACGGATGGGTGGCTTCAGGGGTCCTTTGGCAGAAAGGGAATACCGGGCTTCTCCAGAAAGATTGTGGACGGATGAAAGGGTCCGGCTGAATTCTTCGGGAATCCCTTCATTCTTGGCCAGAGAAGGGAGATCCGTCAAATCGAGTTTACCCTGGCACTCGATTTGAAGGGTCGGGATGTGCAGAAGCTCATAGAAAGTGGCGTTGACCCTTTCCAGGGTGGAATGAAAGATTTTTCCTTCGACCCCTTTTAGACGAAGGTCGCCTTTTTGAAAGAGGAGGCGGCCTTTAAGATTTTCAAGAGGGGGAAAGTCCCAGGGAAGCTTCAACTGGGCCCCGTCGAGCTTCGCCTCAACGGAGAGGACATGAGCGTTCGCAAGCTGATCACAGTGATCAATCTCTGGCATCTTGCCCGAAAGCTTGATGGAGACCGCCTGAAAAGAACCCTTTCCTTCCGACCGGAAAAGACGGTCCGAGACATCTGGAGTGATGATTCGGAAAGGGATGAATTTCTTTCCATCTGCGATATCGAAGGGGCTGGTGGATGCTTCGGCTTCCATTCCCATCTCTTTCGACCCGATATCATAAATCCTTCCCTTGGCCTTGATCCCTATCTCCGGCAACTCAATAAAGAACCGGGGAATCTTAAAATTTTTTGTATCATATTCGGCCTCGAAGTTGAGGTTCATCCATTCCGGCTTCAAAATGAACGAAAACACCTGGGGATAGTCGAAGAGGACATCTCTCATCGTGATTTCCGCAGAGGTCTTGAAGGGTCCATGGAATTCTCCCTGGAAATGGGCATTCAGGTCGAGAACTCCTGAAATCGTTTTCATAGGAAGCATTGTTTTAAGATAAGGCCAGAAATGAAGCGTTTCAATCCCTTTCATCTTCGCCTCCGCCTCCACCTTTGTTTTTGAAAAATCCAGATCTTCAGGAATATTTTGAATTGTCCCGTTGATGGAAAACTGGCCTTCCTTTTCGGAATGAAGGATCTTCCCATCGATTCGAAACGGAAAGGCTTTGTGGTAGGAGACTCTTGAGAGTTTAAAATTGAAAGACCGTACCTTGGTTTTCAAGGGTGCATCGCCCAGGCTCTCATCTGAAAAAGAGATCACACCGTCTCGGAGGCTTAAAGAAACTCCGGCGAGAGAGGCAAGGACCTCAAACATCTTTTCTCGTGTTTCCTTTGGTTTTGGACCGGCCGAAAGACCGCCGGAGAAGACATTGAATCGACCGTTTCTGTCCCTGATGATATGGAGCGTCGGCTGATCCACGACAATTCGTTTCCATTTCATCTCTTTCTTGAGAAGAGGGAGAAGCTTAGGTCTTAGGACCAGCCTCTTGGACTGGAAAAGATCGAAGGCCAGGGAGCGATCCCTGACTCGGAAGTCTTCGAAGGAAATTCCGACTCCTCCCCATAAATTTATTTTTGCCTTCCCGATGGAAACTTCTCTGTCCAGGGCGGCCGTCAGGGATTTCTGAAGGACATTCCGGTAAATGTTAGGGTCGAGGAGATAATGGATGGACAAAAGAGTGAATGTTCCGACGAGAATGATCGGAATCAATATCCAGAGAATGATCCATCTTCTCCTATGCATATTCACATTTTGTTTATTCTCTTGAATACCTTGTTCCATCGCAGACATATCCGGGCCAATTCTAATGTCAAATGACAAAGTTCAAATGTCAAATGAATTCCAAAGCTCGCACGAAGTGATGAACCGAATGTAAATCAATTTCAAACAAATAAGGAAGAACGGAATGACCATTTTGGATTTTGGACTTTAGCATTCATTTGGAATTTGTCTGCCTGCCGCTAGGCAGGGATTTTGACATTAGTATTTGAGTTCTAAGATTTCCTGAGAGCATGGGCCAAGGTGAGAACATCTACTCTTTCTGCTCCCCCTTTCAGCAAAACCTTTGAGCATTCGTTGACCGTAGCTCCGGTGGTGTAAACGTCATCGATCAAAAGAACCGACAGTCCCGATAGCTCTTCCTTCTCGATAACATGGAAAGCCCCCCTCAACCCCTTCTCCCTTTTTGCACCACTGAGATTCACTTGAGGAACGGTGGATTTCTTCTTTTGAAGGATCGTCTTACGGTAAGGAATTCCTGTCCGACGGCTTAAGTCCTTCGCGAGGAGGAGGGCTTGATTGAACCCTCTTTCCCTTAATCGCCGGGTGTGCAACGGGACAGGGATCAGAAGGTCGAGAGAACCGGGTTCCCAATAACGATTCAACCCTTCGGCCATCCAACTTGCAAAAAAAGGAGTGAGGTAAGTCTTTCCCTGATATTTCCAACGATGGATGGCCTCCTGAAGGGAGCCTTCGAAGGCTCCCAAAGCCCTGGCTATCGTAAAATATTTTCTGTGGGTCACACAAGCACCACAAGGATGGGTTTCAACCTCTCGAGAGATAAAAGGAATTCCACAAATTGAACAAAAGGGAGGTTCGATCCAGCGGATCTGGGAAAGACAATTCGAGCAGAACCCTTGCTTACCCTCTTCCGAAAATCTTTCGCAACAGGGACATTGCGGGGGAAGAAAGAACTGGAAGAGTGTTGATCGCAATCTCATGATTCATCCCGGTTCATACCTATCTGCCGGCCCGCGTGCATAGGCAGAACAGACGTAATGGTTGAGTGGAATGTAGAAAATTACAATGGGAGGCAAACCCTTTCAGGAAAAAGATGGCGAAGGCAAGGAGATCGCTTCCTCGGCTCCCTTGATTGTATAGGTGCTCCACTGATGACATTGGGGGCAGTAGGCAATCCACTCTTTTGATTCCCTTTCGCAGGTGGTGCAAAAGAACGAAAGGTGGGAAGTCCCGCTCAATTCGAACGTCCTTTCAAATTCTTGGGCTGCACGACCGAAGTCTTTCTTGTGAAGGTAGATCTCCGCGAGAAGCCTGTGAAGGGCCGGGAAATCCTTTACCCGAAAACTAATTTCGTTGATTTCTTCAAGAGCCTCGTCCAACATTTCCAGCCTCAAACAGAGTTTGGCATAGAAGAAGGCGAGCACCCAATTCTCGGGATCGCGTTCAAGTACTCTTTGGTAGATGCGGAGGAGGGTGCTCGGATCCTCACGGTCAAGATAAAGCTCTTCCAGGCGAAGGATAAAAACGATGGATTTGAATCGGGTGAAACTTTTCCCCCAGACCTTGCCGGCAGAGGCCCATCTTCCCATTCGGAGGTAGATATCGCCCAGAAGCACAAATCCGGGCTGGAACGTCTTTCTTTCACCAACGATCTCCTTTACCTCTTTGAGGGCATTCTCCAGATTCTGTTCCCCCCCGCGGCTCAAAAGATCTTTAGCACGCTCGTATTTCAACCCCAGATAAAAAAGGGTCTCCTCCTCCTCTGCCTGTTTCCCTCTTGTAAATTTGAGAATGGATCTCTGGATTCGGATCGCTTCCTCCCACCTTCTGCTATCCAGGTAGATCTGCCTCAAGCTTTTTTGCCCTTTGAGGCTGGCCTCATCCAAACCGATGGCCCGATTCAAAGCCCGAATGGCCTCGTCGAACCGCTTCATACGCTGGTACACCCCTGCCTGACGGATGAGGATATCTATGTTCCGCATATCGATCAGCTCCGCCCTTCCCAACCAATGAAGGGCATCCTGATCATGGCCCTCCTGGAGAGCGATTTCCGAAAGCCGGAGATAGAGATCGATCTGCATGGGGTCTCTTTTTAGCACCTCGATGAAGTGGGCCTTGGCCTTGGCCAAATCCCCCCGAAGAAAAACATCCATTCCCTTATTCAGTTCCTCCTTGAGCGATTCCCCCTTTCTTCTTTGGCGAGATTTCAGATAATCCTCGATGGCCCGCTTGGCGTCCCGAGCCAGGGTGCCGATAAAGACCAGCATCGCACCCAATACAAAGGAGGAGATCATAAGGGTAGAAAGATTCGTAGAAATGATTTTCCCAAAAAAGCGGAATTCTCCCACACCCATAGGGTTATCGAATGACAGCCACAGAAAGAAAACCATCACAATAAAGAGGAAGCCCAATAAAAGTTTAATTGACATCGTCTATAACTTTCCCTTTTCCAGTTTGGTTAAGCATGGGACGCAATATTTTGCCACAGGGCGAACCTCGAGTCGTTTCATACTGATAGGACCTCCGCATTCTTCGCAGATCCCGTAGGTCCCGTTCTCAATACGATCCAGCGACTCGTCCACCTCTTTGAGCCTCAGTCGCTCGTTCTCATTTAAGCTGAGCAGGATTTGTTTGTTATAAATATTGGCCGCCTCATCTCCAATGTCCTGAATACCATCCTGACCCATTTCCTTCGAAGATTCAACGATCTGTTTGACTTCACCGACGATCTGCTCTCGCTCCTTGAGGAGAATCTTCTTGAACCTCGCAATCGTCTTTTGGTCGAGTTTATCCGGCCCCTTATGCTGATACGCCTGAACTTTCACTCGGGGCTTCACTTTGGATTTCACCTTGGGCCTAACCTTTCTCTTAGCCAATGCTTCCTCCTCTTTGGGGATCAATTCGGGGGACGTCGATCCAAAGCCCTTCCAAATCGTAGAATTTTCTCACAGGTTCGAGAAAGATATGAACCACCACATCCTCGTAGTCCATCAAAACCCATTTTCCCCCGGTCATTCCCTCCTGACCAAGAGGTCGAATCCCATTTTTCTTGAGGGTTTCTTCAATTCCCTGGGCAATGGCCTGAACTTGACGATCCGATTTGCCGCTGCAGAGTAGAAAATAGTCCGTAAAAGAGGTGCTCCCTTTCAGCTCGAGAAGAACCGGGTCCAAGGCCTTCTTTTCAAGCGCCGCCTTCAGGCAGAGCAAAGACTTTGTTTTCGAGTCGGTGGTCATATCCTCCTGAAGCATGATTTTGAGTGTAGCATTATACCAGAAAAAATCCAGTTGACAAATAAAAAATGATGAAAAAAACCATTTTGAGAATCACAGGTTCCTATCATAAAGCCCGTGCTCTCGGATGTAAGCCTCCACCTCGGCCGGAATCAGATACCTGACAGACCGTCCTTTTTCAATCAATTCCCTGACCTTAGTAGAGGAGATGTCGAGAAACGAGATTTCCTTAAAATAGAGCCGGTGCCCCGAGAGATGGATCCAGGCTTTCTCTCCAGAGTCATATCGGAAGCTTGGGGTTAGGCCTCCTGGGAGGGTAGAGGACGAGCTATTTTTTTGAGATCCGGGCCGAGTCATTACGATAAGGTCGCAAAGAGAAAAGAGATTTTGAAATTCTTTCCACGTCTCAATCTCCACAAAGGCGTCGCTGCCCAGGATGAAGAAAGGAGCCTCCTGGCTTCTCTCTCGGAAAAATCGAATGGTATCGACGGAGTAAGATTTGCCGGGCCTTGAAAGTTCGACGTCACTGGTGGAAAAATGGCGATTCTTTGAGGTCGCCAACCTCACCATCTCCAGCCGGTGCTTCGCCTCGATGACTCTTTCTGTCACCTTATGGGGGGGGATAGAAGAAGGAATGAAGATTACCTCCTCGAGCTGGAATGATTCCCAAATTTCTTCGGCACCCCTGAGGTGACCCAGATGAATGGGATTGAAGGTGCCTCCAAACAAGCCAATCCTCCGCTTTTCACCTTTTCCTGTTGCTTCTTCCAACATGGTCAAGTTCTAAACACGGCAGTAAGATTCCAAATCCCAATATCCAAACCCCAAATAACCTCCAAATTCCAATTTCAAATGACTTCCCCTCTCCCCACAGAGGAGAGGGTGTGGGTGAGGGGTTTTGAATTTTGGTGATTGAAACTTATTTGGAATCTGGTGCTTGGAATTCGGTGCTTTATTTTCGGACTTGTCCTTCCCCATACACGATAAATTTAGTCGTCGTCAATTCCTCCAACCCCATGGGGCCAAAGGCGTGGAATTTGGAGGTACTGATCCCGATCTCTGCGCCCAGACCCAGCTCGAACCCGTCATTAAATCTTGTCGAGGCATTGACCAGGACACACGAGGAGTTGACTTCCCTTAGAAACTTCTGCGCATTCCGATAATCTGAAGTGATGATTGCTTCTGTGTGAGACGAGCCATACCTCGCAATGTGTTCGGCGGCTTCTTCGATTCCCTTCACCACCTTGATGGAGAGAATGAGGTCTAAATATTCTTGAGACCAATCTTCTTCCCCGGCCTCCTTGATGTGGGAGAGAACTTTCTTCGTTTGAGAACATCCCCTCAGCTCCACGCCTTCCTTCTGGAGGACTCTCGCCATCCTCGGAAGGAATCGACTTGCCACCTTTTCATGAACGAGCAGGGTTTCCATCGCGTTGCACACTCCCGGTCTTTGGACTTTTGCATTGAGGCAGACCCGGGTGGCCATCTCCAGATCGGCGGTCTCATCCACGAAGATATGGCAGACTCCTTTATAATGTTTGATGACAGGAATCTTTGAGTGTCTTGTGACGAATCGAATGAGCTCCTCTCCTCCCCTGGGGATGATGAGATCGATGTCGCCCTCCAACTGGAGCATCTCTCGGATAGCCTCTCTCTCCGTATGAGGAAAAATCTGGATCGCTTCCTGGGGAAGTCCCATCTCAACGAGGACCTTTCGAAGAATCTGTCCGATCGCTTGATTCGAATGGAAGGCTTCTGATCCCCCCCTCAGGATCACACTGTTGCCCGACTTAAGGCAGAGGCCGGAGGCATCTACCGTGGCGTTGGGCCTCGATTCATAAATGATTCCGATGACGCCAAGGGGAATCCTCATCCTTCCAATCATCAAGCCATTTGGCCTCTTCCACATCCGAATGACCTCGCCCACCGGATCAGGAAGACGAGCCACCTCTCGGAGCCCTTCTGCCATTCCCCGGATGACCGAAGGGGTCAATCTTAGGCGGTCGATCAATGAGGAAGAAAGATGTGCCTTCTCGCCCCCGACAAGATCTTTTTGGTTTTCTTTCATCAGCCGTTCCTGATTCCGCTCCAGATCCTCTGCCATGGCGAGCAACGCCTTATTTTTTGTGGCGGTGGGAAGCTGGGCCAGCGGACGAGAGGCCTCCTGAGCCTTTCTGGCCATCTTTCTCACCTCTGTCCTAAAGTCCATTTTCTTATTCATAAAACGACTAAGTCATCCCGATGAATCACTTCATCGCAATATTTATAGCCCAGGATTGATTCGATCCGATCGCTTCGAAGGCCTTTGATTTTTTCGAGCTCTGTGGCGCTGTAGTTCACCAACCCCCTGGCGAACTCTTTTCCGCGAAGCCCCAAACAGGTGACCAGATCCCCCCGATCGAAACTCCCCCGGATTTTGACCACGCCGGAGGGGAGCAGGCTCTTTCCTTTCTGGACAACGGCCTTCTTCGCCCCATCGTCCACGATGACATCACCCTTCGGTTTCGGGTTAAAAGCAATCCAATGTTTCCGGCTGCTCAAGGCTTCCCCTTTCGGAAGGATCAGCGTACCGATTTCCTTTCCCCTTAAGATCTGATGAAGAACTCTTTCCTTGGTCCCCCGTGCCACCACGGTGGGAATTCCAAAGCGGGATGCTTTTCGGGCGGCTTGGATCTTACTGATCATGCCTCCCACGCTCACCTCGCTTTTCGTCTCTCCGACGATCCCATCCATTTCCATATCAATTTCCTCCACCAGAGGAATACATCGGGCATGCGGGTTCACCCTCGGATCGGAATCACAAAGACCATCGATGTCTGTCAGGATGATGAGAAGATCCGCTCCGATCAGATTGGTGATCAGAGCAGAGAGGTTATCATTATCACCAAATTTGATCTCGTCCACCACCACGGTATCGTTTTCATTGATGACAGGGATGATTCCAAGCTCGAGAAGGGTCAGCAGGGTATTCCGGGCATTGAGGAACCTCCGCCGGTGGCTCAAATCATCGCGCGTCAGAAGAACCTGGGCGACCATCTGCTGATAACGTGAGAAGTAGCTCTCATAGATATTCATTAACCGGGTCTGGCCCACGGCTGCCGTGGCCTGTTTCTGTGTGATGTCCTGGGGGCGGGTTTTGTAGCCCAATTTCTCCATTCCGGCAGCGATGGCACCGGAGGAGACCAAGACGATCTCGTAACCCTGGCGCTTCAGATCCGAAATCTCTTTGGTCAAACGGGAAAAAACCTCGTAATGGAGCCCCTCCCCGACAGAGGCTAAAATACTGGAGCCCACCTTCACGACGATTCGTCTCCCTTTCCCCAGTATCTCTTTGCGAATATCCTTGTTATCCATGACCCTGATTTGAAATGGATTCGATTGTCCGGAACACCTCCGCCAGCAGTTCTTCCACGCCCTCCCCTGTTTGGCCGGAGATCAAATAAAGCCGATGCCCCATCTTCTCAAATTGATTCTCGATATCCGTCGCCCTTTCCCGCACCGACGGAAGGTCTATTTTGTTGAGAGCGAGGAATTGCTTTTTCTTCTGAAGCAAGGGGTCGTAGGC
The DNA here is from genome assembly GCA_035625415.1 of Thermodesulfobacteriota bacterium. Lineage (GTDB taxonomy): Bacteria > Desulfobacterota > BSN033 > BSN033 > UBA1163 > UBA1163. The sequence continues at coordinate 44,569 of DASPPQ010000078.1, forward strand.
CTTCAGTTCACGGTTGAGAGCCTGAAAGTCGTGGACTGCATCGCGAGAGGGTCCTTCCGAGACGTCCAAGAGATGGACGAGAAGGCGCGTGCGTTCTACATGCCGAAGAAAGGTCAGTCCCAGCCCCGCTCCTTTCGAAGCGCCTTCGATTAATCCTGGAATATCCGCCGCGACAAAGGGCTGGTGATCTTCCCGGTTTACCACCCCGAGGCTGGGAACAAGCGTGGTGAAGGGGTAGTCTGCGATCTTGGGTCTGGCGGATGAGATTCTGGAGAGGAGGGTTGATTTTCCCACATTGGGATAGCCGATCAGCCCCACGTCGGCGAGAAGCTTCAGCTCGAGGCGTAACCAACGCTCCTGTCCTTTTTCACCCTTGTCGGCACGGCGGGGGGCACGCAGCGTGGGCGTGGCAAATCGGGCATTTCCTCGACCGCCACGACCTCCCTCTGCCGCCACAAATCGTTGGCCATCAAACAGAAGGTCTTGCAGGACTTCGTCCGTCTGATCATCTCGGATCAGGGTTCCGACCGGAACTCGAATGATGAGATCCTCTCCGTTCTTTCCGGTTTGATCTTTTCCTTTGCCGTGACTTCCTTTTTGGGCGCGAAATTGTTTGGGGTAGGTTAAATCGAGAAGGGTGACAAGTTGAGCGTCGGTCTGAAGGATCACGTTTCCGCCTTTTCCTCCATCACCTCCGTTCGGACCTCCTCTGGGGATAAACCGTTCTCTCCGAAAACTGACACAACCATTCCCGCCATCGCCCGCTTTCACATGGATTCTTGCTTCATCCACAAATTTCATCATCAACGAATCACAGGCCAAATGGAGGGCCCCTTAACCACATTGGTTTCAGGGCTTAACCCGTCACCACAATGGGGTCAGGGCTGAAAATTCTGGGCGTAGACACTCACCTGTCTTTTATCTCTTCCTTTCTTCTCATATTTGACGATCCCATCAATTCTGGCAAAAATGGTATAATCCTTTCCCAACCCTACATTTTCTCCGGGATGAATCCGGGTCCCTTTCTGGCGGACCAAAATGCTTCCTGCCTGGACCAATTGCCCACTGAATCGCTTGACGCCCAATCGCTGTCCTGCACTGTCTCTGCCGTTCCGGGAGCTTCCTCCTGCTTTCTTGTGTGCCATAATTGTCTCCGTCGACGTTAATGGTTAGAGGCTTAAGGCTTGGGGCAAAATATTTAGCCTCGACCTCTATCCTTCGTCCTCTTGTCGTTAGTTTAATGTGATGTCATTCACTCTTAAATAAGTATACGTTTGGCGATGTCCCTTGAATCGCCGATAATTTTTTCTCCTTTTCATTTTATAGGTCAGGACCTTTTTCCCTTTACCCTCTTGAACAATCTCCCCCTTGATGACGACATTGGTCAGATGGGGAGTTCCAACCAAAGTCTCTCCTTCTTTGGAGACCATCAGGACATCCTTCAGTTCCACCTGATCTCCTGCTTTTCCTTCCAATTTTTCCACCCGGATGAGGTCTCCTTTTGAGACCCGATATTCCCTCCCGCCGGTTTTCACCACTGCATACATCAGACGCCTCCGGACCAAGACAATTGTCGAATATTAATTGATCTTTGATCTATTGTCAACTTTCCCTATTTTAAATTTCGATAATGTTGAATTGCTCCTGGTGGAATCCGGTCTTGCCCCTAACGACAATCTTTCTTCTCAGTTTTTTCTCCAATTCCTCCACGCCCGCCCTCTCCTCTTCGTAAAGAAGGCCGGCGATCTCGGGATTGGCTTCAACCATGATGTTATGCCCCCCCAATTCAGTGGAAGTCCTTTCAATCTCTCGGAGGATATCGTAACAGACCGTTGTTTTCGATTTGATCAGTCCTGCTCCCTCACAATAGGGACAGGCCTCCCCCAGGACCCGGGAGATATTTTCCCGGGTTCGCTTCCGGGTCATCTCCACCAAGCCCAACTCTGAGATCTTAAAGATACTCGTCTTCTGACGGTCTCTCTTCAGAGCTTCTTCGAAGGCCTGATAAACCTTTTCCCTGTCTCCCTCTCTTTCCATATCGATAAAGTCAATGATGATGATTCCACCAATATTTCGCAATCTCAATTGGTAGGCGATCTCTTTCGCCGCCTCCAGGTTGGTCTTAAGAATGGTATCTGCCAAATTTCTCTTTCCCACATATCTTCCTGTATTCACATCAATGGCCACCAGGGCTTCGCTCATATCGATGACGATATACCCTCCGGATTTGAGCCAAACCTTACTGCCCAGGATTTTGTCGATCTCCATCTCAATTCCGTAAGCGTCGAAGATCGGCTCTTTCTTCTCGTAGAGGGTCATCTCGTATCTTTGTTTCGGCATATAGGTGCTAATGAAGGAGAGAATATGATCATATTCTTCTCTAGAGTCGATGATGATTCGGTTGACCTGAGGGGAAAGGATGTCCCGGATGACCCGGAGGACCATGGTCAGATCACTGTGGATCAGCGAGGGGGCCGGCGAATTCTCTCTTTTCTTCTGGATATTGTTCCAGACATGGAGGAGGAATTCCATATCGGCTCGAATTTCATCTGCCGCTGCCCCTTCGCTGGCTGTCCTGACGATGAACCCACCGCCGGGAGGTTTTATTGATTGGACGATCTCTCTCAGTCTCTTCCGTTCCTTTTCATCCTTAATCCTTCTCGAAACCCCGATATGATCGACCAGAGGCATATAGACAAGATATCTGCCAGGCAATGTGGTGTGGGAGGTGATTCGCGTTCCCTTCGTACCGAGGGGCTCTTTGGACACCTGTACCAATACCTCCTGGCCTTCGGAGAGGAGGTCTTGAATCTGTGAGGAAGGGCTGCTGAAAAAGGCGGGCATCTCTTCCCCCTGAAAGCCCATCTCCTCATAGTCTTCGATCCCCCCATGGACATCCGTGACATAGAGGAAAGCAGCTTTTTCCAGGCCGATATCCACAAAAGCGGCCTGCATCCCCGGCAGGACCTTCACCACTTTCCCCTTATAGATGTTCCCCATGATCCCCCGGTCCTTGGTGCGCTCGATGTAAAGCTCGGCAAGGACCCGATCCTCCAACAGGGCAACCCTTGTCTCTTGCTGCGTCACGTTAATGATGAGCTCATTCGCCATATGGGCTCCCGCCAATTTCAGATTTCAGATTTTAGATTTCAAATTTTTTCAATCTGTCATCTGCAATTTTTTACTTGGTTTTTATTCCAATTTGATGACTTTCAATTGAGCCAAGGGTTCTCCTTCCAAACCCAATACGGCCCCCACAATCTCAATGGGCTTTGCTGTTCTTCCTACCGTCCTCCGAAGTGCCAGCTCCACTCCCCATTGAGGTTTTTCCCCTAACCCCTCCTTCATTTCCATCCTTTCAATCAACTCCCGGATGTCGACACGCCTCTTCTTTCCATCTCTCTCCTGATGAATGAAGAACTCCTTCTTATCCAGAGTCTCCTTAATCTTTAGGATCGTTTCTTCTCTTGAAAGGGGATGATCCAACGGTATCCAGTAGGCAGATGGATGGGGTAAGGAGGACAAATGAAAGAAGAGCGGCACCTCCTCCGCTTCCATGATCTTAATTCCCGGAGGCAGACTTTGATTCAGTTTCTCTGCAACCTCGCGAGGAGTGATTTTGCCTTCGAACTTCAGATCCACAATCTCCCTCAGACTCTCCATTCCTACCGGTAGGGCTGTGGCGAAGATGATCCTGGGCATCGGGTGAAATCCCCCAGAAAAACAGAGAGGAAAACCGGCCCTCTTGGATGCCCGATAGAAAAGATGCGCCAGTTCCAAATGGCTCAGGAATCGCATCTCTCCCACCTTTCTGAATTTTAGCCGAATCTTTTTCTTTTCCTCTTTCTTTTGGATCTCTCTCCCAGCCACTTTCTTAGAACCCTTCACTTCGGCCGACCCGCTTTCCCTCACGAGGATGGTCTTACCGTTGCAAATCCCGCATCGATGACAATTCTCTGCCACGCAAGGAGGGCTGTTTTTCTCTTCGAGGCCTCTCCGGTATTCGTCCCAAAGAAATTGGGCATCCACTCCCGTTTCGATCAAAGACCATGGAAGGATATCCTCAAATTTTTTCTTTTGGGTGTGAAAATCCATTTTTACTTCTGTTTTCAGAAAGGCTTCTTCCCACAAGGGATGCCGAAATTGATCACTCCAGCCGTCGAAACGACATCCCAGCCGGTATGCCTCCGCTAAGACCGGGGAAAGATTCCGGTCGCCCGTTGAAAAAATTCCCTCTAAGAAACTAAGATGAGGATCCTGCCACTTAAAACGCAGGTGATTCCTCTTCACCCCGTCCCTGACGAAACTAAGTTTTTCCTTCATCTCTTCTAGATGGATCTGGGCTTCCCATTGGAAAGGGGTATGGGGCTTGGGTACGAAAGTAGAAAGGCTCACGCTGATATTGGGATGGATTTTCTGTTCCTCTCCTAAGGAAGCAATCTTTCTGGTCATCTCAAAGATCCCCCTTAGATCCTCCTCCTTTTCTGTCGGAAGCCCCATCATGAAATAGAGTTTGATATTCTTCCATCCTTTTGAAAAGAGCTCCGAGAGACCTTGGAAAAAGACCCTCTCGTCCAACTCCTTATTAATGACGCTTCGAAGTCGCTCTGTTCCAGCCTCGGGTGCGACCGTAAACCCGGTCTTTCTAACCCGCTTCACCTCCTCTGCCAGACGTCCCACCACACTCTCGATCCTCAATGAGGGAAAGGAGACAGCCACCTTCTTAGATTCAAGCTGATCCATGAGGTCAGAGAGAAGCGGCTCAATAGAAGTGTAGTCTCCCGCGCTAAGAGACAGCAAAGATAGCTCCTCGTAGCCCGTTTCCTTGAGAGAGGCGTTGAGAATTCCATGAATGCTCGCCGGACTTCTCTCACGGTAAGGCCGATGGATGAACCCGGCTTCGCAGAAGCGGCACCCCCTTTTACAGCCCCTTGCGATCTCAATATTGAGTCGGTCATGGATCACCTTCATGTAGGGGACGATCGGGCAGGTAGGAAAGGGAGCCTGGCTGATGTCGGAGACAATTCTTTTACGTATCTTTTGTCCCTCCGTGTGTATGTTGGGGACGTAGACTCCCTTCATCTGAGCGAGCGATTTCAAAAAATCCTCTTTCTTTGCCCCGGCCTCTTTCGATTGAAGCGCGATATCGCAGATCTCCAGAACCACATCTTCACCGTCTCCGATGACCATGGCATCAAAAAAATCAGCGATGGGCGCTGGATTGAAGGTTAAAGGCCCTCCGGCGATGATGATGGGGAACGGGTTATCCCTGTCTCTTGAAAAGAGTGGAATGTTGGAAAGGTCGAGCATGCTGAGAACATTAGTAAGGCTGAGTTCATACTGGAGAGAGAAACCGACAATATCAAATTGGTTGAGGGGGATGGACGATTCCAGGGAAGAGAGGGGGACCCTTCTCTTCCTCAGGACATTTTCCATGTCCACCCAGGGAGCAAAAGCTCTTTCGCAGGCAACCTCTCTTCTTGTGTTTAAAATATGATAAAGAATCTGAATTCCCAGATGAGACATTCCCACTTCGTAGACATCCGGAAAGGCAAGACAGAATTTTAATTTAACCTCGGCAGGATCTTTTCTGATGGAGTGGATCTCTCGACCAAGATACCTGACAGGCTTAGAAACAATAGAAAGAAACTCTTTCAATCCATCACCATCCGTTCAAGTCGTCCCGTCCGTCCCCTCCCATGGTCCGAATATAGACGTCGGTGCTCCCCTTTTCTAAGGGGGCAAGGGGATTACGAATTTTTTGAATATTGGGAAATAAATCTGCAACAAAAATTTAAGGGGCCATCCTCATTTATCGCGTTATCCATTTATCTTATTAAAAATACTATAATTTTTCCTACCTGTCAATTTGGGTCACCGATTCCAAAGAAGGATCTGGGACCACGAAGTGAAAGCCGGAAGGGTGGAATTTATCATTGACACAGAGAAATCAGCTTGCTAAATTCTGAAATCATCCCTCCCTGCAAGAAATGGCATAACCAAGCTCAAATGAATCTGGCAAACCGATTTATTTTATCCACCATCCAGCTTCTCCCGAAACCTCTGGTAAAGCAGTTTGCCATGCGCTACATCGCCGGCGATGAACTCGATGATGCCGTCCGTGTTGTAAGAGCCGTCAACTCGAAACATATGACGGGAACGATGGATGTCCTCGGCGAAAATGTCTCGACACGCGAAGAATCTATAGCATCTGTCAGAGCGTGCGAAGAAGTTCTTCATTCGATCAATAAAAACCGTCTGGACGCAAATCTCTCTATTAAACTCACTCAATTCGGGCTGAAGATCGATGAGGAATTCTGCCATTTAAATGTAAAGCGGTTGCTCGGCATCGCCTCGGGATACAACAATTTTATACGGATTGATATGGAAGATTCATCCGCGACGAGCGAAACGTTGGAATTATACGGAAGGCTTCGGTCCGAAGGGTTTGAAAACGTGGGGATGGTTATCCAGGCAAACATGCGGCGAAGTGAGGAAGACGTCGAGAGACTGATCTCCACGAAGGCAAATATCAGGCTTTGCAAAGGAGCTTACATTGAACCGGATACCATCGCCTTCAGAGGCAAAGAAGAAATTCGTCTCAATTACCTAAAGCTCCTTAACAGGCTTCTCGAAGGAAAGTGCTATGTGGGCATTGCGACCCATGACGATTTCCTCATAAACAGTGCTTACCAATACATCGACGAGATGAACCTCCAAAAATCCGACTACGAGTTTCAGATGCTTTACGGTGTGAAGAGTAAGCTTCGCGACAAAATTGTTGCGGATGGACACAGGCTTCGTGTTTACGTCCCTTTCGGTCAATACTGGTATGCCTACTCAATTCGCCGATTCAAAGAAAATCCTCAAATTGCTTGGTACGTCTTTCAAGCCATCTTTTCTGGGAGCTAATGCGAAGGCAATGAGCCGGACGGTGTCATAATCGCGGCGTTGACGAAAAAGACAGTCGGATTCCAAAGTCTTAGGATGCGGTCTTTTGGGAATGGCTAATCGGTGCTTGCGGAAAATCGAGTCATCTCAAGGACATGAAATGTCTGAATCTCATATGTAAAAAGTTGCCGCTCTAAAACTTATCACCCGACCGTCTCTTCCGTCTTGTTTGGGGCCCGTTCTCATTATTCCGGGTCTAAGGGGAGAGGGCAAGGGGATTTGACAGGCCGTTAAGAGGTATGGTATGAGGTAATTAAGATTGATCCGCGTTCAGGCGGCTCGAAGCCAAGAAGGGAACCCCGTGCGAGTCGGGGACGGCCACGCCGCTGTGATCGGGTACGAAACTTGCCGGATCCACTATCCCTCGACGAGTTCGGGATGGGAAGGGGCAAGAAGTAGGACGATCCGAAAGTCAGAAAACCTGCCTGAATGCGCTTCACATTAAGTCTTCGACGGAAGACTGTGAAGGGTGAAGTTAAGAAAACCCAGTCTTTCATGCGAGGACTGGGTTTTTTATTGGAATTTGGGATATGACTGGAAATGCAACCTTAAAGATTGCTGCCTCCATCTCATTGGGCATCCATCTCCTATTTTTCGCGATTGTCTCAAACTTATCGCAACACCCCAAGCTCCCCCGAATGGACACGCATTATGTCAAGGTTATCCTTCACCCCTTGGCGATTGAAGAGAAACCCAACGTCAAGATTATTCCCCCTGTCTTGCTAAGGGTTGGAGATCAAGATCGGGCGGAATTCGAAATAGACCGTAAGGGATCAAACAAGGATCCCCGTTCCCCTCACACGTCTGTAGCCAAGGCTGTTTCTTCTGAAGAACCGAAGCCCGTTTCGAAGAATACGGAGAAAGAGGAAATATTGGACGAACCAACTAACATTGTCACGACTCCGGGATCAGTCTTGGACAAACACTCGAACCTTGAGAATCAAGGGAACAGGGCTTCTTCGGAAGAGCCCGCTTCAAACGGAGAGAATGGCTCTGTCTCCCTGCCCACTTTCCGTTCCGGAGAATTCGACGGGGGTACTTTCTCATACAACAGCCCCGGAGATGGAAACGGATCAGGGAACGGGACGGGGCATACCTCCGGCCTTGGAAAAGGTTCTGGAAAGGGAGGAGGAATTTTTAGAAAGATGTTTTCCTCCCGCGGAGGGGGCGGTGGATCTCGACCCGGTTATGCGGAGAACCCGAAACCTAGCTATCCCCAGGAAGCCAGGGAGAAGGGACACCAAGGGGAAGTCGTATTAAGAGTGGAAGTCCTTGTCAACGGACAGGTAGGGCAGATTGAGATTAAAAAGTCGTCCGGCTATGAGTTGCTCGACCACTCAGCCCTCACCACAGTGAAGCAGTGGAGGTTCATTCCCGCAAAGAAGGGGGAGGCTTCCATCCCTCTTTGGGTAAACATTCCCATCAAGTTTCAACTCCAATGATCTATTCATCAAGAAAAATAGGAATGAAAGACCAAAAGCTTAAAAAAACCCCCTCCCCTGGTGGGAGGGGATTGAGGGGAGGGGGAGGGAGAGGGTGGAGGCGTCTTATTTTGATTTTTTGCCTACCCATCGTCCTTGCCACCTCAATCTCCTACTCAGCTACCCAAACGTTTATAGATGAAGTCAGAAGAGAAGTGACCTTTCCTTTTCCTCCCGAGAGAATCGTTTCCCTGGCTCCCAATGTCACCGAAATCCTCTTCGGCCTGGGCCTCGACGAAGAGATTGTGGGCGTCTCCATTCACTCCAACTTTCCTGAAAAGGCCAAGAGCAAAGTTCGAGTTGGAAGTTATATCCGTCTCGATTTTGAAAAGATCGCCTCCCTTAACCCTGATTTGATCATTGCCACAGGAGCTGGAAATACTCGGGACACGGTGGATCGTTTAGGGAAATTGGGTTTTCAGA
>DASPPQ010000079.1:0-14430 GCA_035625415.1 Thermodesulfobacteriota bacterium
GAAGCAAAAAAGAAACACAGAGGAAATAAACAAATACTTTTCTCATCGGCGCTCCCTCCCTATGGATTCGATTGGTTAATTATTTCCCGCACGAACTCGGGCCCTGGTTGTTTGGTTAACACACTTACAAAAATTTGTCAAGAAAATTCTTCATAAATATTCATCACTCTTCATCACTATTGTTCGAAATATCCTAAAATTTTAAAAATGCCCTTGAAATTATTAGCTTTTTTGACAAGTCTTGTGCGTTCTCAAAGCCAGGTTCCGGTTCTGCTTTTTTAATTGATCCTTTTTATGTCCAACGGGGGTAAAAAACCCGGCCTGAATTTTGTCACTCAAATTGCTGGTTTTATATGTTTCTCTAAGGCGCTGTGGTGTTATGACCGTTCAGGGACAAACGAGCGTATAATAATAATGATGGTGACCACCCTTATTGTTCTCATAAATCGCGATGCCCAAACCAGCGACTGCTGCGTCGAGTACAACTGCAACCCCTATCCAAAACCACGTATCTTTTGAGAGGCCCAAGAATTCATCTCCGGAGAAATTGCCAAACCCTGCATCGCCGGCTCGCGCAACCATCACTTTTGGAGGACTGTTAGCTGTGACAGAAGGAATGGTCACCGTGTCTTTGGGGGAAAGCGACGCCAGGACGACATGATCCTGATTTACAACCGCCAGAGAACCTTGAAGGCTTCCCACTGTGAGCGAACCGTTTGGATGCGCGGAGATGGAACCAATGGTATCTCCATTCCCCTGGACTGCAGAGGAATTTTTCGAGGCCTGAAGGGACCCATATTTCATCACCGCCAAATTTCCAACATTAACAATCAACGCGGCAGTGGAAGGAAATCTGAAATGGATAGTGCCTTGAATGAGGTGGATTTGATCGCTTCGATCGAAAGAGAGAAGACTATTCTGTCCTACTTCAACCTGACGGTTGTCTTCTAACGTCGTTGAGGAAACGCCCTTTTCAGTCTTGATTCTTAAGCCCTGAAAGATTGAAAAGGGTGAGGATTCCACATTCTTCCATACGTTCTCCCTGGATTCGAACTTCACCTCTCCGCGAGAAATCATATCACCAATGGGATGATCGATCTCCTTGGCCTCCGCAACCATCGTATGAAATCCACTTGTCAGAAGCAAAAAGGATACGCAGAGAAAATAAACGAATATTTTTCTCATCGCCGTTCCCTCCCGATGGATTCGATTGGTTAATTATTTCCCACCCGAACTCAGACCCTGGCTCTTTGGCTAGCACATTTATCACCATTTGTCAACACTTTTCTCCAGCCCAAATCCCGATATAGAAAAAGTACACATAGCTGAGCATCCGGATTAGGAGAGATTTTTTAAGCGAAGAATTCCTGATTTTTCAAATTGTCTCCCTAACCCGTATCAAGAAAGAATAGCCCCGGTGGGGCATGGCCATTCCTTAGACTTTGAGCAAACTCCTCCGTTAGCTTTGCAGTGGGTGGGTGGGTCTACACTATTCACTGAATGGTTTTCGGGTCTGTTTGGTTTATCTGGTCTGTTTGGTTTTTCGTTAAACCGCGGAATACCCGCGAAGGCCGCTGAGTCACTGGGTCATTCAACTATTAGTTATTAGGTCATTGAGTCACTGGTAGTTCAAGGCTCGAAGCAAACTGGGTTAATGCGTAAATGCGTAGAAGCGTTGAGATCGTTTGGATCGTTAGGATCGTTGAGATCGTTGAGAACGTAAGCGTCCATTGTGTCTATTGAGTTCGTTGGGTTTATTGCGTTGATTGAGTTCTTTGAGTTTATTGGGTTTGTTCGGTTTGTTAAGTGTCAACAGAGGACCAATTCTTTGGATTAGAAGTGATTTGATACTGACGACTGGAAATGAGCCCTCCCTTCGCGGGGCTGGAAGTAACTCTACCAGATTTCGAGATAAAATTCTTTATAGCGCTGGATTAGCTCGAAATCCGTTTTATTCGAAGTAATAACAGTGGCCCCATGATTTCGTGCTGTAAGTGCTATTAAGACATCGAAGTGAAGATCTCTCAATTTTCCCGGTGAAAATCCTTTGTCTTCATTCATCCAGTACAATAGGGTGCCGGATTCGAGCCAATTCTTCTCCGTAGGAATAAGTATGGGATGATTCTTTGCAAGTATCGAAACAAAATCCAATTCCGATTCATTTGTAGCACCCCGCGCCAATTCCGAAAGAACAACAGACGAATTCCTGACAAGGCCACTGAGATTTTGAAAATGGCCCACATGCTTATTCGTTCTCAGGTGGTCTATGAAGACCGACGTATCGAAGACAACGACCCTGTTAGCCATGGGCCTCAAACTTCAATTTCCCACCGTACTTTGACATTAACTGTTTAAATTTCTTCAGGGCTACGACTTCTCTTAACGCCATATGCACCGCCTCACTTCTGTTGCTCGCTCCGAGGGCCTTCACCGCATCATCGGCAAGCTTTGTATCAAGTCTTATGGATGTCATTTTAACCGAACCCTTCATGATAACCCTCCGCACATTTGTATATACAACAGCTATCATTATTATATACAATTGTCAAGTCGCCAAGGAATGAGGTCACTCAGTCAATGAGTTATTGAGTCATTGAGTCACTCATGAGCTCAAAGCTCAAGGCTGAAAGGTCAAAGAGTGCTTGGTTATGGAATAATTACTTAATTAGCCGCCGGATTTAAGCTCTTTAAGTTATTGAGTAATTCCGCCATTGGCGTATCGCATGGAAGCGGTTGGGTTGCGATCAGTCTAACCTCATCCATTTTGGCGCCCTGATCTTCCCGCGCCAGTGGAAAAAAGGACGCCGGTACGTCCACTCCCACTCGCAGTCGCAATCATAACAGAGGTATTCTTCTATTTTCGAATATCCCTCTTCATTTATCTGATTCACCAGTTCGACGTTGTCTCCAAGGCAGTTCGGACAGGTGGCCCTCCTCTGTTTTCTCTTCCATCTTATACGAGCCAGGATTGAAATCAGATAATTGCGATGACGGCGATACATAAAATGGTCCGATTTAGAATTTATGTTCGATAGCGAATCCACTTCCCGGCCTCCCGTCAAGACAGCACAGGCACGCCGGCACGTACGGCCCTGGGGATGTTGAGCGAGCTTCCCATGCCGCGTCGCGGCGATCGGAAAACCGGGAAAGAAAATATGATGGCGGGGGGCAAACCAATGAAAAACTTCGGTTTTAGCCTTGGGAGGTCACTTTTATTCCTGCCCTTTGTGCAGCGAAACGAAGGGTTCGATCCACTGTGGCAAGCCCCAGACCCCTTCGTTGAGCCAACTCCAGGTAAGCTGCGTCGTAAGCAGAAAGATTATATTCTATGGCGAGTGTATGGAGACGCCACAGGATATCTGAATCGAGCGCCATATCTGTTCGGATGGGAAGCCTCCGATAAAGCTCCATCAAGCGCATCCTCTCCGCCTCTCCCAATCTCTTCCGACGTTGTGCCATCAGCAATGCGTTTGCTATCTCATACCACCTCAATGCCGGAACCCAAAGAATACTTCTGATGGAAATTCGACTTAAAAATCGATCCGCTTCCTTGGATGTTTCATCCGGAAGAGCCCAGGCTAATGCGATCGAGGAATCGACCACCCAGTCCGTCAAAACCTCCGTCCCTCCTCCACCACCGCACGAATTGAAACCTTCCCCGGAATCCGCTCACGAATCTCACGGAAAGAAGACAAAACCTGTTTCAAGTCCACATCTCGTTCCTCTTTCACAGGGGGGACCAGTCGGGCAACCTCTTTCCCCCGCCGACAGATGACAAAAGAGCCACCTTGCTCGGTCTCCCGTAACAGCTCCGAAAGCTTTGTCTTGGCCTCAAAGGCACTGACTTTTTGCGACTTTACTCCCATGGGCGATCGTCCTCCTCTTCTTATAGCCTCGTACACCATATTTACTAATTTGCGTGCTTCCTGCCAGCAGTCCAGATCTTCGAAGCGAGTCAGTTTCATAATCTGGTTTCTCTAGTTTATCTAGTTTATCCAGTTTCTCTGGTCCACATCGTTGATCTGGTTTATCTTTTTGTTTCTGGTCTCTCTCGTTTCTTAAGTTCCTTTGGTTAATTTTATAAGCCGATATTTCACCTTTTTCGGGAAGACTAATCCGAAGGACCAATGCAAAAATAAAAGTATAGAGAAGGGCGTTGGCGGGGACTTGAATATTTCGCTCCACGAGGCTGTGAAACATCAATGCCAGAATTCCCACCAAACCACCCAAGCCGATATATCTCGCCGGTTCTCTACGGGACAGGGCCCGGATTCCTGAAAAGGCCTTAAAGAGGAGATAAAAGAAGAGTGCGGCAAGAAGCCCTGCGCCCAGGATGCCCGTCTCTGAAAGGAGCTGGAGAAAATCATTCTCGGAATGGGTCACGAGTCCCAATATGTGAAAGGACCGGTACATGGGGAAGACCTGAATAAAGGTGCCCAGCCCTGAACCGAAGAGGGGGAAGTCTTTGAAGATCTGGAACGTGTTCACCCAAATCTCCCATCTCCCTTCAAAACTTTCCGCTACACTGAAGAACCGGCTGATGACGGCATCGAGTCCGATCCAAGCTGCCCAGAGCAATGCCAAACCAAAAATCAAAACTGCGGTTTTTGAGAACCTCTTTCCCTTCTCAGGGTTTCTGAAAAGAAAGCTGATCAGGCTGAAAGAGAGGAGCAGGCTTACAATCCCCATTCTCGACGCCGAGAAGAGAAGCCCGAGGATCATCACGATTATACTAAACCCGATGAGAAGGGTCTTCCCGTCAAGCGACGACAGACGGTCACGCCAGCTCCCATAACGGTTATCCTGAATACCCTCTCTTGAAAAGAGGAAACCGATGCTGACAGGAATGACCATGAGAAGATAACCTGCCAAGTAATTACGGTTGATGAAGGTCCCCGTCACAGCAGAGACAAGGGACTCTGCTTCCAGATGGAGGATATGATGGTGGCCGCTGAAGAATTCGAATATCCCGTAGAGGGATTCCAAAACCCCGACTGCCATCACCACAAGAATGAGCTGTCTCTTTGTTCGGTCGCCCTGCTCCAAAGGCTTCCAGCGCAGGAGGAAGATGAAGAGTCCGCTCAGCGTGAGCCATTTGAAGAACTCGATCTGGGTGAGAAAAGGAAAGAAGGAAAGCGGAAAGGTTGAAGTTGAAGGCTCAAAGCTCAAAGCTGAAGGCTCAAAGTTTGAAATCGATAAGGATTGACGAAGCGCATAAGTTTTGGGAGAAATGATTTTGATGAGCCCCGACGGAAGAGAGATGATTTGAAACAGGATGAGAAGGAGGAAGAGGCATAAAAGAACCGTTAACGCGTGAATGCGTAGATGCGTATGACCGTTTGGATTGTCTGGAAGGTCTGATCGTTTAGGAACATTGAGGGTAAACGTCTGAACGGCAGCGAGGATGATGATAAGAAGGATGCTCAGTTCCATTACGGAAAAGGCCCAGAGCTCCATGGAGCCAAAGGCAATGGGAGTAAAGACGATGAGAAAAATGAGGAGGAGTTTGATGATTTTATCGTACATAGATGATTAATGAGCGATATGGCATAGGGCGATGGGCAATAGGCAATAGGTCAAGTCTCTTAACAATCTTCCTCTATTGCCTTCCTCTTTTTAATGAGTGCACCTATCATTTTGCCCAAAGTGATACATTCTGCCTCAATCCTTTCATAAAATTGGTTTTTTAAGTAACCGATCTCATAAGCAATCTCAATTTGAGTCCGAAGCTCGGCCAGCGATCCTTTTGCAATATAAAAGAATCGAACAGACTCTTTATCTGTGTCGCGTTCATCTCCTTCCCTAAATTGCTGGCTATGCTCACTGCACTTCGCCTCACTTGATCACGGAGACCAAAATCCCGGTTTAAGTCTCCTTCTTCAGAGGCTTCATAAACCTTGATTGCAAGATCTTTTGCTTTTTGCCAAACGATTAAATCCTTGAAACCCTTCTTACCCATAGCCTATCGCCTACCCCCCTATTGCCTCTATCACGGAGAGAGCGGAGCTGGGATGTCCGGCCTTCGGCCTTCGATCACCGCCTGCGGATAATCTCTGACCATCTTTTGCGCCTCTTCTCTGCCTACAATCTTCTCGGCCTCCCTCACGGCCGGGGAAAGGATCGGAGGTCTTCGGGTATTGGAATGGGCATCCGAGGCAATGATGTGAACCAGCCTGTTCTTGAGCAGTTTTCCGGCGGTCTGTTTCGCTCCGGACCCAAATCCTCCCGTCAAACTCATCGCCGTCACCTGACCAAGACATCCCATCCGAATCATCTCGCCGTAACGCTGGGGTTTCTGTCCTATTTCAAAATTTCTTTCCGGATGCGTGATGATGGGGATGATTCCGTTCGTGATCATCTCGAAAAGGACATCCTCGGCATGATAAGGGATCCCCTGGTAGTCAAATTCGACCATGAGGTATCGACCCTTGTCGTTTACCGTCACAATTCCTCCGTTTTCGCAAAGCCGAAGCATATCCGAAGAGAAATGAACATCGGCGCCGGGAAGGACCACGAAAGGCAGTTCAGAGTGATGAGTTCGGAGTTCGGAGTTTAAATGACAGGCCATTCTGGAATCTAAATTCTTTATTCCGCAATCCGCAATCCGCAATCCGCACTTTGTGATGGCTTCGTTGAGTTCTTGGACTTTGGCGAGGATCGTTGGCCGGTGATTTGGGTAAACCCCCTCCAGAATATGGGGGGTTGCCACAACGGTCCTGATCCCGTCCTGGTAACTCCGTCGGCACATTTCAACGGACTCGGCCAGAGTTTCGGCCCCATCATCCAGCTGCGGAAGGATATGGGCATGGAGATCAATCATCTTAATCCTCTCTCTCCTTCAGCTTCCTCCTTCTTCAAAGGGGTTTTATCATTTTGATAGTCGAGAGAGATGATTTTAAGAGCTCCGTCTTCTTTGGCTAATACCCAATGGATGCTCCCGGTCCAAACCTTTTCTCCTTGTTTCTTTAATATCTGATCCACTCTAAAGCGGGCGTTTACCTCTACCCTATTTTGATCAATCTCGGTCTTCATCCCCTCGAGTTGATACCGGAGTTTCCGGCTCTCATCAAAAAATTTGGTATAGATGGTTTTGATTTGCTTCAATCCATCCTTCTGATTTTGGACGGCTTTGGAAGAGAAGAGGGAGAGAAATCCATCGATATCCTTCTGATGATATCGATCGATATAGCTTGAAAAGAACTGCTTCACCTCTTCTTCCTTGGCAAGAGGGGGAGGCGCCTCGGGCATGCTCTCTCTCGCCAGGGTAGGAGGGATCGAGTGTTGATAATCAAACGAGAGGATTTGCAGTTTTCCTTCTTCTTTGGCCAGCACCCAGCGGGCATTTCCTTTCCAAACCTTTTTCTCTCCCCCTTCTTTCAACACTTGATTCACCGAATATCGGGCCCTAATTTCAACGGCATTCTGGTAGATCTCGATCTTCATGTCTTCAACGGATAGTTGAAGTGATTTACTTCGATTGAAAAGATCGGTATAAATCGTTCTGATTTCTGGCAGACCATCCCACTGATTTTGCTTGGCCCTCACAGAGAAAAGCAAAAGAAATTCATCAAGGTCCTTCTTGTTGTACAGATCTATATATTTAGCGAAGAACCCTCTCACTTCCTGCTCCGTCGCAATCAGGGGAGGAAGTGATGGGGTTACGGCAGAAAGATTCGGAACGACGATTTGAGATGGAATCTGCGTTCCGACCAGTAGCAGGAAAACGACAAACATCGTACGAATGACAGTTTTCATTCCAACCTCCCTTCTTCTCCCCTCAAGGGGATTTCTGATTTTGATAATTGAGAGAGATGATTTTAAGAGCTCCGTCTTCTTTGACCAAAACCCAATAAATGGTCCCGGTCCAAACCTTTTCCTCTCCCCCTCTGTTTAATCTCTGATCCACTCTAAAGCGGGCCTTTACCTCCACCGCATTCTGATAAATCTCGGTCTCCATCCCTTCAAGACGATACCGGAGTTCCTTGCTCTGATCAAAAAATTTGGCATAAATGCTTCTGATTTCCTTTAATCCATCCTTCTGATTTTGGACGGCTTTAGAAGAGAAGAGGGAGAGAAATCCATCGATATCCTTTTGATGATATCGATCGATATAGCTTGAGAAGAACTGCTTCACCTCTTCTTCCTTGGCAAGTGGAGGAGGGATGTTGATGGCCAATTTTTTCCCGGGATGGAGAGTCGCTTGGATAGGCTCTTTCGGAACGTCCGTGGGAACCTCCTTCGGAACCTCCCTGGGAACCTCCTTCAGGACTTCCTTCTCAACCCTCACCGGTGCCTCCGATTTCACCACCGTTTGCGGGTCCGGTTCTTTTATCCGTTTCGGTTCCTCCTTTGCGAGCACCGCCTCTTCGACCTTAACAGGTGTCTCTGCTTTTGGAAGAATTTTCTGGGGGGATTCTTCCTTTTTCTCTAATTTCCGTTCCACTCGGGATGGGGAGGCTTGCGGAGACACGGAAACAATTTCTTCGCTCTCTTGAAACATAATCTCCTTTTTGGTTTCCGCCGGCGCCGTCTTCTGCGCGTTCGCTCCGGACTCTGTTTTGACACGAGGGATCTGTGGCCCCTTCTTTTTTTCTAATCCATTCGCCATCTCTTTAGGGACCTGAGATGTCGGAGGTTCGGCGACATGAAATCTTGTATAACTGATTAAGCCAACGATCGAGAAAAGGACGACCATCCCCGCGGGAAGCATGATTTTCCGGATATTCATTCCCCTTCCCTTAGGACGACGGGTCTTCTTGATGATCGACCTCATTAGGTTTCTCTCAAGATCGTAATCAAATCGCGTAGACTCGTTTTTCAGTATGTCGTAAGCTTCGTTGATCTCCTTGACCCTCTCATCGTCTCCCTCGGTCTTCCCCAGATCGGGGTGATTGGTCTTGATCAATTCCGTCCAGCGAACCCGAATTTCCTCCCCGGAAGCCTCTTCTTTTAAACCAAGGATTTCGTAGTAGTCTTTCATGGTTCGTTCAGTTCGTTAGGATCGTTGAGATCGTTTAGTTCGTTAGGATCGTTAAGTCCGTTGAGATCGTTAGATCGTAAGTCCGTTAAAACCATTCGGTTCGTTAAGACAATTTGGTCCGTTTTCGGCGGCCATTTCCTTTGAGCCCCTGAGATCGTAAGTATCTTAATAAACCGTCTATAATCATAAATAACTCTCTTGGCTTGCTCATATGCCTCTTCATGGGTATTTTCGTTGACATATTCCTGATCAAGTGCTACGTAAAAACAGTTTTGGACTTCAGCACAGGATCGTCGAGAATAAGTCAGGAACCGAATGAAATCGGCATTTGACTGACTCGCCCACCCTTCTGAAATGTTGTTCATAATGGATATGGCTGCACCTGTGCTTTGGTCTCTAAGACGATAGTCTGATTGAAATGCTTTGTCGGATTTGATGCTACGATATACCATGGCCACAAGTTTCCTGGCCTCTTGCCAGCACTCCAAGTCTTCGAAACGGTTAATTTTCATTTGACTCCGTTAAGATCGTTAATATCGTTAAGTCCGTTGAGATCGTTAGATCGTAAGCCCGTGCAGATCGTTAGGCTGTTTTGAACGTCAATACCTTTGAACGTTTTAACTGATGAGTCAATCATGTTACGATCTAAACGAAATTAACGAAAGAAGCGATCGAAACGAACTAAACGATCCTAACGGCTTTTTTCTGTGAGAGAGACATGATCGATCCAGACGGTGCCGCTGATATAACGATCGAATTTGTCGGTCTTCTCCCTTCTGACTCTCACCAGTCCACCCTGCAGTTGGGAGGGGGTCCGAAAGCTGACAATCAACTCCCTCCACGCGTTGTCCCCTGTCAACGCCTCCGATTGTCTCTGAAAGGGCTGTCCTATCCCGATAACCTCTATCTTCAGACCGCTCTTCGTTGTCACAGCTTGTGTCTTCACATTCGCTCTGAGGACATATTCCGTATCCGATTTTAGCGGCAAGAACTGATAGACGTGATAGAAATCAACATTTTCCTTTCCGTCGAACACGATCTTTAGTGAACGCTTTCCCTCGAAGACGACGGAAGGGTCGAAGGAGACCTCGGCCCCGGGAACTTTCTCGATTTTCCAATCGAACCCTCCTCCCAGGATTTGCTCCTTTTCAAAATCACCATTGGTGATCAGGTTACCATCTGACAAAGTGGATAGACCCTCCTCTTGAAGCCTGGCCCTCCAGACCTGAAATGCCTCGTTCAATTCGCCCCGTGAGATGAGAAATTCGATATGCCGGAGCGTTTGATCCCGATCGGCTCGATAGCCGAAGGAAAACCTTTTTGCCCATGCCTTTCGAACGGAATCTTTATCCCCTGTCTCGTAGAGGTAGGAAAGGTATTGTCTGAAGGACGAAGGATCTTTGGGAACGATTTTTTCCAAAACAAAGTCAGAGTCGCTAACCCCTTTTTCTAAGACATCATAGACTGCGGCGCTTTGATTTGGGTAATGAGCGAGCAAATAAGAAAAATGGGGGAGTGCCTTCTCGAAATCTCCTTGCTGGAGAAGAAGATTTCCGCTCACCCATCTTCCCCGGTAGCTGGTGGGAAAGACCGAAATGGCGTTTTCCAAAGCACGCTCGGAGGCTGTCCTTTCACCCATCCGATGACAGATCTTTGCCAGATTAAGCCAGTATTCCTGTTCAAGGGGGTTCCGCTCGATCGCTTTCCTGAAGGATCGGGCTGCTTCCCTTAAATCGATATGTTGGATATCCCACTGATAGAAAAGCCCCAATCGATAATAGGGATCGGGATTAGAGAACGCGAGTCGGGTGGCCCTGAGAAGATTTGCTTCAGAAAGGCTCATCTGGTAGACAGAGATTCCCCTCCAGATGCTGACGATAGAATAACCCGCTGCCAATGAAGCGACCACAGCGAGAACGGAAAGGAAAATCCGCTTCATGAAGAATAAAGATCCTTAGGCTGAGACCGATTCTTCTCCCGATACGTAGGGAATTTCTTTTTTCCCCTCCTTCCCGTAATAGGAATGGTACCGGTAGTAGTAGTATCCATAATCGCTCCGGCGAATATCCACCCGATTGATCACTACGCCAATGATCTTGCTATTGACCTGCTGAAGAACTTCTTTGGCCCGCTGCAGCGTCTCCCTGGGTGTCTTTCCGCCTAACGCCGTGAGGATGACCCCGTCCACCGATGTGGAAAGGATGATCGAGTCGGCAAATCCAAGCACGGGTGGAGAGTCGAAAACGATATGATCAAACCGGGCCTCCAGAGATTCCACCATCTTCTTGAAAAGCGTTGATCCGAGAAGCTCCGAAGGGTTGGGAGGAATGGGACCGGAGGGAATGTAGAAAAGGTTCGGCACCTCTGACGTCTTTACAACGGACTCCAGATCCCCGTGCCCGGACAGGAAGTTCGAGAGACCCTGTCCATTCTCACGATTAAAGATCTTATGGAGCCTCGGCTTTCTCAGGTCTGCATCGATGATGAGCACCCGAGCACCCGTCTGGGATAAAGCGATGGCCGTATTGATGACGGTTGTGGTCTTTCCCTCAGAAGGGTTCGGGCTGGTGATGGCAATCTTTTTCGGAGGTTTCTCCGAAAAAGACAGCAGGATCGAGGTACGGATGCTCCGGTACGCCTCCGAGAGCATTGACTTGGGATGGCCGTAGGTGATCAGCTCGACCGGGCAAGTGGTTCCTTTCTCCAATCGCCTGCGCCTCCCGTTGGAGATCTCCGGCACCATTCCGAAGGAGGGCAGCCGAATGAGCTGCTCGACGTCTTCGGGCGTCTTGATCGTGTTGTCGAGGTATTCAAAGAAAAAGGCCAGACCCACCCCCAGGAAAAGGCCTACCACCGCGGCCAGAAGAAGGTTGAGCCCCTTATTCGGTTTATACGGACCCGTCGGCATTTCGGCCTGGTCCACCACCTGGATGTTGCTCGCGGTGATGCCGGCCGAGACGCCTGCCTCTTTCATTCTCTGCAGAAGCCCCTTATACAGCTCCCGATTCGTATCGGCCTCACGCTTGAGGATGTTATACTGAATCCCTTTCTCCTTCATCTCCAAAGCCTTTGCCTTCTGCTGCTCAAAAGCCTGCCTGATCAAGGATTCTCTCTGGAGGCTCGATTCGTAATCATTCTTCATCCCTGCAACGATGTTGCTGGTTTCAGCATTCATACGCTTCTGAATGGACTGCATCTGATTCCTGAGGCGCACCATCTCCGGGTATTCCGGTTTGAACGTCTCGGAAAGCTTCATATACTGAGCTTCGAGCTGGATGTAGGCTTGCTTCAGATCCTGGACCAGTTTGTTCTCAAGAATGGTGGGGATGGAATCGGAGTTTCGAACCCTAGTCTGCTTGTAAAAGGCCTCCTTGGCCATCCGTTCAGCTTCGGCCTTGGTCAAGGCTTCATTCAATTCGGTCAGCCGCTGCATGGTCACATTTTCTTTTTCCTCGAATGAGATAATATCATGCTGAGAACCGAAGGCCTGGAGGTCCTCATCCGCTCTCTCTACCTTGGCTTTCAGGTCCTCGAGCTGCTTGGTCAACCACTCTTTGGCTTGCTCTGTCGAAACAAACCGGGCCTCCAGGTTCTGCTGGATGTATGTGGCCGCCAGGGTGTTGGGCACCTGGAATGATAACTGAGGGTAGTTCGAGTCGAAATGGATTTTGACAAGGCGGGAATTTCGAATGGGCTCAACCCTCAATTTACGCAGAAACCGGTTGATGAGAGGATTCTCTTTTTTGCTATCGGATGGATCTTGATCCGTTGTAGGGTTTTCTTTTGAGAAGGTAAGTAATCCAAGGATGGGCTTCAGGGTATTCGATTTCCATTGTTGAAAGGGCGTCTGGGGTTTCGGCTGAAACTCGGGATGCTCCGAAAGCTTCAAGGCCTGGATGACGCGCCTGGCCAGGCTCCGGCTTTCAAGGATCTTGTACTGAGTTTGATAATAGTCCATGTCCATGGTATTGACGGCAAAGACCTCTTTGAAATCGACAATCTGAGGGTTCTCCTTATTGATCTGGATGGTTACCGTTCCCCTGTAGATGGGCTTCATCGTAAATGTTCCCACTGCGGTGGCGATCAATACGATCAAAAAAAAGGCGATGATGATCCATCTCCTCTTCTGGATCACTTTCCAGTAGTCCCGAAGGTTGACCTCTTTTTCTTCTTGAGGGGAGGGGTAGGAATACCCGGGTGGGGGGGGGAGTTGGTAATATCCTTCCGGAGGGATTTGTTTGATATAATTCATGCGATTCTTTTCATTTTAGAGGGCCCCGAAGGAGGCTCCAAAACCTACCAATCCTTTAACAGAATCCCGAAGTTCTATTAGGAAGGCTTTCGTCCCACTTAGGGGAACGATGATGATATCGTTCTCTCTGAGGTAGAGATCTCCCTGCTGACCCTTCTGAATAGCGTTAACATTGGCAGAAAGGACCTCTTTGCCCGGTCCCTTTTCTGAGTAACGAAAAATCTTTGTCTTAGAACCGGCTGCTTTGGGTCCAAATCCGCCTGCCAGTGCAATGGCTTGACTTATAGTCAATTTCTTCCCTCTCAGAGGGAAACCGCCTGGGTTTTTTACTTCACCGCCGACAAAGATCTTGCCGGATACAGGAACGTTAATCACGTCGCCATGAATCACAGGCAGGTTGAGGGTTAAATCGCCTCTGATCAGTAGTTCTTCCAGGTCGATCACAAAGGTTTTGGGCACCTGGTCCTCAGAATCTTTCTTATCCTTACCGATCTTCTCTTCCACTGGAGGCGGCCGGATTAAGAAGAGCAACTGCCCCGCCTCATTCTCATTGCCCCCTTTCAGACCCCCTGCCATGGCAAGCATATCGAGGATCGTCTTTTGGCCGGTGACATCGTAGGCCCCGGGTTTCTCCACAGCCCCAATCACCGAGATTCGCTGATTCCGATATTCTTTGATGAATACACTCACGTGAGGATCTTGGAAGTATTTTTCAGCCAGAAGATCCCGGACCTCCCTCTCCAGCTCATTGGCCGTCAGACCCTTCACTCTCAATATCCCGAGCAAAGGAAGGCTGATGTTCCCTTGGGAACTGACACGAACGGTCTTATTCAACTTCTCTTCCTCGAAGACAGAGATCTCAACCAGATCTTCCGGCCCGATTTTATAGTCGCGATAAAGATCCTTTCCCGAGGAGAGGCTGCTCGCCAGAATCCTCTCGTTCATCGCCTTCATTTGTTTGGAGGACTCGATCTCCTGGGCTGACAGAACAGAAGGATTGACATCTTTTTTAACAGAGGAATTGGAAGCGCAGGAAAGGGTAAACAGAACGCAGGCGATGCCGGCGAGTAGGAAAATAGATAACTTTGAAACCATTCCACCCCACCCTTTGTTTAAAAAAAAACCCAGTCAGCATTTTATGTTCTGAACTGCTGGGTTTTATTCATTTTTAGGAGACTCTACTTATTACGGGCAGACT
>DASPPQ010000080.1:0-3760 GCA_035625415.1 Thermodesulfobacteriota bacterium
CCCTATTACATCACAGCCATATTCGACGCCATGGCTGCGCTCCTTGCCTTCTTCGTCTTAAGGCCTGTGATAAGAAGCAGAATCGCGAAGGAAGTTCCAGCAGCGGGCTAAGGGAGACGAGAGCCTTTTTTGAAAAGACAGATTTCATCTGCCGCCTGAAATGGGTTGGGTGAAAATAATCGCCGGCCAGAGAAAAAGATACGTTGAAGAGGGGATAAAGGCGAGACATCTTTCGTCCGGAATCCCCTCGTTCTCATCCAGGAGAAAAAAGACGAAGGTTCTCATCGCTGGTGGCGCAGGTGAGATTGGGTGGATCCTTTCAGAAGTTGCTTCGTAACCTGAAAGCCTGATTATCTTCGGAATCGGCGTAGATGGCACTTTTTGATTTTCTACTCTTCGTCGCGGTTGGCTGCGTGGTTGGTTTTTTTGCAGGGATGTTCGGCATAGGTGGAGGTATCCTGATTGTGCCCGTTCTGATATTCAGTTATGAACAATCAGGCATCCCTTGGTCTGTGCTGACTCATATTGCCATTGGTACCAGCCTTTTTGTGATCGTTTTTGCCTCGCTTACGAGCGCTTATCAGCACGCTAAACAAAGGAACGTGGATTGGCGTTCGGTCTTCGTGCTGGGATTTTCAAGTGCTGTGACCGCTCTCGCTGCCACAAGATTGGCTGCTTGGTTAAGTGGAAATCATCTGCGAATTGTTTTTGCTCTCATTGTCATGGTGTCAGCCATAAAAATGTTAATCGAAAGCGAAGCGCAAGCTCAAAAGAAACTTGAGTTTCTATCAAAGCCTGGCATTCCCGGGCTTATGGGAGTAGGGCTTGCTGCGGGCATTGTGGCAGCTTTAGCTGGGGTAGGGGGCGCGGTTGTTACCATACCGATGATGTATTATCTCCTAAATATGCCTTTGAAATTAGCCATCGGGACATCGAGTGCTACGATTGTGATAACGGCTTTGTTCTCAGTGGTGGGCTATATTCTGAACGGGATAGGTCGTGCTGGTCTGCCTGAGTGGAGTTTTGGGTTTGTGGATCTTCAACGCGGTGCCGCACTCGCCGTCGGGACAGTCCTGATGGCGAGAGTGGGCGCCTATGTCTCTTTTAAAACCCACCCCTTCCGGCTGAGAAAATTATTCGCCGTCTTCGTCATCCTTGTTTCAATTTATATACTGGTGAGGTAAACTGAGTTCTCGATCATCCTTATTCGCCCATCACCTGAACAAGAATGTTTCTCTCCCTTCTCCGGTTATCAAAGTCGATGAAAACAATTTGTTGCCATGTTCCCAAGGTCAATCCTCCCCTGACCAGTGGGAGGGTGAGGGAAGGCTTCATCAGAGCCGCCCTTACATGAGAAAAGCCATTGCCATCGCCCCAGCGTTTGTCGTGCTCATAAAGGATATTGGATGGAACGATCTTCTCTATCGCCTTTTGCAGATCTTTGAGCACGCCCGATTCATATTCGATCGTCGTCACAGCACCCGTGGACCCGGAACAGAACACGGTCACCAATCCATTTTTAATTCTTGAGCGGCTGATCACCGTGTCGACCCGATCCGTGATGTCAATGATGTCGCTGAAGCCTTTTGTGCTTAGCGGTATCGTTTCTGAAAAGATCATCACTGCCTCTTATTATTTTTGAATCCTCCGGAGGACCTTCTTCCAACTTTCTGTTCCAAGGAAACTGCCCGAAACATTCTCCAAAAGCTTTAGGAATACCGTATAGGGCATGGCAAAGGTGAGTGTGTCCCTTTCAACCATGGGTCTTGCAGAAACGTCGAACATCCCCAGGATTGCGTGAGGCTGTTCCTTTGCAGCTTCCTTCAAAGGATAGGTGAGAATCGTTCCACATCCGGAACCGAAGGGTGCGGAGACAGCGTCCGTTCTCTCCAGGGCATAGTTCGTTAAAGTGAAGAGCCCGGAGAGGATATCCGGCGAAGCGAAGAAAACAACCACTTCCGGCTCTGTCCCTTTCTGGAATTGGTCAATAGGTTTGAACACGCAATAGGTGGCCGGTGCTCGTCTGGGGATCATCTTCACGAAATATTCCTTGGCCCTTTCCGGTGTCTTGATATATCGCTCCCCCTCCATTTCACCCGGAATTCCGCAGGACAGAAAATATTCGATATTGGGCCTTGGAGATTCAAAAAATCCCATATAGTAAGCCCCTCCAGGACATCCGAAGTGGATTTTGTCGAAATAGACGGGTTTCCCTTTTCTGCTGGCATTCTGAAGCATCCCGATCATGCACCCGGATAATCCCTCCTTCGGCGCGACCCCTTCGGGCTGATCGTTGGTATAATAAATTCCCAGCGGCGATTCCCTCAGCCCCAGGGTTTCTTGGAACTGCTTCCACAAATCTTCAGAGAGTCGATTCATTTCTTTTCTCCTTTCATTCCTGGCCGCATTCGGAAGGGTCGCCCTTCAATTTGGATAAGGCGTGGGGAAGGGCAGGAAGGATCACACTCAGATTTTCTCTCACGCTCTTAGGGCTTCCTGGTAGATTCACAATAAGCGTCGAACCTCGAATTCCGGTAACGGCTCTCGAAATCATCGCGTGGGGAGTCTTTTTTAAACTTTCGGCCCTCATGGCTTCTGAAAAACCAGGGACCTCTTTATCAATGACCTTCAATGTTGCATCGGGTGTTACATCCCGAGGGCTTAAGCCCGTGCCTCCTGTTGTGAGAATCAGATCTGCCTTTAATTGGTCAGAACTCTTCTTTAAGGCTTCAACGATCCTGTCTCTCTCGTCTGGGATGATCTCGTAATGGATCACTTTGGCAGGCAGACTCTTCAGCATCTCGCCGATAAGCGGTCCGCTTGAATCTTCCCTTTCGCCTTTCGAGCCACGATCACTAATGGTTAGTATTGCAACTTTGAACATTTTACACGCCATTAAAGGTTTATTGTGTTTATAGAGTTCGTTGGGTTTATTGAGTTAATAAATCAATCGAAACAATGATTCTACAAATTCCATAAACCCAAGAAACCCGATAAACTCAATAAACCCGATTAACCAATGATTATTTCATCTCCCACCTTCACTTCTCCTTCACTTACTACTTCAGCAAAGATCCCCTCCTTGGGCATTACGCAATCGCCCGCCTGGTAGTAAATGGCACAACGCTCATGGCATTCTTTTCCTATCTGGGTCACGCGCAGTATCACAGAGCCCCCAATGCGGACTCCTGTTCCAATAGGAAGATGAACAAGATCAATGCCCTCTGTGGTGATATTTTCTGCAAAATCCCCATAGCTCACGTTTAGGCCCTTGGCTCTCATTTTCTCAATAGATTCATTCGCCAACAGACTAACCTGTCGGTGCCACGGACCTGCATGGGCATCCCCTTTGAAACCAGAATCCTTCAATAGCGCGCAGGAGTAAACATTGGTCTTCTTCGTCCCTTTATTTTCGCTGATATTGACGGCGAGGACTCTTCCTTTCATAGTTTCCTTCATTTCATTACATCCCTTAGTAGTAGTGAACTTCGCTTCAATTGTCACCGTCCAGCCGGCATAGCGCATAGAGCATAGCGAAAAACAAAAAATCTCAAACCGTGAATCATGAACTGCAAATGACTGAACGCTATGCGCTCTGCGCTTTGCGCTTGGCGGTGTACGTTCCGCTTTTCCCTCCTGTTTTTTTAACAAGATGGATATCCGATATCACCATTCCCCGATCGATGGCCTTGCACATGTCGTAAATAGTAAGGCCAGCAGCAGCCACAGCCGCGAATCCCTCCATCTCTATGCCAGTCTG
>DASPPQ010000081.1:0-32485 GCA_035625415.1 Thermodesulfobacteriota bacterium
AAGCGTTCGGTTTCCTCCGATCCTTTCAAATTCTCTTTCCTGAAGAACCCTGAGAAGCTTCGCCTGGGCAGTTAAGTTAAGGGTCCCAATTTCGTCGAGAAAAATAGTGCCACCATCCGCTCTTTCGAATCTCCCCATACGCTGCTCGGTGGCTCCTGTAAAGGCCCCTTTCTCGTGTCCGAAAAGTTCGCTCTCCGTGAGTGCGTCGGGAAGGGCTGCGCAGTTCAGTTTTAAGAAAGGTTTTGAGGCACGAGAGCTATTGAAATGGATCGCATTTGCCACTAACTCTTTTCCTGTGCCACTTTCGCCCCGGATGAGCACGGTGACATCCGTGTTTGCGACCCTCTCAATCATCCGAAAGACTTCATTCATCTTATTGCTTGTGCCCACGATGTTGTAAAGGCTATATCTCTCTTTGAGCTTCTCCCTAAGAGTGATGTTCTCATTCAGAAGCTGTTTCTTTTCGTCCTGGACCATCTGCTGAATCTTGAGGCCTTGAGCGATCGTGGAAGCCACGATGGAGAGAAGGCGAACATCTTCCTCAAATGCGATGTCTTCATTGAAAAGTCGATCGACACTTAACGTCCCATAGATGGTGGGCCCTATTTTCACGGGTACACAGATAAAGGAGATATCACTCTTCTTGAGATCGTTTCTCGATTGAGTTCGATTCAGAAAGAGTGGCTCCTTTTCGATTTGAGGAACGACCACGGGTTCTCCCGTTTCCACTACTTTTCCAGTGATCCCCTCGCCGACCAGATACTTGCCCCTTTTCACCTCTTCCTCGGTCATCCCGTGGGCCGCCCGGATTTCCAGTTCTCCTGTTTCAGGATTCAGTAGGGTGATCGTTCCCCGGTTCATCCCTAAGCGAGAATGGAACGTACCGAGGATATCTAAGAGGACTTCCTGGCAGTTCGGGGTGGATCCGATCAGCTGACTGATTTCGTAAAGAACCGTCAGCTCTTTGAGCTTCCTTTCGAGGGAAGTCACAAGCTTGTCCCGAGGGGTGGGGGCTTTCTTGGTGACCGCCACAGAACCGGCGGGTGCAGGAACAACTCCGATCAATGAAGTCTGACCTCCCGGATGAGGCAAAATCTATATTATATGAGCAATCCTTATGCCAGGTGACAGAAGCAGAGCATTGGGCTGAGGTTTCTTAGGATTATCAGCTGGTTGGTGGTGATGGGATCAAGAAAATCTCTTATTGGAGGGTAATTCTCTGGAGGGTTTCTTTGTTGGATTTTGAGCAGCCTGTTAAGAAACAACCAAAGAGGTCTGTATCCAGCGAAGAAAATATGGCTTTTGATAACCGGGGCTCCTTGACGGCTAAAAAGACGGAGATCTTCTATTGATTAATTCAAACTTGCCTTTTATGATTCGTTAAGTGGCGATAAATAACGGCGGCTGATTTTATCTGGACTGGAAGAAACGATGAAGAAAGAATCTCTTATCGTTTGTTTGTTGTTCGTTTCTTTGGCAGGGGAGGTATGTAGCCCGGCACGAGCATTCAGTTCCGATTGGAAGAGCTTCGTCTTTCCTGAAATAGCCGGCTGGAAACGGCCGGCGGAAGTACAGATTTTTTCGCCCAAAACTCTTTATGAATATATCGATGGAGCTGCAGATCTTTATTTGACGTACGATTTTGAGGAATTGAAAGTGGCCGAGTACCAAAATGAAAAGAAGAGTTCTATCACCGTTGATGTTTATTTCCATAAAACCCCGATCCAGGCCTTCGGAATCTACAGTCAGGAACGTCTTCCCGATGCAAACTTTATTAACGTTGGAGCCGAGGGGTATGTCGAAAGTAATGCCCTTAACTTTTTGACCGGTCCGCACTATGTGAAGATAAGTAGCTATAACACTGGATCAGAAGATCAAGAGATTTTACTAACTTTTGCGAAAAAGGTCTCCGAAAGCTTAGGAGAGAAGGGATCGCTTCCGTCCATTTTATCTTCCTTCCCGGAAGAAGGGAAAAAGAAGCATTCCGAAAAATTCATTGCCAAGAATTTTCTAGGTTACTCTTTTCTTCATTCCGCTTTCACCGCTGAATATGAGTTATCGGGAAAAAAATTTAGGCTTTTTGTCATTGAAGGGGATCGACAAGAGTGCATGGGTATGATTCAAAAGTACCTTCAGCAAATCGGAAGCCCTGCGAAAGATGTTGTAGAGGGACGTTACACATTGCCCGACCCTTATCAGGGAGAGATCGACCTGTACTGGAAAGGGAAAAAGGTTTGGGGCGTATTGAACGTTAGTGAGCCTGCTCTCAGATCGAAATATCTGAAACTTTTTGGGGAAGGACTACAAAAAGGAAAGTGACAAGTGCCTAAAGTGACTAAAGTTTGAATGTGCTATGCGGACGGGGGGGGAGAAAGGGCAAGGATCATGGGAAAAAAGTTGATTGGCAGAAGAGATTTTATGAAGTCAACCCTCGCCGGGTTTGGGGGACTGTTTTTTCTTCCTAAGATGGATATGAAGCAAGAGTTGAGGGTCGTTGAAGCAAAAGGGAAGGAGAAGAAATTTGTCTACCGAACCCTTGGAAAGACGGGGATCAAGGTCCCAGTGATCAGCATGGGAGTGATGAATACCGACAATCCGAACCTCGTCCGGGTGGCACTGGATTCTGGAATGGTGCTGCTCGACACCGCCCAAGTATATCAACGAGGCCAAAATGAGGGGATGATAGGAGAAGTGCTTAAAGGACGTCCCCGGGATTCTTATGTGATTGCCACCAAAGCCCGCCTCCCAAACAATCAAACAACCGGTCTTTATACAGAAGAAGCTACGGAGGACGCGTTTTTGCAAAAGGTGGACCGTAGCCTCAAAAATCTGGGACTGGAATACGTGGACATTTATTACCATCACAACGTATGGAAGAGAGAATCGGCGCTTTATGAACCGATCTTGAAGGCGTTGGAAAAGGTTAAGAAGGCAGGAAAGACTCGTTTTGTTGGGATTACAACCCACATGAATGAGCCGGAAGTTATCCAGGCAGCCATCGATTCGAAATTCTACGATGTGATTTTAACATCGTATAATTTTGAACAGAAGCATCGCGCCGAGATGAGAAGTAGTATTGCCAGGGCAGGTGAGGTCGGAATCGGAATTGTTGCGATGAAGTCGATTATTGGTTCCAAGCGGACCATCACTGGGAAGAATCCTGCGGCTGCCTTGAAATGGGTTCTCCAGGATCCAAACGTGCATACCATCGTCCCCGGGTTCACGACGTTTGAGCAGATGAATACTGACTTGGCCGTGATGCAAGATCCCACACTTACAGATTCTGAAAAGAAAGATCTGCAAAAAGAGGCTTCCCTGCCTGGGCTGTATTGTCAGGGTTGCAGGACATGTTTAGGGCAATGTCCAGAGAACCTTCCCATTCCTGATCTGATGCGCGCCTGTATGTATACTTATGGTTACCGTAATCTCACCCATGCCCGGGATCTTGTATTGTCGCTGAATCTCCCCACCAGAGTATGCGAGAATTGCTCTGATTGCACGGTGAAATGTCCGAGTGGATTCAACGTTTCCGGCAAGATCAGGGATATCGTACGGCTGAGAGACGTTCCAGCGGAGTTTATTGTATAAATACCTATTTATCATGTGTTACCCTGAACCAAGTAATGTCATCCTGAATTCATTTCAGGATCGGGTCTTCGATTTCAGGGTGACAGTCCTTAAGTCTTACAGAGGGTGGTCATGAATAAACCGAATCAAACGATGACACGGCGTAAGTTTCTTAAGACTGCTGCCGCAGGCGTCGCATTGGGCCTTGCCGGCGGCCCTTCTTTTTCGTTTGCAAAAGAAGAGTATGATTTAGCGGTCATTTCTGGTGAGCCCGCTGCGGCAACGAGAAAAGCCCTTGAGGCCTTAGGAGGAATTTCTCGGTTTGTTAAGAAAGGGCAACAGGTCGTCCTTAAGCCAAATATGTCTTTTTCCAGGACGCCTGAATTCGCCGCTACAACCCACCCCTTAGTAGTTGCCACGGTGGCTCAGGCTTGTATGGAAGCAGGAGCTTCCCAAGTCTTAGTCTTAGATCACACGCTGCACAGAGCAGAACTCTGCCTTGAAAGGACGGGGATTCGCGATGCATGTAAGAGCATCACGGGCGTCCATGTTCTCGCTCTTCAGGAGAGAAAGTTTTTCAACGAAGTCAAGATTCCAAAAGGGAAGGTTTTGGAAAGTGTGGAGGCCGTAAAAGAGATTTTGGATGGCCATATTTTGATTAATATTCCGGTAGCGAAATCCCACTCGGCAACGGGGGTCAGCTTGGGCATGAAAGGGCTCATGGGTCTGATCTGGAATCGAGAGAGTTTCCATTCTCAGTACAACATCAATCAAGCCATAGCGGATTTAGGAACGGCCATCAAACCGTTGCTGACCGTTCTTGACGCCACGCGGGCTTTGGTCTCCGGCGGACCGGGCGGGCCTGGTGAGGTTAAGAAACCGAATCTTGTCATTGCCGGCACGGATCCCGTTGCCGTGGATTCTTACGGGGTAAGCATTGTTCCGTGGTATGGGCAGAACTTCA
Organism: Thermodesulfobacteriota bacterium; assembly: GCA_035625415.1. Taxonomy (GTDB): domain Bacteria; phylum Desulfobacterota; class BSN033; order BSN033; family UBA1163; genus UBA1163. The sequence goes on from DASPPQ010000081.1 coordinate 4,532, forward strand.
AAGGTCGGCAGGTTGAGCATCTGCTCGCTGCTTATCAACACGGTCTTGGAAAGATCGACGTCGACCAGCTCAAAGTGTTCAGGGAGAAAGCATGAGGACGATCATCCAGGGCCTCTCACTTCTTCTTTTCTCCGCGTTGTTCGTTTTAGCCACTTACAAACTGCCCAATTGGCTTCCCGCGGATATCTATTTACGTCTCGATCCCCTCCTCGGAATAAATGCTGTGATCGCGGCAAGGGAGATCATCGGCAGAGCACTGTGGGCTCTTGTTACCATCGGGGCGACGCTCGCCGTCGGCAGGTTCTTCTGCGGCTATGTTTGTCCGATGGGCGCCTCGATTGATTTTCTGGACTTTCTCCTTCTTCGAAAGAAAAAACGTGTCGGCCTGAAGAAGGAAACAGGCCTTCGAAGATCGAAATATTTTTTACTCGTCATTTTTATCGTTGCTGCCTTGACCGGCCTCTCCTTAGCCTTCTTGATGGACCCGATGTCGCTTCTTACGAGATTTTATACCTTCTTCATTTATCCTCTGGCGCTTACCATCATCAATCTCCTCCTGGATTTGTTGCGTCCTTTGTTCCAAGCCCTGGGATGGGTCGTCTTATCTCACCAGCACTATTTCCAGTCTGTCTACTATATGACGGCCATCACGCTCCTGGTTTTCGGAGGGATCATCGTTCTTAATCGGCTGGCCCCACGGTTTTGGTGCCGCTACCTCTGTCCGTTGGGAGCTCTGCTCAGCTTGATCTCACCTCTTGGACTTTTCAAACGCCGGGTCAGCGAGGACTGCAACGAATGTCTGAAATGCCAAAAGGCGTGTCCGATGGGAGCCATCGCAGAAGACCCAAGGACAATGCATCTCCCAGAGTGCATTCAATGCCAGACCTGCGCTAAAGTCTGTCCGCAAAAAGCGATCACTTTTCCGGCTTCTCTTTCGATAGGAGGGGAATATTCAAAAATCGATTTTTCCCGGAGAGGATTCCTCGCTTCCTTGGCCGGAGGTTTGGGGGTGGGGTTTCTGGCCACGCAGACCCCTTTCACCCTGCTCCGGGGCAAGCATCAAATCATCCGGCCACCCGGCGCCATTCCCGAGACTGAGTTTTTGCGCACGTGTATCCGCTGCGGGGAATGCATGAAGTCTTGTTTGACGAATACGCTTCAACCCTTGCTGTGGGAATCCGGCTTCTCGGGTCTGTGGACGCCTAAGATGGAGCCTCGTTTTGCTCCTTGCGATCAAAACTGCAATGTCTGTGGAAAGGTTTGTCCGACGCAAGCAATTCGTTCTCTATCGCTCGAAGAAAAAACCCACGCCAAAGTGGGTACGGCTGTCTTACGGAAAGAGATGTGCCTAGTCTGGGCTCAGAATAAGATCTGTTTGATCTGTGACGAAATCTGTCCTTATAACGCTATTGTCTTTCGCCCTGTCGAAGGATATCGACGTCCCGTGGTGGTTGCTTCAAAATGCAACGGCTGTGGATTCTGTGAACAGAGATGCCCTGTCCAGGGAGAGTCGGCCATTGTTGTTGTGCCGAACGGGGAGATCCGTCTGAAAGAAGGGTCTTATATAAAGGAAGCGAAGAGGCTCGAGTTGGAATTTAAACCCGACCCCGGCGACGATAAGTTTATCATAGAGGAATCTGGCTTTAAGGTCGAAGATAATAAGAAGGAAAAGGAGAATATCCTTCCCCAAGAAAAACCCCAACCCAAAAAACCAAAAGGATTTCTGTAACCCCCCGCTTCGTTCCCCGCCAATGTGGCTGGTGGAGAAATTTCTCGCAATTCTTAAAATCATAATCCTAGGAAAGAAGTGGGGATGGACTCAACTAAAGATTAATCCGAGAAGCTCTTCCCGTAATCGAGAGATGGATAATTTAAAGAATCCGATCGATTTCAACTGGCAATCGATAGAAAGTCTCTGCCCTTTGTTAATCTGGATGAATAAAGAATTGGGGTGGGTTTTCATCCTCTGATTCAATGTTTTGATATGTCTTCCTATCGAAACCTTTTGGCAGGTGGGGATAGTGGCAAGATATCCACGCCCTTGAGGATCTGAGAGCGCCTAACATTTGGGGCGTTTCCTGCGTAACATGCTATCAAGTTCAAGAGGCGATCTCTAATTCGTCTGCGGTAGCGTAAATAAGCTTGGGATAGTCAAGGGTGAGTGCTGCTTTGAACTAATTGATACATGCCTGCGGGCTCTTCGGAGCTCAAAGACCCCCCAGAAAATTTGATATGGTTCCTATCAGGCTGGAAGTTTCCAAGCTTGCGTTACTAGAAACACTTTTTAGGTTTTTACACCGGTCTCGAATTATGTTAATAAAGGAGATAGTTTTTTTAGAAAAAGCTTGGGATAACTTGGTCAAGCAGAAAAGAGGTGACTTCTCTATTAGACCTAACGTCCTGCCCCGCGGCTCAGAATGTGATTGGGTGTATCCAGATTAAGGACGATATTGTGATCGAGGAGATAGGGTGATTTCTCGGTATGATTGGAGTTTTTCGGCCATAGTTCGTTCGGTATCCAAGGGATTCTCTAGGAATGAGCAAGAAAGATACTCAAAGGGAGGACGACATGGCACGAATAGTTTCGGCATATTTGGACATCAACGACATGTTTCCCCAATTGGATTTACAATAATGATTGCGGTCGTCATCGTGATATTAGCTTACAAATTGTGGAAGTGACCATGAGTGAGGACGCGGTCGTTCAGATCTATCCATGTCAGAACGGTCATATCGTGGTAGTCGGCGGGGAAACCAATTCCATGATGCGGGGGTGGCGATTTGTTTATCCATCAACTGCTTCAGTAGACAAGTGGAGGTAATTGCCAAGGGACGAATGATTCCTCAAGATTAAGCAGAAAAAAGGAGGTATAAATGTCAGAGCCGATTAGATTCAGCGATGTTCCAGACGCAAGTCCGTTTCCCGGCATAATCAGTAAACTAGTCATGAGTAGAGAAAAGGGATCTGCCGCCATAACTGTGGGTGAACTGAGGATAGCAGCGGGCCACACATTACCGCTCCATGTCCACAAGGTGGAGGAAGCTTTGGTTTTTCTCTCGGGCGATGTCAAAGTGGAGGTAGGTGGGAAAGAGGTGCCCATAACAACTCCATCGGTCTTATTGACACCCGCTGGGACAAAACACTGTATCACGAACGTTGGTACGAGTGAGGTTCGCATCATTTTCTTTTTTCCAGCAGTAGAAGTAGAAAGGATACTGGTAGAACATTAAAGGTGTCACCGAGCGAAAAACGGGGTTAGTATGGGTGCCGACTGGATATTGCTGATTGTGGTCATGTTTTGACTATACAGGCCTTATCAGGTGTGATAGTGACTTCTCTCCGAACTCTTCAAGGTGAGAATCCAGATTCTTATGGCAGGTTTCAAGTGATAATCCTTGAAAAGATAATTTCCACAATTTGGAAGGGTGAACTTTTTTATGGGTGGTACCTATTTGTCAATCATTAAGGATGACCTCGGATTTCTATACTGTGGTAGATTATCGAAGTAGCTCTCGTGCAATCACGATTTTCTGAATCTGATTTGTCCCTTCATAGATTTGGGTAATTTTGGCATCCCTCATCATCCTCTCAAAAGGAAAATCAGTCATATACCCGTATCCCCCTGCGATCTGGACGGAATCTGTGGTTACCTTCATCGCAACATCCGTGGCGAGGAGCTTACAACAAGCAGACATATACGTTTTTTGTGGATCGTTCTGATCGATCAAATTACAGGTTTGATAGGTAAGCGCCCGGGCGGCTTCAATCTTGCATGCCATGTCGGCAAACATCCACTGTATCCCTTGAAATTCAGATATCGGTTTACCAAACTGGATTCTCTCCTTCGAATAACGGATCGCTTTTTCCATAGCCCCTTGGGCTAACCCAACAGCCTGCGCGGCAATGGTGGGTCGCCCGGCATCCAGGGCCGCCATGGCAATTCGAAACCCTTTTCCTTCCTCTCCCAATAAATTCCCCCTTGGAACCGGGCAGTCCTGGAAAAGAATTTCAGATGTTGGGGCCCCCCGGATTCCCATCTTCGATTCCACCTTTCCGACTACAAACTTCGAAACTTCTTTCTCAACAATAAAAGCACTAATCCCACGGGCTCCTTTTGAAGGGTCTGTCATCGCAAAGACGACCATGGTTGTGACAATAGGGCCATTTGACATGAAATGTTTCGTTCCATTTAAAATATATTGATCCTTTTCCAAGACAGCCTTTGTAGTCATCATACTCGCATCTGAACCTGCCTCCGGTTCGGTCAACCCAAAATTAATGAGTCTTTGTCCACTTGCGAGAAGCGGGCCGTATTTTCTCTTTTGATCCTCAGAACCACCAATCATGATCGGAAACGTTCCCAAGGCTTGAACCTGAATAATCAGGGAGGAGCTGACGCAAACCCGGGCCACCTCTTCTATCGCCATACACACATAGATATGTTCTGAGGTTTGACCACCATAGGCCTCGGGTATGCACAGGCCAAGATAACCATGCTTTCTAAAGAGTTCGAAAATATCCCATGCGAACTCCCCCTTTTGATCAATCTCTTTAGCCCTTGGTTCCACTCTTTCATCGGCAAGCCGCCTCACACTTTGTTTGAACCGTTTCTGCTCCTCCGTTAATTGGTAATACATAGACACGTTCCCCTTCCTTGAGAGTTTAACTCAGTTAATGAAATTCTATCCAGATCGCCTTCCTAGAATTTAAATAACATAAGAAAGAAATATTTAGAAGGGACACCTCCCATATTTTAACGAGATTCGCCCATTCAGAAAATGTCTCTAATTTTTGCCAAGAACCTTAATGACTCTGAGTTTCCTATTCATTATTAACCAATGATACAGTGGGTAGAATTTTGTCAAGAATTTTCAAACAAGGAAATTGATGTTTTGTGGAAACATATTGTTCTTTACACATTACGCCTATCGATTTACACTCCACGATCGAACATTAACACTATGCGCTCCACTCAATGTGGTATTCGATTTCGAACATTCAAACTCAGCTCAAATCAGCTCAGAGTGAGGTAGACATCATTCGCTTTATAGATAGAATGGTGAGAAGCTCGAATTGTTATTGACAGAAATTGCTCTCGGGGATAACATTTCAGAAATTATTGTTTGCAGTATAATTATTGGTAAGCATACGGGAATGATGAAAACCTCCATAAGAACACACCTTGGCTTAATGGCCGTATTCATTGCCTCATTTGGCTATGTCTATCTTCTGCGCATAAATCAGGTTTTTAAAAGCATCGCTACAACCCCGGCCATTGTTGCTTTGGTCGCAGTGATCTACTTGGCTTCAGAGGCGTCGAATCTGGTAATGGGTTATATTCTTTTAGTCGATGGAAGCCGGACAGCTCACTAAAAAGTGAAAGGAGGTGAACGATTTTCCCAATTCCAACAAGAATGGCAGCGTATTGCCATCCAAGATTCGCTGTAGTGATAAATTAAGGGAGGAGTAAGATGGAGAAAAAATTGAGCAAGAAGATTTCGAGGAGGGTTTTTTTAAAGGGTGCCGCTACTGGTATGGCACTTTTTGGGCCTGGAGTACCCTTCATTACCCGCAGGGCGGTGGCACAGGGTACGATCCGGTATGGAACCATGCATCCTTTAACCGGTACTTATTCGGCTCTCGGACTTGATCAGCAGCACGCTACAGAGATGGCTGTTGAAGAATGGAATGCGAAAGGAGGGGTCTTGGGCAACAAGATAGTTTGGATTCACAGGGATGATCAACTAAACGGAGCGGTCGCACTCCGGAGGGCAAAAGAGCTGGCAGAAGAAGAGAAGTGCGATTTTATTGGTGGCACTCTCTCCGGCGCCATCTCCCTGGCGATGAACGAGTTTGCATGCAAGAACAAGGTCATCTACGTTTGCTATTGCCAGTCGGATATGGTCTTGGGAGCAGATCAGTGTAAGTATGGTTTCGCCTTTATGGTCATCCCTTACTCTGCTGCACTGGCCGTTTCAAAATATGCATTCGAAAAACTGGGGAAAAAGTGGTTCTCGATCACAGCCGATTACCGATGGGGACACAGCCTTCTGGAGGGCTGGATCTGGCAGAGTGAGCAAATGGGAGGCAACTTCTTGGGGAATGTCTATGCACCCCTGGGTGCAACCGATTTCTCAACCTATTTTGCCAAGATCATGGCAGCCAACCCGGATTTTATCGTCATGAACAACCTCGGGTCTGATCAAACCGCTGCCATTAAACAGGCCAATGAATTGGGTTTGACCAAGAAGATGAAGATCGTATGCACCAAGACAGCGATGGCAACCATGAAAGAGGTCGGACCGGCTTACGATGAGAATATCGTGGGTGGAATGACCTTTTACTGGAAGCTCCGGGATAAATATGCCACCAGCAAGAAATTCTCAGACACCTTCCTAAAGAAGTACGGTAAACCCATCGAGCAGGATGGGGAATCCGGTTATGTTGCAACCAATATACTATTCATGGCGATGCAGAAGGCGGGCACGGTGACGGATAAACAGAAGATCATTGCTGCCATGGAAGGGCTAAAATACGAACTGACGAAAGGCTCGGAATACGTCCGTGCCTGCGATCATCAGAGGGTACAAAGCTACCTTCTTCTCAGGGGCAAAGGGAAGAAGGCAAAGGATTGGGATCTGGCTGACATCATAGCCGAAATCCCAGAGGATTCCATTATCATGTCCTGTGAAGATAACGCTAAAAAGCTTCCTTTTATCAATATTAAGTTACCGAAGTAGACTTTGGCATTGGGGAGCAGGGATTGGGGATTAGAAAGATATGGCTTCTGATCCCCAATCCCTAAACCCAAATTCTCTGGTTTTAGGAAAGGTATTCTGATGCTGACCGATCTTCCTTGGAGCGTCATTGCGTTACAGCTTTTTTTCGGACTGGCTCTGGGGTCTATCTTTGTGCTATTGGCAAGCGGGCTGTCAATCATTTATGGTCTTCTCGACATTGTCAATTTTGCCCACGGGACTTTTGCCATGCTCGGAGGCTACGCCGTCTTCGTGGCTGTTTCTTTGTCCGAAAATTTTTTTATTGGCATTCTAAGTGCCATTGTCATCGTTGGCTTGATTGGCGTCCTCATTGAATTCTTCCTTTTAAAACCTCTCTACAGAAAAGATCCTCTCCTTCCACTTTTGCTCACCTTCGGCCTTTCTGTTGCCATTCCCGACTTGATTAAAATCATTTTCGGCCTGATTGGAAAACCTGTAAATTATCCTCAGGCTTTCACGGGTGCGACAGTTTTCGGGTCGCTTACCCTGCCGAATTATCGCTTGTTCATCATCTTCTTTACACTGGCAATCTTGATCTCCCTTTGGCTCTTTCTCAAGAAGAGCGACCTGGGGATGATCATCAGAGCATCAACCCGTGACAGCCTCATGGTCCAAGTCCTGGGAGTAAATGTCTCACGGATCTGGACCATCGGTTTTGCCATCGGCATTGGACTGGCCGCTTTAGCCGGTGCCATCGCCGTTCCCATGATGTCCGCGACGCCCGACATGGGGGTCGACATGACCATGATCGCTTTTGTCGTTACCGTTGTGGGGGGGCTTGGCAGCTTAGGGGGAGCCATCCTAGGCGGTTTATTTATTGGATTGGTTGTGGCAATTACGTCCTTTATCGCTGGAGAATATGCGACAGTCTCCATGTATTTCTGTATGGCTGTGATCCTCTTAATTCGGCCGCGTGGTCTTTTCGGCGAAATTGGAAGAGAATAGGAGATTTGTTTGAGTGAAAAGTTTGCACGATAAGGAAAAGGTTTTAAAGGAAATTGAATCCAAGCCCAGGGCAACCATTGTGCTGGGGACGGCTCTTGTCCTTCTGGTCCTTCCCTTCGTCATCTCGGCTCCGCTTGCTACAGAAATACTGATCTGGGGAATCTTTGGTCTTGGTTTCAATCTTCTTTTGGGTTATACGGGTGTCCTCTCCTTTGGTCACGCAGCCTACTTCGGGTTAGGGGCTTACAGTGCTGGTATGGCACTACGTTACTGGAAAGCAAGCCTCTGGACAAGCCTTCTCGTAGCAGTGACTGCCGCCATGCTTTTGGCCTGTTTCATCGGAGCACTGGCCATCAAGAGACGAGGTGTCTATTTTGCAATGATCTCCCTTGCCTTTGGACAGATGCTTTACTTCCTGGCCCTTTCACCTTTGAAGCACATCACCCGAGGAGAAGATGGTCTGACCCATATCCCTATCATCAAAATCTTTTCAGTCTCCCTCAACAGGCCTCAGCCCCTCTATTACTTTGTCTTTGTTATCACGATCGGGATGCTCTACCTGACGTGGCGGATTTTGCAGTCTCCCTTTGGAAAACTACTTCAGGCCTTCCGTGAAAATGAGGAGAGAGCAAGGGCCTGTGGGTTCAATACGACTTTGGTTAAATTCTTCTCACTCGTCCTCTCGGCATTCTATGCAGGGTTGGCGGGCGCACTGAACACGATCTATCTCGGTTACGTTCCTCTCACCACTCTTTTCTGGCTGACCTCCGGAACGATGGTAATGATGGCTATTTTGGGGGGGAAAGGCACCTTCTTGGGACCTCTAATCGGGGTGGGGGTCTTCCTCTTTCTTCAGAATACGATCAGCGTTTTTACCCCCCGGTGGGAAGTATTTGTTGGAACGATCTTTGTCTTCATCATCCTTCTCTTTCCGGCCGGGATCATGGGGACGATCAGAGATAAATATTCTGCCTATAAAACAAAAAAACTGAGGCAGGAAGCGCCTCCTTTGGCCACCCGCCTTGAATAAGGTAGCTTATGTATTTAAGAACCGAAAAGATTTGTAAGTACTTTGATGGCTTGGAAGCGGTTGATCAGGTCGACTTTAACCTGAAGAAAGGCCAACTGAAGTCAATCATTGGTCCCAACGGAGCAGGAAAGACGACCCTCTTCAACCTCATTGCCGGAGTCTATCTTCCAACAAGCGGAAAGGTTTTCTTTAAGGAGAAAGATATTACTCGACTCTCCCTCAACCAGATCTCTCAACTGGGTATCACTAAGACCTATCAGATCACCCATATCTTCCCGGGCTTGACCGTTTTTGAAAACATTCGCATTGCTGCTCAATCCAGACAGACGTCTTTCAATTTCTGGAAATCGACCCATTCCTTGCGGGAGGTTAATCAACGGGCTCTCGAGATGTTGGAACAGGTTGAACTGTTGGAAAAAAGAAATTGGCTGGCTTCGACTCTTTCCCATGGAGAAACGCGTTACCTGGAGATCGCGGTTGCCCTGGCAACCAACCCAGAGGTCTTGCTCCTGGATGAACCGACAGCCGGGATGAGTTGTGCTGAAACGAATCTTTGCGCCGAGTTAATTCTAAAATTGAATAAGACCCTTCATCTGTCGATTGTTTTGGTGGAACATGACATGAGCGTTGTGATGGGAATCTCCGATGAGGTTTTGGTTCTAAACGAAGGCCGCGTTTTGACAGAGGGGACGCCCCACCAGGTAAGCGATAACGAAGAGGTACAGAGAGTTTACCTGGGAGAAGGTGATCACCATGCTTCAACTTGAGAATATCAATACCTATTATGGCTACAGTCACATCCTGCAGGGGATTTCGCTGGAGGTGAAAGGGGGAGAAATCGTCGTCTTGCTCGGTCGAAATGGGGTAGGCAAAACAACGACCATGAAGACCATCATGGGAATTCAACCTCCAAAAGACGGAAAGGTCATCTTCTGTAACGAGAACATCGCAGGGCTGCCACCTTATAAGATCGCGCAGAAAGGGATCTCTCTTATTCCGGAAGATCGAAGGGTTATTCCCAACCTGACCGTCCACGAAAATCTGAGACTGGGTTCCCTGATCCTCGGTAAAGGGAATAACAGGGAGCATCTTTTCGAAGCCGTCCTCAACTACTTTCCCCGCCTCAAGGAGCGGCTGAGGCAATACGGAGCCAGCCTTTCGGGTGGAGAGCAGCAAATGCTGACCATTGCCCGGGGTCTGATGGCCAAGCCGAAACTGATACTCATCGACGAACCGAGCGAAGGACTGGCGCCAATGATCGTCTATGAGATCATGGAGATTATCAAAAAGCTCCAGGACGACGGGGTGACCATTCTCCTGGTTGAACAGCATGTGGAGATGGCCATGCGTTTGAGCCAAAATCTGCGAGCCTATATTATGGAAAAAGGTCAAATCCGCATGTGCGGTAATTTGGAAGAACTTACCTGCAAGATTGATGAAGTCGTGCACTGCTTGGGCGTAAAGATCTAATAGAGAGGGGGAGACTTGGGATACAGAATTTACCCGTTAAATACGGGAATCATTACGGTAGATCAGGGAGCTTATTGCACCCTTGGAAGAGGAATCGGAAAGAAGGTCGACATTCCTGCAACAGCCTGGTATGTTACGGACGGCAAGGAAAAAATACTGGTCGATACGGGGATGTGCGATACGGCGAGAGCCAATCGATGGCATCACGAGGGCTATCAGCCGGAGGGAGCCCGTATCGACGAGCAATTGAGGACCCGAGTAGAAGTTTCCCCTACTGAGATCCAGGTTATTTTTTTTACCCACCTCCATTGGGATCATTGTTCCAATATGAAATTATTTATGAAGGCAAAGTTATACGTACAGAGGCGGGAACTTGAATTCGCTCTGAACCCTCCCCTGCCTCCCTATTATCGTTCCTACGAGGCATCTATCTTAGGGCTCGAGCCTCCATACAAAGACTCCTCCTTCGAGATTCTTGACGGTGAATTCAAATATGACAACGACATTACACTATTTCCTACACCGGGTCATTCCGTCGGCCACCAGTCTGTCTCAATTCGGACAGAGAAAGGCGTGATCGTCATCGCAGGCGATGCAGTATTCGTCGAGGAAAATATGAAAGGGAGTCCGGATGAGCTCTTGGATTTTATCCCCATTGGCAGGTACATTAACTATTTTGAGATGTGGAATAGCTTTAAAGAGATCAAGAGAAGGGCCGATCTTGTATTGCCGGGCCACGAAATAAAAGTATTTCATCGGAGCGTATATCCTTCGGAATAGGAGTTGATAGTTGACGAGTGGTTTTGAGGTTAAGCCGCAACAAGACTTGGAGCTGAGGAAGTGCAAGAAGGAATTTCTTCGGATTGCCCGTCGCGCCGTAAGGATGGGTCTGCAAAGCTCCACGGGCGGAAACATCAGCATGAGATGTGGAAATCAATTCTTGGTCAAAGGCAGGGGTGGTTCTTTTTACGACCTAAAGGAATCTGAGATCTCCATAGTGGATATTGACGGACATGTGCTTCAGGGCGCACAAGAACCCTCCAAAGAAATCCAATTCCACTTGGGGGTTTATCGAACGAGGGATGATATTTGTGGTGTGGTTCATTATCATGCGCCCGTTTCCACAGCTTATGCCGTCAAAGGGGTCTCCATCTCTCTTTTAACCGTTCATGCGAAGAGGGTTCTAAAAAAAATTCCAATCATACCGTTAGCGGCCGAGGGCTCCCAGGAGCTCGCAGATCATGTGATCTCTGCGTTTCGTGACCGAGAGGTCAGAGCGATTCTTCTGGCCGGACATGGGTTGGTCGCGGCTGGGAACACTTTATCTGAGGCTCAAAATATGGCAGAATTGGTTGAAGAAAACGCCAAGGTATCATTGCTCGTCCGGTTGTTTGAATAACCGATGAAGAAGACGGCACTTCTTATCCTTACTCTCGACACCAAAGCGGAGGAAGCGCTCTATTTGAAGAAAGCGCTCGAGCGGCAAGGATTGAACGTGCTAATTATGGATGTTGGGGTCTTCCCTTCTTCTGCAGTAGGAGACATCACAAGGGAAGAGGTTGCCACTGCCGCGGGGGAGAAAATCGAAAAGTTGATTCAGACCAAGGATAAAGGAATGGCGATTAAAGCAATGATGATGGGAGCGACCGTCTTGACAGAGTGTCTTTATCGGCAGGGGAGGATCCATGGCGTCCTCTCCATCGGGGGTGTTCAGGGAACGATAATCGGCACGTCTGCAATGAAGGCACTTCCTGTGGGAGTACCCAAACTGATGCTCTCTACCGTTGCATCGGGAAGGAGGGCCTTCGAGCCTTATGTTGGCACAAACGACATGACGCTCATGCATTCCGTCGTCGATTTTTTCGGCTTGAATGCGATCCTCGAACAAGTCTTGAACAATGCAGCGGGTGCCCTTGCTGGGATGGTGAAACTTGACAAAGTCCATACCGGAAAAAAACAGAATGTGGCCATCACCATCTATGGGACAACGACCCCGGCGGGAAGGCTTATCGTCTCTCTCCTCGAGAAGGCCGGGTATGAAGTCGTCGCCTTCCATCCCAATGGAACTGGCGGAATGGCTATGGAGAGAATGATTCGGGAAGGGGATTTTTCCGGAGTGATTGACTTGACCACTCATGAATTAGCCGACGAACTGGCCGGAGGAAACCACGCTTGCGGCCAGCACCGATTGGAGGCTGCGTCTGATATGAAGATACCGCAGATCGTGGTACCAGGGAGCATTGACTACATCGTCAAAGGACGCTTCGAAACGTTAGCACCTTCCTTGAAGAAACGAAGGACGATGATGCACAATCCCGAAATGACATTTGTCAAAACGAGTGTTAAAGAGATGGCCGAATTGGGCCGCATCATTGCTCACAAACTCAACCGGTCGAAGGGAAACACCATTGTCATGATCCCGATGAAAGGATTCTCCTATCCAAACTATGAGGGGAGACCCCTTTACAATCCAAGAGGATGTCATGCCTTTGCAGAAGCCTTGAAAGAAGAGATCAAATCTTCCATCCCTGTACAGCAGTTCCCTCACCACATCAATGACGAAGCATTTGGCAGGGAGGTTGTCATGGAATTCAAGAAATTGATGGAGAAGAATGAAAAACAATACAGAAAGAATAAAAGGAGAGAAAGATGTTGTTCAAGGGAAAGATAATTGACCTTACACAGGAAATCTATCAAGGAATGCCCGTTTATCCGGGACATTTGAAGACAGTGATCTGGACCCACCTGTCTCATGAGGAGTGCAAGCGACAGCTGGCAACCGGGTTTTCTTACGAGACGCGTGGGATTTTGCTCTGTGATCATGGTCCAACACATATTGACTCGGTGAGCCACCTTTCAAGAGATCCGAACGCACCACCCGTGGATAAAATCCCCCTGGAAAATTGTATCACTTCAGCAATTTGCCTGGACGTAAGTGATATCCCTCAGAAGACCCAGTTTGGAAGGAAGAAAATTGAAGCCGAACTCAAGAGGTGGAAGCTCGATATCCGAAAAGGCGATACCATTCTTTTTCGTACCGCCCAATATGACCGATACTACGGAAAACCGGAATACATGACCGATTATCCGGGATTAGACCGCGAAGGGACCGAATTCATTATTGACCGGGGATGTATTAATTTTGGTGTCGACTCAGCAAGTCCTGATATGTGGTATGATAAAACCTACCCATGTCACCGTGTCTGCCAGGAACGGCAAATTACACATATTGAAAATCTGTGCAATTTGGATAAGGTGGTGGGAAAGCGTTTCACCTTCATCGCTCTTCCCCTAAAGATTCGCGACGGAACAGGCTCACCTATAAGAGCGGTTGCCATTTTGGAGGGATAGAAATAAGAGTAAGGAGCGTGAACAGATTGGGAGATGTATCAGGTTAGGAGAAGATGACAAATCAGAAGAAGCTGAGAAACCGACCCAAGAAATGCTTCCCATCGAGAAAACAGGGGAACAACACTACCAGAATCAAAAGTTCCGATATTTGTTGGTTACCGGTAGTCTCCGGTCTTTTCCTAAGGCACGATGGGTGATCTTTACTCCCGGTGGGCTTTGCCTTCGTTTGTATTCATTTCGGTCCACCATATTAATCACGTCTTTAATCATACCTTCCTTAAATCCCATCTTTGCAATTTCTTCAAGCCCTTTATCCTCTTCAACATAAGCCTGGAGAATGGGATCCAGAACGGGGTAGGGGGGAAGGGAGTCCTCGTCTTTTTGATTCGGCCTCAATTCCGCTGAAGGCGGCTTCGTGAATACGCGTCTAGGGATGATATCTTTCCCTTCTTTTTTGTTTCTGAATTTTGTCAATTCGTAAACCAGTGTTTTTGGAACATCTTTCAAAACGGCATACCCTCCTGCCATATCCCCGTAAAGCGTGCAATATCCCACGCTCATCTCACTCTTGTTCCCAGTGGTTAAGACGAGCCACCCCAATTTGTTGGAGAGGGCCATCAGAATATTTCCCCGAATACGGGCCTGAATATTTTCCTCTGTCACATTGGGCTTGAGCCCCTTGAAAGACGGAGTAAGGGTCTTAAGATAGGCTTGAAATACCTCCGTGATCGGAATGGTGAGGAGTCGAATGCCCAGATTCTTTGCCAAAAGTTTGGCATCTTCCATGGATTCCTTTGAGGAATATTGAGAGGGCATGGCCACTCCCACTACTCCTTTCTTTCCCAATGCATCCACAGCGATGGTAGCGGTCAGGGCAGAATCGATGCCTCCACTCAGACCGATCAAAACCGTCTGGAAACCATTTTTTCGAATATAGTCTCCAGTTCCAAGAACGAGAGCAGCGTAGATCTCAACAAGGCGAGCCAGAGGTTTGACCTCCCTTTTAGGAATCGGAGGCTTTCTCTTGACCCGGGAGCTACGATCTGGAAGTTCGATCTTCTTCAGACTTTTCTTTTCATTGGCCGACTTGTCTCGCCTAAACAGGGGGTCGTGGAGTCGCATTCGAAAGACAGCGTCCATATCGAGGTCTGCCAGGACGAGATCCTCCTCAAACTGTTTCCCTCTGGCGATCAAATTCCCTGTCTGATCGAAGATCATGCTTCCTCCATCGAAGACCAATTCATCCTGGCCACCCACCAAATTGCAATAAGCAACGATCGCCGCATTGTCAGAAGCCCTGGTCGAGATCATTTTCTCTCGAAATGCTGATTTTCCAGCATGGTAAGGTGAGGAAGAGATATTGATGATCAATTCCGCCCCTCCGTAAAGGGCCTGAGTCCGGATAGGGTCTCCAGGATACCAGACATCTTCACAGATGCTCGGGCCGATAATGGTCGACCGGAGGATGAAGATGAAATTTTCCTTTCCCGGTTGAAAATATCGGTCCTCGTCGAAGACACCATAGTTAGGAAGGAAAGTCTTGGAATAGACATCGATCATCTTCCTATTGTGGAGAATAGCAGCCGAATTGAAAATATCTCCTTTTTTATCTACGAAACCGACGACGGCCGTGATAGATGAAGTGGCCTTTGCAATGCGATTTATCGCTTTCAAATTGGCCTCGATAAACTTCGGCATGAGCAAGAGGTCTTCAGGCGGATAGCCAGTGACCGCCATCTCCGGGAAAGCCAATAGGTCTGCACCCATTTTCTTTCCTTTTGCAATATAATCGAGAATCTTTTTCGTATTCCTTTCGATATCGCCTACCATTGTGTTGATCTGACAGAGCCCAATTCTCAGTGTTCGCATCCTTAAACTCCTTATAAAAGCTCGAAGCTGAATGGTCAAAGCTCAAAGAAAAGAACCCCTTTTGCCTTGAGCCTTTTGCCTCAAATCTTTCTCCTTCCTTCTTTACCCCCTTTGAGCAGCCTTCAGCTTTCTGTTTAACTTCCTTCCTCCGAGATCAGCACCTCTTTCTTGATGTTATACCTCTCCATTTTACCCCGGAGCGTGCTTCGATTGATTCCCAGCAGCGCGGCAGCCTTGAGCTGATTCCCCCCGGTCTTTTGCAGGGCCCGGAGGATCAGGCCTCTTTCCAAGCTGGAAATCATGTCCAGACCTTGTGAGGCCACGGGGCCTGTTGAGAGCTCTTCGAACAGGGCGTCAAGGAGATCCTCCACATTCTTCTTACTCGGTTCCTCTTCAGCCTCTCGCCTTTCCCACCCCTTTTCGAAAAGAAGTTGATCCTCCAGAATCCATTCCCCCTGGCACAGTACCATAGCCCTTTTCAGAACGTTTTCTAATTGACGCACATTGCCGGGCCACCCATAGGAAGCGATTCTTGCCATGGCTGAAGGGGTGATTCCAACAATCCCCTTCTTCAATTCCCGGTTAAACTTTTTTAAGAAGTAGGAAGCCAGTTCAGGGATATCTTCTTTCCTCTCTTTCAAGGGAGGAATCATAATGGAGACGACATTGAGCCGGTAGTAGAGGTCTTCCCTGAACTTTCCGTTGGCGATGACCTCCTCTAAGTCTTTATTCGTTGCGACGATCAGCCGGATATCCACCTTGATCGTCTCCGTTCCCCCCAACCTTTCGAAACTTTTCTCTTGAAGGACCCGCAATAGTTTGGCTTGCGTGGAGAGGGACATATCGCCGACCTCGTCCAAAAAGATCGTCCCTCCCTGACACTGTTCCAGTTTTCCGATGCGGCGAGAAGTCGCCCCTGTGAAGGAGCCTTTCTCGTGGCCAAAGAGTTCGCTCTCCAGAAGCGTGTCCGGGATTGCCGCACAATTGACGGGGAGAAAAGGCAGGTTCGACCGGGAGCTATGCTGGTAAATCGCCCGCGCAAAGAGTTCTTTCCCGGTCCCACTTTCGCCCCTCAGCAACACGGTGACATCGCTCGGAGCGATCTGCCCCACGATTTTGTACATCTCCTGCATCTTGGGAGAGGACCCGATGATCCGTTCTCCCTCATCTGTCTTTTCTCCCTCCGTCGAAGCGTAGATCACCTCCTGCTTCATCATCCTTCGCAAGGAAAGGGCCTTTTCAACCAAGCCTTTCATCTGCGGGATGGGAAAGGGTTTCAAGATATAGTCGAAGGCCCCGTACTTCATGGCCTCGATCGCCTTCTCGGTGGTCCCATACGCCGTCATGATGATGACCAGGGATTTGGGATCGATCGACTTAATCTCCCTCAGGACATCAATTCCGCTTCGTCCCGGCATCTTAATATCCATGATGATCAGGTCGGGGGAGCTCTCCTTCACTCGATCCAATGCCTCTTCCCCGTTCTGGGCAGTGAGGATGGAATATTTACCCTCCATCATCCGTTTCAGCGAATATCGGATCGATTTTTCATCATCGACGATCAGAATGGTCTGCACGTTACCTCTTAAGAGATACGATGGACGTTAAACGATAAACTATAAACGGTAAGCTATAGAGAATGAACGTTAAACGATAAACAATGAACAAAAGAATTTTGTTCTAATCTCTTGTTCAAAGTTTATAGTTCATTGTTCATAGTTTTCTTCGTAGTTCATCGTTCATGGTTCATACTCAAATGTCCGTTGTCGGTCGGAAGCCAAACCGTCAAGAGAGTCCCTTTACCAGGGGCGCTTTCCACCTCAATTTTCCCATGATGCTGATCGATGATTCGATGTGCGATGGAGAGGCCGAGACCAACCCCGCCTTCCTTGGTAGAGAAGAACGGGTCGAAGAGTTTATTCAAATCTTCTTCGGGAATACCCATCCCAGAGTCCCGGAAGGAAAGCCTGATCCAGCGGTCAGAATCCGCAACCTTTCCCCTCAATGTCAGGTGGCCGCCCTGTGGCATCGCCTGAACGGCGTTTAACAAGAGATTGAGGATGACCTGTTTTATCTGCTCCTTATCAACCGTGATGAGGGGTAGGGGTTCAAACTCTTTTTTAACCTTGACCTTGCCGCGTTCTATCTGAGGTCGGAGCAATTGCAGGATTTCTTCAAAAATGGGGATGAGATTCGTCTTTTCAAAAAGCGGCGATGCCGGTTTGGCAAATCGGAGGAATTGGTCCACAATCTCGTTGATCCGGCGGATTTCCTCCTCAATCACTCGGAGATCCTCACGATTGGTGTTTTCGGAAGGAAAATTTTCTGTCAGGGAATGAATGAGGATGTTGATACTGGTCAAGGGATTTCGAATCTCATGGGCGATGCCGGCTGCCAGCTGCCCTAAGGCAGCCAGTTTCTCGGATCGAATCAATTGAGCCTCTGTTTTTCTGAGATCGGCGGTCGTCTTTTGTATCTTCTCTTCCATCTGCTGGCTAAAAGCCTTTAGCTCCTGGTACATCAAGGCATTATGGATGGCTAAACCTGCCTGCTGAGCGAAGGTCATCACCGATTCGAGAGTTTCTCTCGTAATGTTTTTCCCGGGTTCCGTGTGATCCGCCGCAATGGCGCCCAAGGACTTTTCTTTTGCAAGGAGGGGGATTACCACAAGAGACTGAAGATTCAGTTTCCCTTTCAAAACGGGGTTCACCTTGGAGTCTCTGCTCGCATCCGGAATGATGAAGGGCTTCCGCTCAAAAACCGACCGGGCCACTACACTGTCCCTCGGGTCTAAACGCAGCGTCATCCCTTTGATCTTTCCCTCATCGATCCCTACCGCCATTTTGCATTCAAGAATATTTCTCTTTTCGTTCACCAGATAGAGACGGGCGCGGTCGAACCCGATATTCTTCGTCACGCCTTCCAGAACGAGTCTGAGAATCTCATCGATATCGAAAGCCTCCATCAGACCCGAATTTTCAATGCAGATCGCGGCCTGGTTCGCAACCGTCGTGAGAATCTCCTCTTCACTCTTCGAGAAGGAATGGGGAAAGGAGGTGTAGCAATTGATCACGCCAATCACTCTGTCCTTAATGCACATGGGGACACTGAGCATTGAAACCAGTCCTTCCTTTTTTGCCAACTCCTTCTCCTTATACAGGGGATCTTTGAGAACGTCGAGAATGGCCATGGGTTGGTTTTGAAGGGCTACCCGACCAACCACTCCCTCTCCCATGGCCAGGCTTCTCTCCCTAAGATATTCTTCGCTGATGCTCTGGGTAGCCTTCAGCTTCAGTTTTTGATCTCTCTCGTCGAAAATCCAAAGGGAACAGATCTTTGAATTCATCACATTGGCAGTAACCGTCACGATCAGCCGAAGGACGTCTTCAAGGTAGAGGCCGGAGGCAATCGCTTTGCTGATCTCCAGCAAGGCATTGATTTCTTTCCCACGGAGACGCCTTTTCTCCTCGGACAAAACCGTCTTCCTTCCGCTCATCACCTTGATCCGTGCAGGGATTTTTTCTATCATAAACGAAAACCGTCCATTTGGGAAGCAAATTGATTTACCCCGGTAGAAATGATGCCCTGCTCGGTTTTGATTCGCAACGGCTGGAATTTCTAACGGGGTTCATTCCTAAGGATTCAAGGATTCAAATCTTGAAGGTGGAAAGTTGGGGGCAGAAGGTAGAGATTGGTCTTGACCGCTTTGCTTTCTCGTACCATTGCTGGAATGTCTTGACGCGACGCTTAATTTCCGGAGATCTGACCACACGGCTATTCTTAATTTCAGATGCGGAATCCATCCCACAGACTTTTCCCCTACAACGATGGGATAGTCTTTCTCAGATCCTGCCGTCACCTTGGAAAACGGCTGGCGGTGTGGAGTATTTCCCTTCCTCTTAGGGCGGAGCGACCCACTTTGCAAGGATCTGGGCTGTTTTTCAACATCGCCCACACGGGCAATATGTCTCTTCTTACATCATGCTGGTTAGACCACCTGCTCCCGCAACTGGTGGGAAATTTCCTCGAGCTGGTCCGGATAAGCATTCGTGATTTCCCGTATCTTGTCTTCCACAAGCCTCTTGAGATTCTCGTCATGCATGTCATCGAGGTGTTGGTAGTAACCCATGCGCTTTCCCAGCGTGTAGTTGATCCGTTCGTCTTCCTGGAGATACAGATACCGGTCCATGATTGCCAGCAGTTTCGGCTTTTCCTGGGGAAGCTGGCCGCGCGCCTCCATAAGCAGATCCACGACATGGTGGTTCGCGTAATAGCTGGAAATGCCGTCCAGGTTTTCAATCAACAGCCGTTGCTCCTCGATGAGGTTTTTCTCGGTTTGAAGCCGATACTTCCCTTCCTTCATCTGCCTCTCAAGGCCGGAGCCCTTTTTCACAGCGATTGTGAGAACCCGGATGAAATGGGGATCGATCTTGTTCAGCGTCCTGGCCGTCCCCGTCGTATGTTCTTTCCACAGTTCCTTGCCGCCCAATCCCAAAATGATGAACTCCGAGATTTTCATCCCGGCCAGTTTGGCCATATGGGCGGATTTGATCATATCGGAAGAGGTGCTGCCTTTGTTGATCTTTTCCAGCACCGCATCCGAGCCGGATTCCATCCCGCAATAGAGCATATTGAGACCGGCGTCGCAGATATCCTTTATTTCTTGGGGGCTTTTTCTGATCATCGTCTGCGCCCGACCGTAACTGCTTATCCTTTTGAGGGAGGGAAAATGCTGTTTCAGAAAACCCAGAATTTCGATGAGTTTCGCGGTCTTCATGATAAAGCTGTCCCCATCCTGTAGAAAACAGGTTTGAAAGGGGTAATGCTTGTAGTATTCCGCTGCCGCAATGATGTCCCGCTTAATTTCGGCGACCGGACGGATGGAAAACGGCATGCCCCTGTAATTGACGCAGAAATCGCACCGGTTCCAGGGACAGCCGCGGGTGGTGCGGATTAGAAGGCTTTCTGCCTCGTCGACGGGCCGAATCGGTCCCAGTTCAAATACAAACGGTTCCATATAGGGGTTAAAAAAAACACATCGGATTTAAGCCGACTTTGGTAAGATTAAGTATAGGAACAAAAAACTTATGAAATAGGCAAAAATCCGATGCACTTGGATACTATCACAGAGCTTCTGAATATTCAAAATCACAAAGCGGTAGAGGTTACAAGGGACACATGTCAGAACGTATGCGTTATCTTTCTCGTCCGGGATCTGTCTGAATTCGAGCATGGGCTCGTCCAGGCAGATAATGGCAGGCGAATCAGATGCGCCCATATTTTGCCAGTCCCTGACGCAGGGATTTGCATTCCATGATCAACCGGGCCTGTTCCAGTTCCCGAGCATCAATTTCCTGTGCCATCTTGAGCACCTGCTCCGCCTGCGCGCGTGGCACCACGACGACGCCATCGATATCGGCCACGATGATGTCGCCGGGGCTCACCTCGATACCGCCGCAGATGACGGGAACATTGGCGGCTAGGGTTTTGAAGCGCCCGATCGTCGTGCCCGGGGAAACGGACCGGGCATAAACGGGAAAATCATAATCGCGGCGGATTTCTGTCAAATCCCGGACTCCGCCGTCCAGGACCGCGCCGGCATGGCCGTTGGCCACTGCACCGGCCGTCATGAGCCCTCCCCAAACCGCCACGTCATGCTCCCCGTTAATGCCGATGACGAAGACACTGCCCGCTGCCGCTTCGTCAATCAGGTCCAGGGCATGCCTGGGCGGCAGGCTTTCCGTCGTCGGTCCTTCCAGTACGGTCACTGCCGGGCCCACCACCTTCTTTTCGTTGATCCGCGGCTTGATGTCATGGGACATGTATCCGCGCTTCCCGGCAATCTTATCCACCGCGTCGGCTACGGATGCGGTGGCCACGTCGCGAAAACCTTCTACCACATCTTGAATGGTCATGGATATTACCTTCCTTTCGTTCTTTATTCTTTCGTTGAGGGCCTCGTAAAAAGTGCATCTGCCACGTTGCGTTTCATCTCCCGTCATTGCAGCGTACGCACGAGTACGCCTCAACCCATCCGCCAGGCGGGGAGCGACGAAGGGATAGGGAAAGGAAATGCGCATAAACGAATCAATGCAAAATGTTCAATTAGCAATTGACAATTAGCAATTTAAGACTGATCATCACAACTCATAACTCGCAACTGATAACTCATAACTCTCAGCCCCCTCTTGCTTCTCGGATGGCCTTAAGGAACGCACGGGTGTTTTCTGTGATGATGTTAAACTTCTTCTCCTTCACCGCTTTCTTATCCACCAGCTCGCCTCCCACTCCGAGGGCAGTAGCACCAGCCTTGATGAAGGCCCCTGCATTCTGAAGGTTCACCCCGCCCGTAGGTACGAGAAGAATTTGTGGAAGTGGTCCTCTAAGGGCTTTGAGGTATTCCGGTCCTCCAAGCTGGGCGGCAGGGAAAACCTTCACCATATCAGCTCCTGCATTCCAAGCGGTTAAGATCTCTGTGGGTGTCATGGCACCCGGAATAATGACGGCGCTGTAACGATGTGCAAGCTGGATGAGATCGAGATTGAACGTTGGGCTCACAATAAATTGCGCCCCTGCCAGCAGAGCAGCCCTTCCGGTTTCGGCATCGAGAATGGTTCCTGCACCCATGATGATCTCATCTTTATATTTCTGGGTCAATTCTTTGATGGCATCGATCGCGCCTTGAACGCTCATTGTGATTTCGATGAGAGTACCCCCCCCTTCCTTGATTGCATCCGCTACGTCGATCGCTTCCTTGGCAGACGAGACCCGGATCACCGGGATGAGTCCTTCAGTGATCATGCGATTGAAAACATCTCTTTTCTCCATGCAGTCCTCCTTGATTGGAATGTCATCCAAATCCCCGCATCCCCCCTTTGCTAAAGGAGGGTCAGGGGGGATTATCATTTTTAATTGGTTTGAGTTAGATGCGACTCTGCAGCAGTTAAAAAAAACCGCAGCACCGCAGCACTGCAACACTGCAGCACGTGTTGCCACTATCTTGAGATTCTTAGTCCCGCACCTTTTAGTTGTGCCTCTACCTCCTCAAGGGTGCTGCAGTTAAAATCTCCCGGGAAGGTATGTTTAAGAGCAGCGAAGGCGTTTCCGTACTGGACACCCTTTTGGACATCCTTCTCTTTTAGCCAGCCATGGAGAAATCCCGCCGTAAAGGAATCTCCTGCTCCCACTCGGTCTACGATCTCCACCTCATACTTCCTATCCCTGTAGATCTTTCCATCCTGATAGGCGATCGCTGTCCAGTTGTTCCTCCAGACGGAGAGGTCTTCCCTCAGCGTGATGGCGACAATTTTGAATTTGAAGGTTTGAGCCAGTTTTTGGGCGGCCGCCTCGTAATCCTTTTCTTTGATGCCAAAGACGACGTTGGTATCTTCCTCGGTCGTGATGAGGATATCGACATCCGCCATCATGGGTTCCTGGATCTTCTTCGCATCCGCTGGAGTCCAGAGTTTTTTGCGGTAATTGAGGTCGTAAGAAATCGTGCAGCCCGCCTTTTTCGCCGCTTTAAGGGCTTCACCCGTCACCTCTGCTGCAGAGGCGCTTAGCGCAGGGGTGATCCCACTGACATGAAAGTGTTGCGATCCCGCGAAGATCTTTGTCCAGTCTACCTCACCTCGTCTGATCATACTGATGGCTGAACTCGAGCGGTCGTAAAGGACGCTCGAAGCCCGGGGTGATGCACCCAACTCCAGGAAATAGAGCCCAGCCCTTCCTTGATCAGACCAGACGATGTGAGAACAGTCGACCCCGAACTCCTGGGCCCGATCGCGAATGAGATAACCGAGACCGTTCTTGGGGAGTTTCGAGACCCATGCGCTCTTCATCCCAAGACGGGTTACCCCGACGGCCACATTCAATTCTGCGCCACCCACATTTAAATCGAGACTTCGGGTCTGTTCCAACTTCTGGAAGTGAGGCGGTGAAAGCCTCACCATGGCCTCCCCAAATGTCACGACGTCGTACATATCCACCTTCCTTTCAATAAAATTATTCCGTCATTTTCGGAACAATAAGCATTTCACTTTGAAAGACATCATTGGCCTGTCTAAATTCGGAAATAGTCTTGCTCACCATCAGAAGCGATCACCATTTATTCACCCAGCAAATAGGGGTCTTTTGAGAGAAAACTCTTAAGACTTCGTGAGCCGCCCTCGTTTGGAGTTCTCTCACGGAGTCCTTCGAATACCATGCCACATGTCCTGTCAGAACGACATTGGACATCTTTAGCAAAGGATGGTTCTGATTGAGAGGTTCCTTTTCGAAAACGTCCAAACCCGCCGCAAGAATCCAACCTTCATTAAGAGCCCTTATCAGAGCATCCTCATCGATCACTTCGCCACGCGACGTGTTAACCACAATAGCGGTTTGCTTCATTTTTCTCAAAGCTGCTTCGTCAATAATATGCTTGGTCTCTGGAGAAAGGGGAGTATGAAGAGAGATGTAGTCCGACTCTGCAAACAACGTATCAGGGTCAACCTTCTCCCCTCCATTCTCTTGAATTATTTCCAGAGTCACATAAGGGTCGAAAACCAACACCCCTTTGGGGAGAAATCCTTTCCATTTTCGGTGGAAAGCCCTCCCGATTTGTCCATATCCGATGATGCCTAAGTTTTTCCCCGTCGTTCGATAAATCGTGTCGTTAATATCAATTTCGAACTTCGCCTGCCGTAAAGTTTTATCTCGAATCAAAAGTTTCCGGATGCAGGCAAGAAGTAATGCAACGGCGTGGTCGGATACTTCCTCCGTTCCATAACCGGGGGTGTTTGTAACATAAATCTTTTTTTGTTTAGCGACCTCGAGATTAATGTTGTCAACGCCGACTCCATAGCGAGCAATCACCTTGCAGCATTTGAGGGAATCCAGGACCCTGGCACTTATCGGAGCCTCCCTTACGAGGATGGCATCCGCATCTTTAGCCACGGAAATGACGTCATTCTCCGTTAAGCAATCTTTGGGAGCCAGGATGAGTTCAGCGTCAACGGGTTCCAGGATTTCTCGCTCAACTTGATAAGACTCATAGCCTAAATTGACCACAACAACTTTATATTTAGACATATTAAACGATATCCCCTATTTTAGTGAAAAAATCTCTTCTCCCTTTTATCCACGCGAACGAGAGGGGCGCAAGCACAAAATAAACCTTTTGCTTCTTTAAAACTGACGCCGTGAAGAGTTTCGCCCGCAGTTACTTGAGATACACGACTACAAGACCTCAGGCACTCTACCCACCCAGGATAAGTTGGATAATGATAGGCAGCTTGGGCTTTATCAAATTGCAGTCAAAGAAAAATTTATGGATGCCAAAGAAATAAGTCTCATCTGGCATTATCTCATTTTCGATAAAGAGTTCACTTCAAAAAGATCTGACGCCCAGATTGCTGAGGCCGGGGCGGTCACAGACTTAACCCTAATCCGGCGCCAGTTTTATGAATGACATCGTTTCGTTCCATTCGAGGGCTTGCTCAACGGGCCTTCCGGTTTGCCTCGATGGCCTTGAAGAGATCAGCCACCAACTCCTTGCCCACTTCCTTTTCCACGTAGGCCTTTACCGGCGGCTGCGCCAGCTTGCGGAACGCCTCGACCTGTTGGGGCGTCAGTTCAGTGACCTGCATGCCCAATTTTGTCAGGATTGCCTTGGCATTGAGGTCCTGGTCGCTCGTCATCTTGCGATGGATATCACGGGCGATCTTCGTCGCTTCGAGGACCACCTTCTGCTGCTCCGGGGTCAGGCCCTTGAAGAACTTGTCATTGATTAAATAGGCATGAATGCTCCAGACATGGCCGTCGAGGGTGATATACTTCTGATACTGGTAAAGGCTTGCGGCCAGAATGTTCGTGACGCCGTTTTCCTGACCGTCCACAACCCCTGCCTGGAGGGCTGTCGCCAGTTCGCCCCAGGGAATAGCCGAGGGCGAAGCCCCGAGAGACTCTACCAAAGACTTGAATACCGGGCTGGGCATAATCCGGATCTTCATACCCTTCATGTCAGCGGGCGTGACGATGGGACGCAGGTTATTCGTGAAATGACGTACGCCGTTGTCGGCGATGGCCAGCATGCGAATGCCCGTTTTCTTGAGACACAGGTCGGCAAATCTCTGCCCAAAGTCGGAGTCGTAGACCCGCCAAGCATGGGCATGGCTGTCGTAAAGATAGGGGATGCCGAGAATGGCAATCTCCTTGAAGACCCCCGCGATGGCCCCATCGTGCGCCACAGCCATCTCCAGCGTGCCCATCTTCAATCCTTCCATCGTTTCGGCGTCCTTGCCGAACTGGCCGGCGGGGTAGATCTCGACTTTGATGGCGCCTTTGGTGTTCTTTTCCACATATTCCTTGAAGGCCAATGCCGCCGCATGTTTCGGCTGATCGTCCTTCGCAGGTTGAAAATGCGCGTACTTGAGCAATTTCTGCTGTGCCTGGACGGGTGAAACAAGAGCCAACATCATCACTGCCAACATCACCGATACGAACCATTTCTTTTCCATACTTTCTCCTTTCCTTGGTGTTAAAAAATCCGTTAATGGGTAAACCCTAACCAGCCGGGAAACACCACGCTCAATGCCGGGAATAGAATGACGAAGACCAGCACTACAAGCTCGGCCAGGACCATTGGCAGGATCGCCCGGGAAATCCTCTCAAACTTCAAGCGGCTGATCGAAGTGATAACGAAAAGAACTCCGGCCACAGGCGGAGTGACCAGGCAGATACTTATATTCAAAATGAAACAGTTGGCGAAGTAGAGCGGATCGATATGGAACTGGTCCGTCAGAGGGGCCAGGACTGGCACCAGGATGATGACCGCGGGCAAGACATCCAGAAACTTGCCGCAAATGAAAACAAAAAGAGCCACGAGCCACATGACGACCATGGGGCTGGTCGTCACCTTTCCGATGGTCAAGGCAACTGTCTGAGGAAGCTGAAGGATCGTGAGCAGCCAGGAGAAGAGGGACGCCATGGCAACGATGAGGAGGGCCGCCGAGGAGACGAGGCCACCCTGAAGAAACACCTTCATGATTATCCGGAAATTCAACTTCCGGGTAAGGAACAGGCCGACAAAAAGAGCATAGAAGACCGCAACGGCGGCCGCTTCGGTCACCGTAAAGATCCCGCTCAGGATACCACCGAAGATGATGAGCGGCATCGTCAGTGCGGGCGTCGCCTTCCACAAGCTCCGCAGGCGGTCGCCCCAACTCGCTTTTTTACTGGTATACTTATACCCATGCCGGACCGAGATGACGTAGTTGGTCAAGGCGAGGGCCCCGCCTACGAGGATGCCCGGCACAACCCCCGCCATGAACAGACCGGCCACGGTGACCCGGCTGTCAGCCATGGCGTACACAATCGCAATGATGGAAGGAGGGATGAGGGGACCTAAGACGGCCGTCGCCGCAACAAATGCCGCAGAGTAGTGAGACTCATAACCGGCCCGCTGCATCATGCGCATCATGACCGCGCCTGGACCTGCGGCATCGGCGAGGGCAGAACCGCTGATCCCGGAGAAGACCATCTCGCTTAGGACAGCAACATGTCCTAACCCACCCCGGATGTGGCCGACAAGACTGTTGGTGAAGCGCAGGATGGAGGAGGTAATGGCGCTGGCCGACATCAGGTCGGCCGCGAGAATGAAAAAAGGGACGGCCATGAGGGGAAAAGAGTTGATGCCGTTAAAGAAGCGCTGCGGCACGGACATGAGAGACAACTTGCCTTCTACGACGAGCGCGACCAGGCCCGATCCACCCATAACAAAGGCAAGCGGTATACCGATTGCCCCACCCACCAAAAACACAATCCAAAGCGCAGCTGCCATCAGAGCACCTCCTTCTCGTCAATTTCAGCCTCAAGACTCTCTGGCGTCTCGAAACGCCCATCGATATAGGCCCGGTAAACAAAAAAGAGATGGATCAGCAGCAGCAGTGCACCGACCGGCACAGCCAGGTAAGGAATCCCCTGCGGAATATTCATGACCGGGGTTTCATGATCCCAGGTGAAGCGGACGAACTGGAATCCAAGAACGACGAGAACGCCCATAAAGACAATCAGCAGCAACGCTATAAGGTGGCGCGTCATCCTTCGAGCTTTCGACGGCAGACGATCCTGAAGCATCTCAACGGCTACGTGCCGGCCTTCCCGCAGGGCAAGGCCGGCGGCTAAAAAGGCCACCCAAACCATCAGATACTGCGATAGCTCTTCGGCCCAGATGATCGAGAAGTTTAAGACGTACCGGCAGACGACGTTCATGAACACCAGCGTTGCCATCACCACCATCATGGCGATGATGATCCACCGGTTTACAGTGACCACGACCCGCTCAAATGTCCCCTCTCGACGGGATTTGCCAACATCGGTTTCAGACACAAGCCATCTCCTTTCTCTGTGCTGAAGAAAAGCAGACCCTGCCCGGCGGAGCATGCCGCGAAGAGGATTCGTTTCTATCACAACAATGCAGCAGCAGGCAAGATCGCTTCATTTAAGGGCTTGCTTATCTTGAACATGAT
>DASPPQ010000082.1:0-11503 GCA_035625415.1 Thermodesulfobacteriota bacterium
GGAGTGATTCACGGCCTGTATGGCTGTTTGCCAATTACGCGGCGAAGGACCCTTCAAAGAGAGACCCGTTTTCTTCTCCCCGTCAAACTCGGAGCCGTGATCGAAGGCCCGCATCAGTCTTTTGATGAGAAGAGCCCGACCTACCCGGCCATCAAGTTTGCGACTTGAAGTTACTGCCTGTTTTCCGAGGAGTGGGGAAACTCTTCTTCTCAACGGATAAAATCCGCTTGACAACTAAACAAATGTATAGTACTATTAAAGCGAGAAATTCGAAACAAACTCAAAATCTAAGTATCGAAATTTTAAGCTTTTTCTGTTTAGGACATTTGAATTTTGAAAATTCGTGCTTGTTTCGAATTTCGTGCTTCGGATTTGAAGTTTATTGTACGCACAGGGCCATATCAAATGATCCATATTGAGAATGGGTCCAATTTACGATCCGAAATCAAGAGGTGACGATGGAGCTGACATCCCGGCAGAGAGAGATCTTCAATTTTATTAGAGGATTTATCAAAGAGAGAGGCTATCCCCCTTCGGTAAGGGAGATCGGCCAGCGCTTTGATATTTATCCCCGGGCAGCCTTCGATCATCTCAAGGCGTTGGAGAGAAAAGGCTATTTAAGACGGAGGGGTTCGATGTCCAGAGGCCTCGAGGTCCTTGTCTTTCTGGAGGATAGATCATACGGAGAACCGCTGAGGAAAGAGGGAAGGCTACAGAGTCGGGAGATTCCAATCTTAGGCAAGGTGGCTGCGGGGAGACCCACCTTGGCCATAGAACATGTGGAAGGGACGATTCCTCTTCCTGCGGAATGGGTGAAAGGGAAAGAGGTCTTTCTTTTAAAGGTGAAAGGCGACAGCATGTCCCCCTATATCCTCCCCGATGACTATGTCGTCGTTCGGTCCCAACCTTCGGCGGAGAATGGGGAGGTGGTGGTGGCCCTGATGAGGGAAGAGGCAACGGTGAAGCGGTTTTTCAAAAAGGGGAGGAAGATCGAATTGAAACCGGACAATGAGCACTGGGAGACGATTCAGGTTGAAGAAAGATCAGGAGAAGCTCATGTTCTTGGAAAAGTCATCGGAGTTTTTAGAAAATGCTAAAAACAGTGGATTGGTCAAATCATTGAAGAAGGTTTGAGGAAAACTCAAGACTATGGATTTTAAGCTCCGAACTCCTAACTCCGGACTCCGAACTTTGTGGAAACGAGACCCCAAACTCACAACTCTACCCCTGGCCCTCGATGAAATCTTATCACAAGTCCAATCCTCTACTCCCCGAAAAGTTCTTTTTTGGGGAGAGAGAGTAGGAGAAATTTCATCCTATGTGGCGGGATGGCTGGCAGGTAAAGGAATAGCGGTCATCGTCTTGGACGGGGCCAATCGTTTTGATCCTTACGCGGTCTCATCCCTCGCAAGGAGGGCATGGATTCCTCCGGAGAAGCTTCTTAAAAGCATTCGGATCGCAAGGGCCTTCACCTGCTATCAGATGGCCACTCTGATGGGAGAGCCATTGACCTCGTTGCTGAGGCGAGAGGGGGCAACGGAGCTACGGCAAAGGCCATGGGTGATCCTTCTGGGACCGCTCACCACATTTTTGGATGAGGACGTATCAGAAAGGGAGGTTCGTCCTCTCTTTGAAAGATCTCTGAAAAAGATAGAAGGGATGGCTTCGGAAGGGGTTCCTTTTCTTTTATTTCAGTCTCATTCCCCCAACCCCCCTTTACGAAAGGGGGGAGAAGGGGGATTTATGAGTTCAAAGAGGGCTTATCTCATGGGAAAACTCTTTCAATTTTCGAACGAGACTTGGAAGGTCGATTTGGATGGGGAGGGACCGAAAATGATTTTGGAAAAAGGAGTAACAAAATTACAGGCTGAAAATCGCAGGTTGAAAAATCTGTAGCGCCCCCATTTACTGGCGAAGTCAAAGGATTGCGTTTCGGCATTTGCCGGAACGCTACATTCGCCTAGCGATTTTGAGATTTATTAGTCAGCGGACACGGACACGCCTGCGTGCCGAAACACTGCACTCCGGCGTGCAGGTATGGATACGGAGCACGAGTGATGGGAAGAACCGTTCTTCCTTTTAGCAGGGTTCTGGAACAGGAAGCCCAGGAGTGGAGGAAATTTCGAAGAGGGCTGAGAAGGGAAGATCAGGAGTTCCTCGATCGGCTCTTTGAAGAGGCGAGGCTTCATGTCCAAGCCGGAGTCTATGCTTCGAGACCTTGGCCTTTTGAGACGATTCTAATCTCTATTCTCCTTGAGCACGAGAAGGCCTTGGTGGAGTTGAGGTCCAAAATAAAGGTTTTAGAAGAAAAAGAAGAAAAGGTAAGTTCGAACGATGGAAATCCCCTTGATCCCCCTGAAGCTGTGAAATGATTTGGGGAGTCAGTCGGGCAAAGATATCTCCAAAGTTTTACAAATGCGGTCATTTGAGAGAGCAAAGGTAACGATTCTGTGTAAGTCATCAGTCTATATTGAAGTTTTTCATCGTCAGTAGTTAGCCTAAAGAGGTACCGCTGTAAAACTTTTCTGACATCCCAGCCCGCCCTTTGCACAGGGCAATTTTTTCAAATCCTCCCTTTTCTAAATGGGAATCCTTATCCCTCCCTTTTGTAAAGGGAGGCGGGGAGGGATTTAGCAGTTAGGTAAACCCATGGAAATTCAAGGGCGTCTCTTCGATCTCTATCCCCTGGAGTCCTCGATGATCCTGTGGATTAAGGAAGAGGGTGGGAGGCTCCGCCGATTCGAAGATCCTTTCCGGCCTCGATTCTATGCACAGGGAAAGAAAAGCGATCTTCTCGATCTCTTCCACTCTCTCCAGAAGGAGCGGCGGACGGCAGGGTACCAGTGGACCAGAAAGAAGGAGTTCTGGAGCGGCGATGACGTGGAAGTAATGGAGATCGAGGTCGTCGATTCGGAGCATTATGCCCAACTCCCCAGAATTCTCCCTCCATGGGAAGAGAAGATTACCTTCTACAATTGTGACATCCCTTCGCCGCAGACTTATCTTTATGAGAAAAAAATCTTTCCGACAGGCCGATGCATGGTTGAGGCTGAGGAGAATCGAATCTTTGAAATTCATCCTGATCCATTCGAATCTGTGTGGATGAACGACGAAGACCTTTCTGACCTTCGGATCCTGGAATTGCGGATCGAAGGAGACCCGTGGAAGAAATCTCTCATTCTGGAATGTGAAGGGTATCGTGTGGAAATGGAGACGATCGATGTCGGAGAAATCGAGAAGTTTCTCAAACATTTCGACCCGGACGTGATCCTGAGTGATGACGGAGATGCCTCTCTTTTGCCCCGCCTCTTTTTTGAAGAGAAAAGATGGAAGATTTCCATTCCCTGGGATCGGGAGCCTTATCCTGTGAAAAGACAGATTCATCCGAAAGGCTTTTCCTATTTCTCCTATGGCAGGACCTATTATCGGGCCCCTGCCCATCTCTTTCTTGGAAGGTGGCACATCGATCGTAGAAACTCTTTCATCTACGGAGAATCGGGAATGGAAGGAGTAGTCGAGCTGGCGCGCTTGGCTAAAATTCCAGTTCAACGGATGGCCCGGACCTCTCCGGGAACAGCGATCACCTCGATGCAACTCGACCGAGCCTTTCAGGATAATATCCTCATCCCCTGGAGAAAGGGGGAGCCGGAACGGTTCAAGACGGTGTGGGATCTGCTCGTTGCCGACAAAGGGGGCCTTGTCTTCCAGCCCAAGCTGGGGATCTTCGAAGATGTGGCAGAGATTGACTTCGCGTCGATGTATCCCACCATGATGGCGATTCACAATATCTCTCCGGAGACCGTACTCTGCGGATGTTGTGAAAACCGCAGTGTCCCGGAGGTGGGCTATACGATCTGTGAGAAGAGGGAAGGAATCGTACCCAAGACGCTCAGGCCCATTTTAGCAAGAAGGGCCTGGCTGAAGAAGAAGACGAAAGAGTTGGAAAGTCGAAAGTGGAATGTGGAAAATGGAGATAATTCCCCCTCTCCCCCGAGGGGAGAGGGAAGGGGTGAGGGAGCGGATTGGGAAAAGAGAAAAGAAACCTGTCATCGAAAGCAGACAGCGCTCAAGTGGATGCTCGTGACATGTTTTGGATATTTGGGCTATCGAAATGCCCGTTTTGGAAGAATTGAAGCCCATGAGGCGGTCACTGCCTTTGGGAGGGAAAGCCTTCTCCAAGCCAAGGAGATCTGTGAGGCGGAAGGGTTCGAGCTTCTCCACGCCATTACCGATTCCCTCTGGATTCGTAAGAAGGGATTCAAGGAGGGAGAGGTTCTGGAACTCTGTCAGAAAATCAGCGAGGCCACCGGGATCACGATGAGTCTGGAGGGAATTTATCGATGGATGGCTTTTCTCCCTTCAAAAGGGAATCGAGAGAGTCCAGTGGCCAACCGTTATTTCGGGCTCTTCCGAAACGGAAAGATCAAAGCGCGGGGATTAGCGTTTCGACGAGGCGATACGCCCCCCTTGATTCAGGAGGCTCAGCTTCGAATGCTTGACATTCTGGCAGAGGCGAAGGAGATGGATGATTACCGGATGAAGATTCCAAAAATTTTAGACCTTCTCCTCGAATATAGCCTGGTGTTAAAGGATGGACGGGCGAAGAACGGGGATCTGGCCATCGGGAAGAGGATCTCGCAGGAGCCCAGCGCCTACAAGGTGGATAGCCTGACTGCCCTTGCCGCTCAAGAGCTCGAGGACATGGGAATTCCGATCCATCCCGGAGAGAAGGTGAGGTATGTGATCAAAGATGCCCTATCGAAGAACAAAGCTGAAAGGGTGAGACCTTTTCCGTTGGTGGGTCC
Organism: Thermodesulfobacteriota bacterium; assembly: GCA_035625415.1. GTDB lineage: Bacteria > Desulfobacterota > BSN033 > BSN033 > UBA1163 > UBA1163. Next base: position 4,806 of record DASPPQ010000082.1, read on the forward strand.
GGACGACACCTACGATGTTAAAAAATATGTAGACCTGCTCGTGAAAGCGACCGAAGAGATATTGATCCACCTCGGCTATGATGCGAAATGCCTGTATCCCTTGCTCTCCCTCTCGCCTGAGAGGCTGTGTCGCAATCGCGGCGTTGACGGGAGAGACAGTCGGGTTCCAAAGTCTTAGGATGCGGTCTTTTAGGAATGGCTAATCGGTGCTTGTGGATAATGGAGGCATTTCAAGGATAGGGAACGTCTGAATTTCACGCCCTAAGGCTTTTCCACCCGACCGTCTCTCCCGTCTTGTTTAGAACCGGACACGTAGAATCCAACGGAAAAGATAACTAAAGTTACCCTCTCCACAATTAAGTTATTGGAAGATGACCAGCACGGCAAAACAAGGAAATTTTAGGGCTATGAAACTCTTTTATGCCTGTGGTAGTATTAATGCTTAGCTTATGACACAGTGCCCCAAGGTAAAAGACAATGCCTGCGGAAACAATTCTCAACTGGGTCTCCCAATATGGTTATCTGATGATATTCTTTTTGCTGGTCCTTGGAATTGTTGGGATTCCCATTCCGGATGAGACGTTGCTCACCTTCGTGGGTTACTTGTCCTTCAAGGGGGATTTACACATTGTTCCCGGTATCCTTGCAGCTACTTTGGGCAGCCTATGCGGTATCACCTTGAGTTATGTCTTGGGTCGCACAGGTGGCGTTTTATTCATCAACCGGTACGGTCATTTCTTCCGCATGCGTGAGGACAGAATAAACCGGATTCGTGATTGGTTCGATCACATGGGGAGATGGGCGCTGCTGATTGCTTATTTCATTCCCGGGGTAAGGCACTTGACGGCGTTTATGGCAGGAACTTATGGAATTCGATATTCCACGTTTGCTCTGGTTGCCTACGTAGGAGGATTCATCTGGTCATGTTCTTTCATTTTTGCCGGTTATGTCGGCGAAAAGGAATCGGATCAATTGAGGGGAAGGGTCCACTTCGCATTTCTAATGGGTTCAGCCATCATCCTCCTTCTCGTTTTCTTGTTTTATCTTTGTAAAAAGAGATTTAAATATCCCAATTCGAATGGGAACAGGCCACCCGTTGAAGAATAAGTCAGAAAAATCGATGTCCATATTCCGATCTTTCGTCCTGGCAGACCTCATCACCATGGGGAACGCCAGTTGTGGAATGGCAAGCATATTTTTATGTCTAAATCATGCCATGCATTCCCATCCCCCTTATCTTTGGACCGTCTTTGTCCTTCTTCCCCTGGCGCTGTTTTGCGACATTTTGGACGGGTTCGTTGCCCGCCGCTTGGTCCGGCATTCGCTCTTGGGGGCCGATCTTGATTCTCTGGCGGATATCGTTTCCTTTGGCGTTGCACCGGCGGTATTGGGGTACGCACTGGGCTTGCGAGGCTTGTGGGACGCACTTGTTCTTATTTACTTTGTGCTTTGCGGAATCGGCCGGTTGGCACGGTTTAATGTAACTGCCGTGGCGCTTTCAGACCGGATGGGGAAGGTAAAATATTACGAAGGGACGCCCATCCCCGCCAGCATCATCCTTGTGATCATTCTTGGGATTGCTTTTTGGCTGGGTCGAATTGATGACCTGATCCTCTTTGGATATTACCGGATTGGACCGTGGGTACTACACCCCCTTGCCATCCTTTATGCGCTGAGCGGGAGTGCGATGGTCAGCAGCATCATTCGCATTCCAAAACCGTGAGAAAGTCGCAACCTTACAACCTCACCAGATTGGCACCATAAGTCAGGCCGGCTCCGAATCCGACAAGAATCACGAGATCCCCCCTCTGAAGCTTGCCCTCTCGAATGGATTCATCAAGAGCAAGAGGAATAGAGGCAGTCGAGTTGTTGCCGTACCTTTCAATCGTGACGATCATCTTACTTTTGATGGCTCCTTTGGCAAGTTCGAGTCTGGATTCGAGTTCCTCGGCAGCGCTGACGATGATCCTCGCGTTGGCCTGATGGGGAATGATTCTGTCAACCTGATTGAGCAATGTCCGAAGCTCTTTCTTGCTTGCCCTCCCCTCAGGGTCGAGGACTCGCAGGCAGCTTTCCGCGATCGCGCCTTTGGCAAAAGCATAGACCCTTTTACCCTCCATCCACATCAATCGATTGCCATTGTCTTCATTATCGCGAAGCACAAGGGTATCGCGCAGTTTGTATTCCCCGCCCAAATAGGATCGGATGACGCCTTCCTTAGCCCTCCGTCGTAATACCACGGCTCCTGCTCCGTCTCCAAACAGGACGCACGTATTTCTATCCTTATAATTCGTAATGGCTGAAAGCTTGTCCGATCCGACCACGGCAACTGTTTTGTACTGTCCTGATTTCACAAATTGCTCTGCCACGGCCAGAGCATAATTGAAACCGGTACACCCCGCCTGCACATCAAAGAAAGGTAGGTTCCTACGGAGATTAAGGAGATAGGCGATATGGCCCGCTGCTGAAGGCCACATCGGATCAGTGGTATTGGTGCCCACCACGAGCATCTCAATTTCTGCGAGGTCGATGCGTGCGTTTTCCACGGCTCGTTCAAGGGCAAGCCTGCCCATGGTCACGTTGGTTTCTTCTTCCGCTGCAATCCTTCGCTCACGGATGCCCGTCCTCTCCATGATCCATTTGTCACTGGTCTCCACCATCATTTCCAGATCGTAGTTGGTAAGAACCTTTTCTGGAACGTAAGAGCCCGTTCCGATAATTCCCGCCTGATGCATATAAAGCCCCTTTCGGAGTTAATGACGCCAAGGGTAACATTTTCTCCAATTTGTAGCAATGGGACGGCGGAACTCCTTTCTCTCGTTTGGAGTTGAGCATTGCTTTGGGATCGAGTAAAATACGATTCAGATTCATCATTCCAGGGGACCGCACGGGATGAGAATTTTGGATTTCATTCAAAAAGTGTTGGTAGAAGAATTTAGGGAAATTCAACAAGACCAAGGCCATTATTATATTTCATTCAGCCTCATCTGCCAGGGAATAGAATTTTTGGGAGCTTGCCTTGATTCAGAACCTTTTTCAGCTAAGGGCCGAAGCGCTGCACGCTTCCGAAGAGCTGTTTATGATCTTTTTCCGGCATCCTATCGTGAATTCAATCAAGGAAGTGGGAGGCCCTTTGATTTGTATGAGAATCTGCGTTGTGGTCTACAGCACGTTATTTTGCCGGAGTCACCAATAGAACTCATTCAGCAATCCGAAAGGGAAAAATTTGATGCCATTCACCTCGAAGTAAAGGAGATTCGGGGGATAGATAGACTTGTCTTGGTGTCGGAAGATCTGTTTGATGATTACGAAAAAGCCTGCAAAGAGATCATCGCAAGAATTAGTGACGGCCGTTTAAAGGGCTGGAAGTTTGAAGGAGATCTTTTAATCACCGGATGACCGATGGAGTGTGTGATGGTCAACACGTTTTTCCTCATGGCCCGGCGCGGCTTGCCGATACGAATGGGGTTGCCGACGGGGGATGGATTTTTCCATTCATACGAAAACCCTTGACGAGGTAATCCTTAAATTGGATATAATACAGGATCGAATACAGAATGCTCCCGTGGTGACGTAAGAAATGTTATATAACGAAAGTGAAGTCGATGGACAAAGAGACATTTATTGAATCCCCCGTGACTTCTCTGGGCAGGACGGCGATACGCTGGGTCAATGAAATCGGCGCCATGGTGCTCTTCCTTCTCAGGGCATTTTTGATGATCTTTCATCCCAAACAATTCCCAATCATCGCTCACCAGGTCTATTTCATCGGAGCTAGGTCCGCCACGATCGTAATGCTCGTGGGCCTCTTCACCGGCATGGTCCTGGGGCTTCAACTTTTTCATACACTCGTGAAGTTCGGGTCAGCGGGCGTTCTGGGCACAGCGGTCGCGCTCTCGTTGATCAGGGAGCTGGGCCCCGTCCTGACGGCTATCATGATCACGGCTCGGGCAGGCTCCTCCATGGCCGCAGAAATTGGTATCCAGCGCATCTCCGAGCAGATCGACGCGCTGGACACGATGCGGATTGATCCGCTCCGATATCTGGTTAGCCCAAGGATTGCCGCTTCGATCATCAGCTTCCCCCTGCTGACGGCCTTCTTTGATCTCATCGGTATCCTCGGCGGGTTTATCACCGGAGTGATGATGATGGGCCTCAACGCAGGCACTTACTTTTACCGGGTCCGGACCGGCGTGGAATTGGAGGATATCACGGGGGGTTTTGTCAAGGCGCTGGTGTTTGCCATACTTGTCTCGATGATCTGCTGCTTTCAGGGTTACTATACCCACATGCGAAGGGATAGCTACGGTGCGAAGGCTGTGGGGCTTTCCACAACATCGGCGGTGGTCGTCTCGTGTGTGCTCATCCTCGTCGCAGACTATGTGGTAACGTCTCTTCTTCTTTAGGGATCGATGGAAACTCCGCTGATTGAATTCCAAAAAGTGAGCAAGCATTTCAGTTTACTGTGAAATACGGAGGTAAGAGGGAATGAAGAAGTATCGTTATGAGACCGTGGCCGGAGTCTTTGTGCTCATCGGGCTGGTATGCGTGGGATATATGACCGTGAAACTCGGAAGGGTTAAACTCTTGAGCCACGATTCGTATCCTCTCTACGCCCGCTTCAGTTCAGTTTCCGGGCTGAGGGCCGGCAACCCCGTGGAGATGTTGGGAATCCAAATCGGAGAGGTCACAGGTTTCAAGCTCGATCAAGAAAAACAAGTGGTCATGGCCGAATTCAAAATAAGAGAAGGCATCAAGGTATATGAGGATGCGATTGCGTCCATCAAAACATCGGGCCTCATTGGAGATAGGTATGTCAGTCTCGATGCAGGGGGATCGGGTTCGATCCTGAAGCCAGGAGGAGTTATTACACAGACGGAATCGCCCCCCGATCTCTCGGACCTCATTGGGAAATATGCTTTCGGTGACATCGGAAAAGAAGGGAAGGAGAAGAAATGACCATAAGAAGATCCTTCATTCTGTTGATCATTGCAGTTGTCGCTCTCAAGCTCTGGCCGGTTTCTGTCTTTGCAGATTCCCCACTGGAAACTATTCAAACACAGGTCAACCGAGCGCTGGAGGTGTTGCGGGATCCAGCTCTAAAGGCCGAATCCGCCAAGGAGACTAAGGAAAAGAAGATTTGGGCGATCCTCGATGGTGTCTTTGACTACAGCGAGCTTTCGAAACGGACATTAGCCCAGCATTGGAAACAGTTCACCCCTGACCAACAGGAGGAGTTTATACGTCTTTTTGGGAAGCTCCTCGGCAGCGTTTACATGGACAGAATCATCGCGTATAAAGACGAGAAAGTGGTTTTTGGCAAAGTCACTAACCTCTCAGATAAAACCGCTGAAGTTCAAAGCGAAGTCCTTAGGCCGTCGAAATCGATTCCGATCCATTATAGAATGATCTTAAGGGACGGAGAATGGAAGGTCTACGATGTGGTGATTGAGGGGGTCAGCCTGGCGCAAAATTATCGCAGCCAATTCAGGGAGATCCTGACAAACAAACCTCCTGAGAACCTTCTGAAAATGCTCCGGGAAAAGACTCGCAAATAATGCAATAATAGGGACACATTCCATTTTTATACGGAAGAAAAAGGCGGGTCCCTATTTTTGCTCCAAGTTGAGACGGTCGAAGGAGGAGGAATGGTTTAAAAAAGCGAAATGGGTAAAACGCATCGTTGCGGCACCTACCCCTCAGCGGAATTCCTTGCCAGCTGCCCTTCGGACGGCTTAAGAAAGCATGCCATATCTTTTGATTCTGTTGCTTGACATTCAAATCCCCCTTCCGTATATTTGACTCACCCTTGATTCAAGACGACTTGGCGATGGATTTCGGAACAGGACCCAATTTTTTCTCTAAACGCAAGTCCTCGTTACCACGGATTGCTAGAAATCTGTGAAGACCGTTTCGCAGGGGGGAGAGCCATGGACATCCCGATTGAGCAAAAAACGCTCGGCCTTCTGGTCGCCATCCTGTTTTTCCTCATCTCCTTTCTTGTTAATTTGCTTCAGCACCGTTATTCAAGAGCTCGCCTGGATCGTATGCTAACGAAGGAAGAGTCGTTCGCCAATTTTCTTGCGGGAATACACAAATATCTGGGTGAATTGGAGTGGACCTGTACCATTGAGCTGCACGGAGCAAGCTCCCCCCAGGAAGTGGGAAAAAGGATTCATGTGGCACGCGATAGGATTGATTCGACCATTACTGAAATGAAGGAATACCTCCGCTCCTTTCGCCAGTATCGAAGAAAAGAAAGGGTACGGGAGAACCAGATGAAACAGCTATTGTGAAGAATGTAACGGGATTTTTGACCGAAGTTGCGAAACACCGACAATCCGCATTTAGGCACGGCCCTGAGGTGAATGATAGAATGGTTTTCATGGAAGAGTCGAATACAACATTCTAATAATTTGGGATGGGCGACTTGATTTCAGAGAAGTGATTGGGGATAATAACTGAAAAGGAGGAAACGGAAAGGAGAACCGTCAATGAAAGCAATCGTAGATGAGGAAACTTGTATCGGATGTGGGCTTTGTGCGGAGACTTGCCCGGAAGTTTTTGAGATGAATGATGACAAGGCACATGTCAAGATGGACGAGGTCCCGGCGGGCATAGTGGAGTCCTGTAAAGAAGCTGCTGAAAATTGTCCGGTGGAGGCCATCCAGATAGAAGAATGAGTGTTTCCAACCGGA
>DASPPQ010000083.1:0-12167 GCA_035625415.1 Thermodesulfobacteriota bacterium
ATCCTTCACTTAAAGATGCAAGGACAGCCACGTCAAAAATTGATATTATATCAGCTACGTCCTCTCTTCCGCCAAGAAAATGTAGGTTTTTGGAAATCCCCATTTTCTCCACATATCGTTTGAGTTCGGTGATTGTAAACCCAGGCTGTGTCGAATCATACCCAATCGCCAGAAATTGGGCGTTAGGATTGTATCTGTGGATAATGCTGGAAGCCTGAAGAAAATATTGATATCCTTTAACCTTGCGTATGTTTGCAACCATACCCACGACAGGAGATTCTAGATCAATTCCAAGTGTTCCCTTTAAAGATGTTCCATCATGTGCGTTTCCGTAATTGGCAGTGTCAACTCCATTGTAAATGGTGAACGTCCTTCCCTCGGGAAACCAACGGCGTTTTATCACTTCTTGCCTGACGGCATTTGATACAGCGATCACCGAGTCAAAGTATCTTCCTCCAAGTTTGTAGGCAAGTCTATGATGTGATTTCGTTTTAAAACCCATGTCCCGCCTGCTAGAGATCACAGGAATATTGCAAATAATGGAAAGGACGAGGCCATAGAAGTCTGAACTTTCGTGGTACGTTACGATGAGAGATATTTTCTTTTCCCTTACAAATTTCTTCAAAAACACAAGATTTCTTAAGCCGGAGATAGTATAAATTCCAGCCCCACCGAGCTTAAGGATAGGACAATCCTTATCTCTTATATTCTCCTCAGGTTCAACAGATGCATATATAAAGCGTGCCACATAGAGCTTGAACTTATCCTTGTTGATACCTCCAAGGAGCTGAGTGATATTTCGTTCGGAGCCACCCACGCGATGAAAAGTGTCCGTCAATAGTAATATTCCTCTCCTCTTACCCATTGATATATCCTGATCCCCGTTGACTTGGATTTCTTTTTGTTATCAGCACATTTGAGCCTGGTTTCCGTCGTCTACGCAGAAATCTCACTCCAGGTTCGTGACGCCTTGTCTATTAGGCAGGCTTTATCTTACTGATAGGACCCCGTCATTCTTCGCAATCGATCCAAGTATTCCTCATTTATCGGCAACCGCTTTATGATTGGCCTCAAATACTTATATCCAGCAACATACAAAAGCGAGAGGGGTCTCATTGGGTGCAATACATAGGTGCAATAGGAATTAGCATCTGTGCGCAACTCATTCTTCCAACGGGCGTCTCCACTGAGCAGCTCGATCCTTGATATACTTGTGCTATCTGAATTTAATTTCTCTACCACGCGGAAAAACAATACCGTCCCCGGAGAAAGGTTCGAAACACTTTCCTTAAACGATGTCTTTAATGCGTAGTACGTCCCATTAAATACAACCCCCAAGACATACGCCACGGGGATATTCTTGTGGTATAAGACGTAACCCTTCGCTGCTGAAATACTTGAATATAATTCAAATACACTCATATAAAAGCTCTGTTCAGATTCGCTAGCGATGATGGCCGTACCGGTCTTACATTTCCATGAGTCTTTCTCAATATCTTCTATTACCTTGAATAGTCCATCCAGCTCGCCGGGCCGTTCCCTTACCACTTGGGTAGGCCGACATTTTTTTCGCTGATTGTTGAAGCTTTGCCTTTCTAAGTGCTTTTCCAATTCCCATAACCATTTCCCTACTCATTTCCAGCAACATTCGCTCGCATGCTTTTTGTACATCTTCTTTAATTCATTTTACGTGACCGCGACGTAGTCTCCTTTATCTTTGCCTCTGCATCTAAAATCATCGAAATTAAACGATCCCTGCTTTTTGGAAAAAATGTTGGATCCCACTTGTCATAATCTCTTTCTTGGCAGTCAGGTGTCCCCTCTTTTCTTTCGATTCCCAAAAGAAATTGCTTATATTTGGAAGTATCGATTCCTTTTTCTTCCAGCTTTTTTATCCGTTTCACCAATTGATATAGAAGCTTATGATCATCTATCCCCTCCCTAATCGCTTCCCATTTAAGAGTAGCTATGGGACCGTTGGGATCGGGGTACGCAAGATAGATATCGTTACCGGGACCATCAACCCTTCTCGGTAGTCCCCTTGCATTCTGGGTATTTTGGAATGTCCAGGAGGACATTCCATCTATATTATTCATCCAGGTATAGTAACCATAAATATATCTTGCATAAGCCGGATTAAGGCATTTTGTCGTCACGTCATTATTATATAACCAGTAAACAGAACCGCTTTTATGTGCCGCATCTAAATCTTCTTTATTCATTTTGCCAGAGCATAAATAATCAACAGGCCTAAATTGTTTATAGTCACCGTTCGTAAGCATATTTTGGGCACCTGAGTCTTTAATTACTTTGAGCAAAACAGGAGTAATGGCCTGACGCCTATGTTGAAAGTCCTGATACGAATCATCCGGTTCATCAATGGGTAAAAAAATAACCTCAGGACAACCATGTTCTTTCGCATACTGAGATACAGTTTCCACGATATATTTTAGCCGCGACAAATGAATCCCCTCATCAAAACTCATGATGCTCCCTGGATGCTTAGGCTTAGATGTTTGAATGAGATGCCCCATATACCAAATAATTCGCCTTTTAAACCCCATTTCCTTTGCCGCTCTTAACGCAGCAAAGATGTCCTCAAGGTTAGGCGTACCGTCTTCCTTTGTGACGAGCACAAAAGGTGAATGCAAACAAAGAGTAGTCATCCCGTGCTCTTTGTAATCCTTGAGAATGGCACAAGCGGATTGATAAATTTTCTCCTTATCTTCCCTACTCCAGGGCATCGTCAATTCTGTAAACTCATACGTCATCATCATGAAATAATCTATGCCTGGAATATCCTCGAGAGATATAGGTACAACTGTTGCCTCGAGAGGAAGTGATGTTTCTAATCCATTCTGAGGGGATATGGTTATTTTACCTTTGTATATTCCGGGCAAAACGTTATTGTCTATTCTGATTGTCAGCCAGAATCTTTGGCACTTATCTCTCTCAACTTTGACCTGATTTCCTGGCCTGATTAGAGTTGGTAAATATAGGAATTTTCCTTCTGGCAATCCCATAGTCTCCTGAATCAATTCAAGACATGCAACCTTTATTTTGTTCTTGGAGATGATCTCTTTGCCACTCTTTAAATCGGTTACCGATATTTTTACCGTCCCCAGATTCTGAAGAGGATATAAGGAAAAGGTAACGGGTTCAAATTCATTCCGTACGACCCGAACGACAAGATGGTCAATCATCTCAGATTCCTTGGGCCTGCTTCCAGGGAAAACATACTCAAGGGGAGACCGGGAGAACAGTATATAACCGATGGATTTATCCTGGCTTGTTGGATTGACTTCTTCAAGTTTCTCATTAGCACGGATTTCCTCAAGCGCGGGTGCAGAAACCTTATTTTCCGGAGAAAAATAACTCTTTAACGCAGATCTTTTAACCACGACAGAACCTGTGCCCACTAAACTTTTGTTGTTACCAAGAACATCAATTTTTATTGTGTACTCACCGTCTGAGATCTCATAAGGAAGGTCAAAAACGAGGTTACCCTCATTTTCATTAAAAGCCTTAAGAGAGGTTTCAGAGACTACCCTATCGCCATTTAGAAGAAGTCCATGAACATTCACATTCTTATATTCTTTTATACTTTTGGTGAATGAAAAGGAGACATAGAGAGCTTTTTTCATTATTACCTGATCCGATACGACGACCCTGTTACGAAGGATATAGGATTGTATCTTTACCATATTCTTAGTACGGGAGGCGCCGCAAATGACGATTGCACATAACAATATCTGCAGGGGGCTTTTTTATAATTCGTTAATCTTCTTCTGCATAGCTCCTAATAGCAAAGTCAATTATAGAAAGCACTATTCCGTAAGAGGCATTATGATATGTTTTTTCAAAATAGAAGGAGCGTTCGATTGGTCATCAAATTTTGGGTGGTGATCCGTAGCGCTTGTCTTTACCGCGTTCTCCAAATCAGGCACCGAAAGCTCTCTCGTAGCAAAATAACCTACATTTTATCTTCTGCGAATTGCACTGGTATGTTGAGAGGAAGTTGCGATTTTGCTTCCCGCACCTGATCCTTAATTCTTTTCACGTGGCCGCGGCCTAATCCCTTGACTTCGCAACCCAGCTCAAAATATCGGCTTATTTTCTCATCATCCAAAATACCAAAACAGTCAATCACCGCTATCGGGCCATCTGCATATTTCACGATGTCATCAGGATCAAGATTTAAGTAATGTTTGTGCCTGACAGCAAGAATGACTGTATCTGCGCCAAGCAACGCCTTTTTCAAATCCTGCTCCACTCGGAGGTCCCTCAGTTTTTCTTGCCCACGGAAAAATCTCTTTAAACTATGAGAAGATGCGGGATACTCATCCTGCTTTTCAAATTCCCACCAGTGAAGCACGTAAGGGTCGTGAACCCTTAACTCTGCTCCCATTTCTGTAAGACGCCTCACAATTAACTCGGAACCGCTGTATCGTGTATCTCCGACATCTTCTCTGTAGGAAGCTCCTAATACCAGAATTTCTGCGGAGGCAATCGGTCGTCCCATATTCCGGAGCGCATCGCGGGTAAGTTGCGCCACATGAAGAGACCTCTTGTCGTTTATATCGACTGCGAGAGGAGTGATCTTAAAAATATCATCCTCAAATCCATGGATGTGGCGATAGGCCCAGAGGCCTAATCCTCCATCCTTGGGAAGGCAGTAACCGCCAATACCGGGTCCAGGGAAGATCATGTTGCTATGCGTGGGTCGGACCTTGATTGCATTAATTACCTTGATGAGGTCAACCCCGTTTTGCTCTGCAAAAATGCTCCATTCGTCAAGAAAGGCGAGAATGGTAGCTCTAAAACTGTTTTCAACGATCTTGGCCGTCTCGGATTCAATGGGCCGATCAAGGACTGTGAGCGGATACTTTTCTGTATTGATCACCTCTTCCAAGAACTTAACAACTTTTGAGGTAGCTTTTTCATTGACGCCACTACACACCCTCCAAAAGTCACGGATACTCGACACATAATGTTTACCGGGCATGACTCTCTCAAAACTATGCGCCAGAAGTGGGTCCGACTGAATACCACGTTTCCGAAACATTTTTTTTATGATCGGGTAGGCTATCTGTTCCGTTGTGCCCGGAGCCACGGTTGTCTCGATTAAAACCAATGTCTCTGGACCGATATGTTGTCCTATGATCTCCAGAGACTCTTCTAATGCCTCCATGTCTGCCCGACCGTCCCGAACATTGCCGAGCGACTCTTTCAGATAGTCACATTGAACGTCTACAACCACCACATCCGCGAGCTTGAGTGCATCGTATGTAAAGGTGGCCATGAGAGTCCTTTTCTCGTTGACACACCGGCTGATCATCAAAGGAACCTCAGGATCCTCCGAACTCACCGGTGATATTCCACGATTCAGCAGAGGTGTCTTCCAATAACTCCTGGTACTGGGGCGCTGCATCCCGATAACATATTTTATAGGATTACCTTTTTCATCTTTTGCATCAGCAATCACAGCTGCCATCACAGCTCCGACAAACCCTAACCCCATGACCAATACAATCTCCCGTCCGAGGGCACGCTGGTTCTTGACCACCTCCTCCAAATGTTCGAACTCTCTCGAATAATCCTCTGGCTCTGGTAATGGAAATTTTTCTCCTGTTGGACTGATGGAATACTGGGGCATGGTTAACTCCAATTTGGGTTTATTGAGTTTATTGGGTCGTTGGGTTTATTGGGTTATCGAATTTATTAAGTGATGCGGTGTTTCCATGGTAGACTTGAGTTCATTGTGTTACTTGAATTATTAGGTGTTGCAGTAACGATACAGAGAGCCAGGTGGCCCCTTCCAAAAGCCCTGTGGAGGGCAACGCTAGAGCATAATGGTAACCAATAAGGAATTCGAATGGTTATTCCGCGGCGGAAAAAACATGTTAAAGGGCGGAGAAGGAACGATCCTGTCGAGCAGACTCCTCTTTCAAAAATCTTTCGAGGGCCTTTCCGAGAACGCACTTCGAGTATCGAGACCAACAGTTTTCCCTCCGACAGTGACTCGTCTCTTCTCTTCCGTCCTGTTTCATCTCATGATATTGACAGGACAAACAAGATTTGATAATCATGGCTTTACCTCGGTTACTTGGGTTGATTGGGTTACTTGGGTTTGTTGGGTTGTTTGAACTCAGTAAACCCAATGTAGGCTACCGCCGGTTCGAATTCGGTTCGCTTCTACCTGTGGGGGTTAAATATCGAATTTCCATGCCACATGATGTGGGAAAAATGTTAAGTGCTACCGTCTATTGGTTTATTGGGTTACTTGGGTTATCGGGTTGCTCGGGTTACAACTCAATAAACTCAAGAGACGCAAGAAACACAGAAACCCTTTAGGCCACTTTTTCTATCATTGAATAATGCATCTCTACGACCGGTTGATAGCTCATCAGGCTCAAAAGGATTCTTACCCGCTCGCCATCAGGCATCCATCTTTCAAAGATACCTAAAAGGTCCTTTAATGGTCCTGTTTTAATCCTGATCACGTCATTGGCTTGAAATTGAGACTTTAGTCTCACGACTCCCCGGGTATCAGTTCTCTCTCTGATGATCTCCACCACTTCTTCAGAGATGGGCGTGGGATACTCGCCAAAACCCAAAACTTTTTTTACCCCTTTTGCCCACCTGACCAAAGGATAATTTTGGGCAAGGTCGAACTTTCCGAAAATATAGCCTGGGAAAAGGGATTTTAATTCTTTGCTCATCCTACCGTTTCTCAACAGAAAGTTTTCCATAAGGGGGCCGAAGACCTCCACCCCTTTTGTAGAAAGGTAAGATTTCGCCTCTTCTTCTTTCTTAGGTTTTGTTTGGATGACATACCATAGGTTCATACTAAACCCTCACGCTCTAAGACTAATGAACGTCTCTAATCATTACCAATTTGTCACTCCCGCCCCGTATTCAGTACGGGGTAAACTGCGGCGAAAGTCTCGTATTGTCCGGAGTTCCTGGATTCCTGCTGGAGTTTATCCCGATAGAAATCGGGGCAGGAATGACATTATCAGAGGTAGCCAAATGAGTTAACAAGTGAGTAATGTTTTCGATCACAGTTTAAGTTTATCTCCGATAGTATTGATAATAGCGATAATACTCTGACGAATAAGCTGATGGCTTAGTATCTATTTGATTAAAGATCACTCCGATAATCTTCTGGCGATCGATGGATTTGATTGCGCTTTGAACGGAATCTCTGGAGGCATACCCGGCCCTAATGACCAAGATGACCCCATCAACCATTGTTGAGAGTAAAGTTGAATCAGCCACTGCCAAAAGAGGCGGGGAATCGATAATAATATAGGTGTTATCCCCAAATTCTCTTAGGCGTTGCAGAAGCTCCCCCATTTTTTTTGATCTGATCAGCTCTGAGGATTTGCGAGTTGAAGAGCCTGCTAGAATGATACGAAGTTTCTCTATCTCAGAATCTATCAGAATCTCTGATACGGGAACTCCATCTGAAAGATAATTCGAGAGGCCTTTTGCGCTCTGACTTTTCTCAAAATGAATACCTGGCCTTCGGAGATCTCCATCAATGAGTATGACGTTGCTATGAATTTCTTTTGAAATAGCCACCGCTAAATTGACAGCCACCAGAGTTTTCCCCTCCTGCGGTGCTGTACTCGTAACGAGAACCGTACGAATAGAACTCCCTGGATGAAGAAAAATCTGAGTCTTCAGTTTCCGGAATGCCTCTGCGCCAAAAGAATGGGGTGGAACAACTAAAACAGGAGCAACTTCTTTTGGAGGAAGCCCCAACTTCTCTATCTTCTCTTCACGAAGTTCTAAAGGGGGTTCTTCCTTCTTCAGAACAGCTCTCTCTTCAACTGCTTTAAGAGAGGGTTCTTCTAGCTTCTGCCTTCTTTCTTCCTCCACTCTTTCAAGAGCACGATAGACTCGACTCATTGGTTCATCCTTTCATTCAAACGGTAATTATGTTAGGTGCGAGGTTTGGGAAAGTCCGGCTGCATTGCTGTGCAGCAGTCAAACGTCCTTCAATATTGCTGCATGCCGTCCTTAGGATTGCATAGCCCCTAGGGCGCTTAACTAAAGAAACTGGAAAAATGTTGATCCTCCTTTGCTTAGCATCTCTTTAATGTATTGAAAGCCTCTAAGAATATCCTTATAAGGAGGCAACAGATGGGCACTTTTTTGCGCATAGATGAATAATAGAGTGCTTACGGCAATACAGATGAGGATGAGGACCAAAATCCAAGTTTTTCGAGACGACTTCCTTAGAGATAAATCCTTCGCCACTTCCCTTACCGACCTTGCATCGACCCGTTTTTGGTCTAACGCATATCCGTTCAATAAGGCATTGTCACACAGAATGTTTATTAATCGGGGAATCCCTCTCGATTTCAGGTAAACCTGCTTCATTGCCTCCTCTGTAAAAATGGGTGCCCTCGCGCCTGCGATTCCCAACCTCTTCCCGATATACTCCTTTGTTTCTTTCTCGGAAAGAGGTGGCAAATGGTATCGCAAATTAATACGTTGCCTTAGCTGGCGAAAATCCGGTTGGGAAAGGGTTTTGTCTAATTCCGGTTGCCCGAGCAAGACGATTTGGAGCAACTTCGATCTTGATGTCTCGAGGTTTGAGAGCAGCCTAATCTCTTCAAGCAGTTCCGGTCTCAACCCCTGAGCTTCATCGACTATTAAAATCACTCTTTCATCCCTCTGGTAAGCGTACAGTAGGTATCGGTGCAGATTATGAAGATATTCACCTTTCGTTTTTCCCTGAACCCTCACCCCCAGGTCTTTCAATATGTATTGAATGAAGTCATCAACAGTCAATTTTGGGTTGAATAGAAAAGCTGTCTTCGTGTGATTCCCGTTCATTTTATCAAGGAGATAGTGGATCAGGGTTGTCTTTCCAGTACCGACTTCGCCTGTGATCACGATAAATCCTTTTCTCTCCCTTACCCCGTAAAACAATTGCGCCAAGGCTTCCCGATGATTCTCCCCCAGGTAAATATAATCAGGGTTGGGTGTCACATTAAAAGGATTTTCCTTTAAGCCGTAAAATTGTTCGTACATCTTAAATGCCCGCATAGCGCAGAGCGCGTAGCGCAAACCGTTACTTACGTTAATGAGCTTTGAAAATTCATATGATCCGCAAACCGGTATAACTTCTTTTGATCCAATTCATCTGTCACATCAAAAAGATCGTTTGCGATTTCTACTGCCAACTGCCAGATCTTCAAATCCTGAAATCTAAATTTCGCCATTGTTCTATTCTTTGTTCTTACGCTATGCGCCATGCGCTCTGCGCATCTTTGTGGTGTTGTTAGGCCGCCTTCTTCTTTTCTTCTTCGTTGAGATTGAGTATCGTGGCCACTACCGGCAGCTTTAAATAAGTCTCCACATCTGACACTTCGTAAAAGGTCCGGTCCATGAATTCCCGAATCCAGGCTAAACCCAACCCTATTCCAACTCCCAACAAAGCCCCGACGGCCAAAAGGCCGTTGCGGTTGGGTTTAGACGGTTTTTCAGGAAGGCGAGCCGGATCCAGAACAATGAATTGTTCACCCTGTTGCTTCCGTTCAAGATTTTCGGCCATTTGAGCCTGATATTTCTTATCCATGAGGGATTGATACTGACCTTTGAGAAGGTCGTAATCTCTGTTGAGGTTGACCATTTCTTGTTCTCTTTTGGGCGTTTCTTCAATCCTTTTCTGATAAAGTGCAATTTGTTCCTTTAAGTTTCCCATTTCCTCTTTCAATCGCTTTGCTTCTAACTGGGTTTCTTTGAACTGTGCCTTATACTGGGTGATCAGTCTCTCCGAAGCAGGATCTAACGAAGTTAAAGGCCGTCCCAAGATACTTTCCGCGGCCGCCTCTTCCTGGCGCTCTCTAAGCTCCTTTAGGCGTTTTTCTCTTTCTATTTCCTCTCTCTTTACTCTGGGCTCAAGAGCTGCTATCTTCCTCTTCAGGTCAACCACGTCGGGATGACTTTCAGTATATTTGGATTCGGCATTCTTCAGGTCCCTTCTTAAACCATTTAACTGTGCGGCTAATGATTGATCGGCGTCCCGCTCCAGCGGAACACCATCCTCTCGAGTGAGGTTTCTCCTGGAGGAGGAGGTTCTGGAAAAAAGCCCCCTTCCAGACTCCCGGTCCATTACCTGTTCGATTTGATTCTGCACGAATACGATTCTATCTTCTGCGGCACTGAGATTGTCGCTTGTCGTCTTAAATTGTTGCTGTAATCGTTCAAGGATTCTTAGGTTTGCATCAAGTTGCCCTGGCAATTGCCCCATATTCTTTTCTTTATACCGTCGAAGACTATCGTCTTTCTTTCTTAGACTCGACTCTACGGACTGGAGCTCTTTGCTAATAAACTGGGAGGTCCCTTCCATTCGTGACTCCCTAGATTTTAGATTTTCCTCAATAAACATCGAGGCCAATTTATTTGTCACCTCCATCACAGTTTCGGGTTCTTTTCCCTCAAAGGAAATTGAAAAAGCATTTTGGCGCTGGACCCTAACCTCGATCTTTGTCTTCATCATGTCTACAATCTCTTCCATGGGTAATTTGTTTACCGTAGTCCGATAGAGATTGAATTCTTTAATAATCATTTCCAACCTGGTACGGCTGAGAATTTCCTGGCTAATCGTGCCTAATCGGTCAGTCACAGGTTCGGTTAAGGTCGCCCGAACATAACTTTCTGGGACCTTTTGAGCTCGGACCAAGATGACGGTGCTCGCTCTATATTCCTTGGGCAGAATTTTATAAATACCAAAAGAAATGATCACCGATAGAACAAATGGAATGATGATGTACCATTTTCTCCTAATACCCATTTTCAAATAACTCTGAAAATCAAAAAATTTCCCAGTGTTTGCCATCTTGGTACTTGCTCCTCTCAATATACTCTAGGATCAAAGAGCTATTGCGCCGAAGTGGCGGCGCGTTTCTTTTCCTCAATTCTCTGCGGGTTACCGATAAGTCGGTTGGGCCACGATACCCGGCGTATAGCCAGGCCCGCCCATGATGCCTGGCCCATAACCCGGCCGGAACGCCGTTATGATGAACATTCCACGAAAATCGGTGTAACCGTTACCTGAAATGTTCGAATGACGATCCATGTAAGAAGCCTGCAACGAAAGCTGCAGCCATCGTAAGAGCAAATAGGAAGGACCTCCCCCGGCATACCAGACCCAGTCTTTCTCGTTCGTGCTAGAGTATAAATATCTGTACATAGACCCCGTAAGGCTAACGCTCAACCTTTGCGTTAGCCACTGGTTGATCGTCCCGTAGGCTCCGTAATACTTAATGAACCCCAAATTCTGGGCTGAAATATAGTCTTCCGTATAACCTCCTTGAGCGGAAAGTATGTATTGAGTCGTTCGCGTTTTCTGCGTAAGGCTTAAATTAAAAAAGGGACCTTGTGTTATCGTGCCTTGTTGAGGAATTTGCCAGAAATAGCCTCCCTGGGCTAGACCAACCAGCGTGGGACCAAATTTATATTCGATACCAAGGCTCGGATTGTGAACAGTGTAATCGATACCGCCAGATTCAAATTCTTGATATTCATAGTGGTATTGTATAAAGACAGAGGTCCTCGGATCGAAACGGTATGTATAACGCGGAGTCACCGAATTGATTAACTGATCCGGAGAAACCTTATACGTGTCCAAAGTAAGGCGATAATCTAAAGATATGCCGTTTCTAATATCGAACCAGTAAGCGAGTCTGGGGTTAAGAGTATTCTCCTGACTGTCCTCGAATAGAGGGTTTTCATTCCTATAAATGTTGTTTCGATAAAGGAGGGAAAAGAGGTTTTCATTTCCAAAGCGATATTCCATGGATGGTTCTACAACGTTTCGGAAATAGACCGCATGGACTCCGCTCACCGTGGAAGGAAGATATTGATCCGGTTGCAAATTGCCAATGTACTGCCCTTGGGCATTATACAGATTCAGGTATTGTCCCTCTCTGGCGGCATCAGACCGAACTAAATAATCCCTCAGGAGAAAACTCAGTTGCGGGGTCAAAGCATACCAGCTGTTAAGCCTTCCTGAGGCATTCCAATAGTCGAATTCGTTATTATTTTTGTAATAGATATATCCCCCGGAAACATCCATATCAACCCCGTAGGCCCCTGGCTGTAATGTAAAGAATCTCAACCCTGCGTTGGCAGTGGTGATATAATCA
>DASPPQ010000084.1:0-12519 GCA_035625415.1 Thermodesulfobacteriota bacterium
AGGGAGGTTTGATTCGAGCGGCCAAAGATCACCCCAAAGCAGGCCATCATTGGAACAAATAAAGAAAGGTTAAGTAGATGCGAGAACTAACAACAGATTTAATTGCTTATGCCGATTCACTTGGATCACACATACACGTCATTTTGAGTCGAGATCAAATTAGACAATTGAGGAATCATGCACCAGATGAATTCGATAAGCAGTTCGATCGCCTTGAATCTGATGATTTCGAGGAACTTCCTGTAGCCGTCATAGTGGGTGTATTTGGATATGACGATGTTTTCGCTAAATTCAGAAACCAGAAACAAAACGTTGGACTTACAGGCGTTCATCAGAATTATTGGAAAATTGCCGAAGAGATAGGCAAACAATTAATTTCGTTTCTTGAGAATAAGGGATTTAAAGGTAAATTGAATGGGGAGGGGATTTTACCCATTAAATATGTTCTCAATAAACTTGGCATTGGCACGTATGGGAAGAATTCACTTATTTATACCAAGAATTATGGCTCCTACATCAACAATTGGGTTGAATTAGTTACAAATGCGCCCTTGGAGCCGATTAAGGCAGAGATTGCGCCTGATTTAGCTGGACTTACAATGTGTGGCAAATGTATTGCTTGCTTAACACGTTGTCCGACAAAAGCCATTTACGAACCATATAAGGTCGATCGTAATAGATGTATAACCCATCTAACGCACCGTTTGGAAATAATTCCCAAGGATTTGTTTGCTATGATGGATAATTGGATATGGGGGTGTAATGTATGCCAGAGTGTCTGCCCGGCCAATGCAAGAGTGACCCCACGGAAGAGGCACCCCGGTGCGGCGATAACTCATCCAGGGCCAGGCGGAAAACTACCGCCAGCTCACAGACATCCTTTTCCCAAATTGGCAACAGAATTGCTTCCTGATTATGAAATGAAATATTTGCAGAATGTCTTAATAGCTTTGGGTAATTGCGGGGAATCTGATGATATTCAGGGCATCAAGGCATTTTCGAAAACAAAGAAGGGATTGGAGCTAAGAGAATATTGCGATTATGCGGTGGACCGTATAGAAAGTAGAAAAAAGTCAAAATGAGCGATCCATCAAGTGTCACATACAAGTTTATGGGTCAGAAGAACCATCCACAAGCTTGGTCTTGGGTGGGACGCTGATATGCTCTGTTACATCTGAAATCATCATCCTTGACGTTGCCAAACCTTGGTACTTTGTGTAATCGTTAGCCGAGGGGAAATTTGACAGCGTCATTCAGATTAAGTACCGTTGAATTAGAGGTTGAGAGTCCCTTCACCGGTGAAGGGTTGCTCCGAATGAAAGTATGGGTGGCAACCGATCCGGTACAGGTCATCGAGGTTGTAGATCGGTATTGAAGGCTAAAGGTAATAGATGACAGAGAACACGTCGTTAAAGCAGATAGAACGGAGGATTTCCAGAACCTCCAGAATGTCCTTCGTGAGGCTTTCAGGGAAGAGGTGGAGGCTGAGAGGATTCTTAAGAAACAGTGGCTTAGTGTGTGAGCGGAAGCCCGAGGAAAATCTGGTTAGGAAAATCCTTTAGATATCGCTAATTATAAATATTGCAATATTTATAAAGATTTTTCTTGACAAGAGAATTTGTTTTCGATATAGGAAACAATACCTAACGTATCCAGAGTTTAAACAATCCTCCATGTTCAAATCCGCTAAGTCCAACAAAATTTCTGAAAACATCGTTGAACAAATACGAAGAGCAATTTTCGAAGAGAAATTAAGGCCTGGAGATAAACTTCCCCCTGAAAGGGAATTGATCGAAAATTTTGGAGTCAGCAAGGCCACTCTCCGGGAGGCATTACGTTCCTTAGAAGTATTAGGATTTCTGGAAATTCGGAAAGGAGCATCAGGCGGCCCTTTTGTCACTGAAGTGGACATGGAGAAAGCGAAAGATTGCTTCACCAATTTCCTTCATTTTAAGAATGTATCTTTAAGAGATCTTTCTGAGGTTCGCCTTATCTTAGAGCCCTATGTTGCTGAAAGGGCTGCTCCTGGAATCAAAGAAGAAGACTTGGAGAAATTGGAAAAGTTAATGAACGGATGTGATTATGTTCTGAAACACGACGTCCCAATTGAATCCCGAGAGAACGAAATAGAATTTCACAGAATCATCGCAAGCGTCACCGGGAACCCCATCCTGATGTTTATTCTGGATTTTATTGAGAATCTCCTCATTGACACCAAGGACATCTTACAGCCCAGCAAAGAGTTTTCCCAGAAGGTTCTCAACGCTCATCGACGTATCTATAAAGCACTTTTGGAGAGAAATGGGAAAAAGGCTCGTGCTGAAATGGTTAAACATGTTCGAGAGGTGGAGCAAGATCTTGTTACCCTGCAGAAGGAGAGGCGGATCGAAGAGTTAAGTCTCCACGGAGTCACGCGGGGAAAAGAGAGCTTCATGTTTTAGTTCGAAGGTCTCAAATCCCCTCAATGGGTCCTGTTTTCTTATCTCCATAAGGAGGTGATGAGAAAACCAAAGATATTCTTATTCTGATCGGTATAGGGGGGAATTGGGTGCAAAAGACTTTCATATTTGATTATTCATGGAAAGGAGGCATGGTATGGAGAAGAAATTGAAGAAGAAGATTTCAAGAAGGGACTTTCTAAAAGTAGCTGGGGTAACTGGGGCCGCAATCACTTTAGAACAGTTTCTCAAAGGGCCTTACGTCGGTGCTGCGGGTAAACCTCCTATCTTGATCGGAAATGTCGAACCCCTCAGCGGTCCCTACGCTGATTCTGGAAGGGATGAGTTCCAAGGTGCAGAATTCGCTAACAATGAATATAACAAGAAGGGTGGGGTTCTCGGAAGGGAGATCAAAATGATCTCTGAAGATGCTCCTTCGAACCCTGGCATTGGAGTCCAAAAGGCCAAGAAGCTGGTGGAGCGGGATAAGGTGGATTTCCTGTCAGGAACGTTGACCAGCAGCGTCACCATTGCCATTTCCGATTATGCATGGAACCAGAAAGTCCTCTTTATGGCCTTTGGAAGTCATTCTGATGATACCACCATGCAAAAATCCCACCGAACCACATTCCGAACCACCATCCAGAATTGGGCACTCTCGACCGCCTGCGCAACCTGGATTGCGAAAAACTGGAATGTAAGGAAAATCTATCATATTACGGCTGACTATACATGGGGGCACACCGGGCGGGATTCGATGAACCGTGTCATTATTAAAAAGTTTGGAGGAACAGAGTTAGGAAATGACTTCACTCCTCTGGGAACGACAGACTTCAGTGCGCAGCTGTTAAAGGCAAGGGGACTCAAACCGGATTGTCTCATTGTTAACTGTTACGGCGCTGATCAAATAAACTGTGTCAAACAATTTAAGGAATTCGGCCTTGACAAGGAGATGAAGCTGGCAGGTCCTTTGAGCGGTACCCCGATGATGAAAGGGATTGGGACGGCTGCTGCAGGGGCTTGGGGCATGTCTTGGCTTGGAACAATCGATACTCCAGGTTCAAAAAAATTGCATGACGCCCTGATGAAGGCCTATCAAACCTATAGTGAATGGAGGCCTTCATACCGACACTACCTCGGCTATATCACTCACACGCAGCTTTTCGAAGCGATCAAAAGAGCTGGAACGACGGACATGATCCCCGTGATCAAGGCACTGGAAGGCCACAAGTTTGACGGCCTCAAGTGGAATCCGAGCTATTGGCGGGCCTTCGACCATCAGAATGTTCAGGATGTGCTTGTCGGCTTAGCCAAGAGAGATGAAAACTGGAAAAGTGAAGATGATTACTTCCAGATCCTCGGTCATCTCAAGGGCGAGGAGGCTTTTCCTACTTATGAAGAATGGAAAGCCAATGGCGGGCATGAACTGGAGCCATATGATATGTTAAAAAAAGCCTGATGTTTTGGAAGGGACCTGTTCTTTCGAAGTGATGAAACAGGTCCCTTTTTTTCGTGGAGATGCGTTATGCACCTAAACCTGACATTTCCCGTCATCATCACGCAACTGGTTAATGGTTTCGCCCTTGGAATGCTCTTTACATTAATGGCTGTGGGTCTGACCATCATCATGGGGTTGATGAGGGTGATCAACTTCACTCACGGAATTCTTTACACCCTTGGGGCATATACCGTGATCACCCTACAGAAGTTCTTCGGTTTTTGGCCTATACTGGCAATCGCCCCTGCTTGTGTTGGAATTCTTGGCCTTGCGATCGAGGCCTCCATGATCCGTCCCATCTATAAAAGGGACCCTCTCCATACCCTCCTGTTGACTTTCGGAGTCGCCCTGGTGCTGGAGGATGTGATCCGATTGATATGGGGGGATGTCCCTTATCCGATGACGGCGCCCCAGATCCTGTCGGGTGTTGTCAACATAGGGGTTGCCTACTTTTCCAAATACCGTATCTTTGTCATTGTTTTCACTTCCGTTCTTCTTTTTGGGGTTTGGTATTTTTTGGAAAGGAGTCAGTTAGGGAAGACGATCCTTGCAGGCACCTTCGATCGTGAGATGGTGGTGACACTTGGAATTAAGATCGATCTTTTATTCACTCTTGTCTTTGGAATTGGAGCGGGCCTTGCCGCCATCGCCGGTGTTCTGGCCTCACCCATCCGGGGTGTTTTCCCGCCGATGGGAACAGATATCATCATGCCCTCTTTCGTGGTGGTGATCATCGGAGGAATGGGAAGTTTTTGGGGAGCTGTGATCGGTGGGCTATTGGTGGGAATCGTCAAGAGCCTCACCGTTGAAATTTATTCTCCTATGGCCGACGTCATCGTTTTCTTTTTATTAGCCATCGTCCTTCTGATCAGGCCGAGAGGGATCAGTGGCATTGAGGGTCTACTTGAATGAGTACATTGATTAACACCATCAGAACCAACGCCACTCTTCAACTGGCGATCCTTTCTATCATAGTCCTGTTATGGCCTTATATCATCCCCCTCATAGGAGGATATGACGGCCTTGCCATTGAGATGGTGATTTTTGCCATCTTCGCCATGGGGTTCAATATCCTGCTTGGGTATACCGGGATTCTGTCCTTCGGCCATGCCGCCTTCTTCGGCCTGGCAGGCTACGCCATGGGACTCATACTCATCCATCTGAAGATCCCGATCCTATTGGGAATGCTTTTCGGGATCGCCCTCTCCACGGTGACGGCCATCCTGATCGGACTTTTGATCATCCGCAAGACGGGGATCTATTTCGCCATGCTCACGATTGCCTTTGGGCAGATGTTCTTCTTCATTGCCTCCCGCTGGAAGAGCTTTACCGGTGGTGAGGATGGTCTGACCGGGATCCCCAGGGATGTGATCGGAATTCCGGGCTTGTTTTCGATTCCGATTTTTGAGCCTCTCCACTTCTACTATTTCATTGCCATCGTATTTATCCTTGCGGCAATTGTTAAATACAGACTCATCCATTCGCATTTTGGTCAGGTCCTGAAGACGATCCGGGAGAATGAGACCCGAGCTCAGATGGTTGGTTACAACGTTCGAAGGTATAAGCTCCTCTCCTTTATCATTTCGTCGATATACGCTGCAGTGGCCGGGACGCTCTACGGGCTCTTCCTGAACTATATGTTTCCCCAAACCCTGGACTGGATTCGGTCCGGGGACGTCGTCATCATGACCCTGGTAGGAGGGATGGGAACATTTTTTGGTCCAATCATCGGGGCGGGAGTAATCGTTGCCCTCCGCGTGCTGATCAGTATTTATGCAAAGATCGGGGGATTGGTATTCTGGCAATTATTCATGGGAATGATCTTTCTCATCTTCGTTCTCTTTTTTCCAAAAGGAATCTGGGGTTTCTTTCAAAAGAGCGAATGATTTGCCTCCAAGGAGAGCGGTGTGAACATACTTGAGACGAAGGCATTGTGTAAAAATTTTGGATCCCTGGAAGCCGTCTGTCGTGTGGACCTCAACTTAGAGAAAGGGGAATTGAGATCGATTATCGGTCCCAACGGAGCAGGGAAGACCACTTTTTTTAATGTGCTTACAGGAATGCTGACCCCGAGCAGCGGAGACATTTTCTTCAAGGGGGAAAACATTGCTGGCCTTGCTCCGTTTCGGGTGGCCATGAAAGGAATCGGCCGATCCTTCCAGATTACTAGCATCTTTCCGGAGCTGACGGTTTATGAGAACATTCTCATCCCTTCGTTCCTTTATTACTCAAAGAATGAGGCCGTCAACAGAACCTGGGAAATTTTGGAGGACGTCGGTTTGAAGGGCAAGGCCAACGTGACCGCCGCGAATCTCTCTCATGGAGACCAAAGGCATTTGGATATTGGAATTGCCCTGACGACGAAACCCGAACTCCTGCTGCTGGATGAACCCACTTCAGGGATGCCGCCTAAAGAGAGTATTCGCACAGTCAAATTGATTCAAAGATTGAAATCAGAAAAAGGATATACGATCATGCTCATCGAGCATAAGATGGATATTGTCCTTTCGATCTCTGATCGTATTACGGTGCTTCACTTGGGTGAGAAGATCGCTGAGGGGAGACCAAGTGAGATTCAGGCCAATGATGAGGTCCAGAAGGCCTACCTCGGAGGCCTGGATAAGGAATATCAGATGGTGAACCATCGACAGGGGCAGGTGGAGGGGAATGGTCATGAAATCTTAAAGCTGGAGAAGGTCAATAGCTTCTATGGCGAGAGCCATGTCCTTCGCGATGTCTCCATGAAGGTGAGAAAAGGAGAGATCGTTGCTCTTCTCGGACGCAATGGAGCAGGAAAGACGACCACTTTGAGGACCATTTTGGGTCTCACGCCTGCTCGCAGCGGTTCCATCCAATTTGGGAAGGAGAGGATTGAAGCACTTCCTCCGGAGACCGTAGCCAATAAGGGGATTAGCCTTGTCCCTGCGGGAAGAAGGATATTTGCCAACTTAAATCTCATGGAGAACCTTGAGCTTCCGTTTTTTATGAAAGGGATTGATTCGAAACGAAAGCGGAATCAGATTGAACAAATCTTCAATTACTTTCCAGCGCTCGTGGAAAGGAAGACACATAAAGGAAATCGTTTGAGCGGCGGCGAGCAACAGATGCTTGCCATTGGCCGGGCCTTGGTGGGGAATGTCAAATTTATGATGTTGGATGAGCCTTCTCAGGGATTAGCCCCGATGATAGTGAAGCATCTGGCTGAGATTATTCAAGAGATAAACAAAAAAGGTGTGACGATCTTGCTCGTTGAGCAGAATGCCCTGATGGCCTTGGAGCTGGCGGATCGGGTCTATGTGATGGATAAGGGCGAGATCGCCTATGAAGGGAAGCCCGAGGAACTTTGGGCTGATCGAAAGCTGCACCAAGAACTTTTGGGAGTATAGAAAGGAGGGGATGAAGAATGATGCAAACGTTTCAGTTTAAGGCGCCTCCGGTGATTGTGAACGGGGCCGGCGCTGTCAAAGAGGTGGGATCCTTCGCCAAGGGGCTGGGGAAGAAGGCCTTAATCGTCACGGATAATCTCTTAGAGAAAATCGGCCTCCTCGACGACATCAAAAAGGCTCTAGAGGTTGTCGGGATTCCTTTCGCCACTTACGACAGGGTCGTGACCGAGCCTACCATGGATTATACCGGAGAGGGGTTAAAAATCTATCAGGAGGCCAAAGCCGATTTTCTGATCGCTGTGGGAGGAGGGAGTCCCATCGATACGGCGAAAGGTATTTCAGCATTGGCGACGAATCCTGGGAAGATGAGCGATTTCGAAGGAGCGAATAAGATTCCAAAGCCCGGAGCTCCTCTTATTGCCATTCCGACCACTGCGGGAACGGGGAGTGAAGTGACCCAGTTTACGATCATCACTGACACCACAAGAGATGTGAAGATGTTGATCGCCACCCCGAACGTCATGCCGCGGGTAGCCCTCGTTGATCCGATGATGACCCTTCTGATGCCTCAGGGAATTACCGCAGCGACAGGATTAGATGCTCTGACCCATGCGATCGAGGCCTATGTTTCAGTGAAGGCCCAGCCGATTACGGATGCTCTGGCTCTCCATGCGATTCGATTGATTTCGGGAAACCTACGGCAGGCATGGTGCAACGGGAACAACATCGAGGCAAGGACAAACATGATGACCGGTGCCCTGGAAGCAGGACTGGCCTTTTCCAATGCTTCGGTGGCATTGGTTCATGGGATGGCTCGCCCCATCGGAGCCTACTTTCACGTTCCCCATGGGATTTCCAATGCCGCTCTCCTTCCCACGGTCATCGAATTCAGCATCCCGGGGAATCCCAAACGGTATGCGGATATTGCAGAAGCGATGGGAGAGATCACGGAGAGACTTTCAATCATGGATGCGGCTTATTTAGCGGCCAAGGCAGTAAAGCGGTTGAATGACGATTTGAAAATTCCTACCCTGAAAGGGTTAGGGGTGGATGAAAAGAGGTTTCATTCTATTGTGAGCCAAATGGCTGCTGATGCCATTGCCAGCGGAAGCCCGGGGAACAACCCCAGAAAAGCAACGACCGAAGAGATTGTGGAACTCTATCGAAAAGCCTTTTAATAGATCCCCGCCCTCTCCCTCTCCCCGGAGGGGAAGGGAAAGGTGGGAGGACTAAAAGAAAAGATTGGAGAAGGAGGTTAAACAAAAAGATGAAAAGAGTTAAAAATTACATCAATGGAGAATGGGTTGATTCGGGCACGAACGAATATGGGGATGTATGGTGCCCCGCTACAGGAGAGAAGATCGGAGAGGTCCCTTTTTCGACAGTAGAAGATATTGATAAAGCGGTTCAAGCCGCCAAGAAAGCTTACTGGGAGTGGAGATGCACGCCGCCCTTGACTCGTGCCAGATACTTTTTCAAACTTAAGGATCTCTTCGAAAAGGCATTCGAAGATATCTCCAGAACCCTGGTGACGGAAGAAGGGAAGACCCTCGATGAATCACGGGGCGAGGTGAGGCGAATGATTGAGAATGTGGAGCACTGCACGGGGGTGACCACCATGATGACAGGCTATAATTTGGAGGACATTGCGCAGGGTATTGACTGTACAGCGGAACGTCAGCCCATTGGAGTCTTCGGGGCCATTGCTCCTTTCAATTTTCCGGCCATGGTAGCTTGGTGGTTCATGCCCTATGCCGTTGTCTCTGGGAATACCTATGTTGTAAAGCCCTCGGAGCAGGTGCCCATGACGCAGACCCGGATCTTTGAAATCATCGACGAATGTGGTTTTCCCGAGGGGGTCATGAACATGGTCCATGGAGCAAAGGATGCCGTGAACGGAATGCTCTATCATCCTGATATTCAGGGGATCTCTTTTGTCGGCCAGAGCGCCACGGCCCGTTATGTTTACAAGGCTTGCGGGGAGACGGGGAAGCGCGTCCAGGCTTTGGGTGGGGCGAAGAACTTTGTACTAATCATGCCCGATGCAGAATTAGACAGATCCATGCCTTCCCTGATTACCTCTTTCTATGGGTGCGCTGGGGAGCGATGCCTCTCTGGATCAGTGCTGGTTGCCGTCGGAGATGTTTATAGAGAACTGAAAGAAAAGTTTGTTGCTGCGGCCAAGGCCCTTAAGGTTGGTAACGGTCTTGAAGAAGGGGTGCAGATGGGTCCTGTGGTTTCTAAGAAGCATAAAGAAAAGGTTCTGGGATATATTGAGAAGGGGCTCAAAGAAGGGGCCAAGCTGGCATTGGATGGAAGGAATATTAAAGTCGATGGTTACCCAAACGGATTTTACATTGGTCCAACCGTCTTCGATGAGGTGCACCGAGATATGACTATCGCAAAGGAGGAAATCTTTGGACCGGTCGTCTCTCTCATTCGTGTCAAGAATCTGGACGAGGGTCTGAAGCTGATTGAGAATAGCGAATATGGAAACGCTGCATGTCTTTATACGACGAATGGAAAAACGGCTCGGGAATTCAAGTATCGTGCAGTGGCAAGCATGATGGGGATCAACCTTGGTATTGCTGCGCCCATGTCTTTTTTCCCCTTTGGGGGAGCCAAAGGGTCTTTCTTTGGGGATTTCAAGGGCCACGGCAGAGAGGTCTTTCAATTCTTCACTGATACTAAAGTTGTGATTCAACGGTGGACGTGATCTTTGACCAAAGATATTTGAAATTTTCCTTTTCTCCCTCTGTTCTGGTGGGAGGGGATTCGTCCTCTTCCTCTCCCATCGAAGAGGAGGGGAGATTTCTTGTGGTGTATTCTTGCAGAATGTTAGAAGAAAATTCTCAGAATGTAAGAATCTAAAGGAGACCGCAATGGCCTTGAGTACGTTCGGTGCAATTATGGGATTTGCTGCTGAGATGATAAGACAGACGAAGGACGCTTATGAAACTTTAGTCGAAAGAGCCAAAAATCCTGCCCTCAGAGAAACCCTGCAAGCTTTCTTAGGGGAAGGAGGGAAGAATTATTCCCTCATGGAGAAAACGCGGCGGGAAAATGTGACAGAGATGATCCTGGAGCCTATCACCGGACTGCACCAGGAGGATTACGAAATCAACCTGAAGATGTTGGACCCGATGGGGGATGTTGATGTATTAAGGGTGGCCATGATTCTCGAAGAACGAGAAAAAAAATTCTTTCGTGATGCCTCGTCCAAGGTCCCCCTTCCCGAAGTGGCGAGGGTTTTTCGTAAAATCGCCCAGAAGAAGGAGGAGAATTTGGCAAAACTCCAGGGTCTTGGATTGAATCAAACTTTGAAGAAAAGCACATAGCAAAAGATACTTGAAATTTTATTGATGTGTCATCCTAACCTCGTTTCAGGATCCCGAGTAAAAGGCAAAAGGAGATGCTGATTCAAGTTCAGCATGACAACAACGATTTTCCAAATGGTCGAAGAAAATTCTCAGATTGAATGCGTGCCTAAGGGCTTTTAGAGAATGTCGGATCTATTCCTTTTCAGCATAGTATTCTGCTCAATTAGAAAGGAGAAACGTCCATGCCATTAAAAATTAAAATGCCCCATCCAGAACATGAAGAGCATTTATGTTTTTTAGAGAACATCGGCTATCTGAAGTCACCCGAACTTCTGGAGATGGGAGTAAATCGAAAAGAAGAATTTAAGAGGCTTGTAAGAAAGGCAAAATTCTTCTGTCAGAAATGCGGTCGTGTCGCCGCAAACCAAAAAAATCTCTGCGAACCGGAAAAATTATGATTTGACGTAGGAATGTACTTTGTAGAAGTTATTTCTTCTCTCAAAAGGTGGAGCGAAAATTTAAAAATCACCAGCAGTAGACGCTTGCCTGTTCCTGCTTAAGCGGGGAAGGCAGGCTTTCTCGAGCACTTTCGTGAAAATCTAAGACCCATCAAATCTGTAACAGGCGACCCTTATGGGTAGGAAAGAGAGAACGACCAAGGAGATCTTGCAGGCAACGTTGGCAAGTAAGAAGCGTGTACCGCTCTATCATCCTGATGTTCTCGAAAAACTGCGCCGGGAGTTTGAGCGGTGGAGGAATGCGACCGTTCGCGAAGAAGATCGGAAGAATTGGCGTGCCATTCCTTGTACTATTTTAGGTTCTGATATTCAAAGGGAGATGCTCTATACGCCACTGAGTAACCCTGGCTTTGACTACATGCAAGATTTGGGTCATTCCGGCCAAGAACCCTTTACAAGGGGAATCCATGCCAATATGTATCGTGGCAAAGAATTCACCATGCGTCAGCTTACTGGTTTTGGGGGACCTGAAGAGACGAACCAGAGAATAAAATTTATGTTAGCCCACGGTGCTACGGGGATCAATGCCCTTTTTGACCTTCCAACGATTCAAATGTACGACTCCGATGATCCTCTTTCGAAAGGACAGGTGGGCATGTCGGGAGTTGCGATTGATTCGACGGAAGACATGGAACTCCTATTCAGAGATATCCCTCTCGATAAAGTGACCGTTTCATTGGTGACTCATTATCCGTCCAATACGGCAATTTTATTCCCGATGTATTTGGCACTGGCCGAGCGAAGAGGCGTTCCTTGGGACAAATTACGTGGTAGCGTGCAGAATGATATCACATTGGAAGAAGTGGTCCGTAGCGGCCCTGAATATATTCCTCCGAAAGACTGCTTCAGGATACAATGTGACAATATAGAGTTCATCAGGCAGAATGTGCCTCTATGGAACTTTGTCACCTATAACGGCTACAATTTACGAGAGTTCGGAACCTCTGGTGTGACGGAGATGGCCGTCGCTTTGGCCAATGCGATTGGAACCATTGAAGAGATGCTCAGCAGGGGGCATGCTGTCGATTGGATTGGGGAAAGGTTGGCATTTTTCTGGTCCCCTGCGAACGACTTTTTCGAAGAGGTCGCCAGAATAAGAGCGGTGAGAAGACTTTGGTATAGGATCATGAAATATAGGTTCCATGCTGAGAGTCCCAGGTCGATGTGGATGAGATGCCATGTGCAGACGTCGGGTGTTTCCCTGATGAGGGAGGAACCTCTGAACAACATCATCCGGGCAGCTTATCATGCGTTAGCTAGTGTCTTGGGTGGTGTTCAGTCTTTACACGTGGATTCTTATGATGAGGCTTATTCTGTACCCACGGAGGAGGCGGCGTTGCTATCATTAAGAACACAGCA
>DASPPQ010000085.1:0-32220 GCA_035625415.1 Thermodesulfobacteriota bacterium
TTTACCTTGATGGCATTCATTATTGTCATTCTCGGGGGGATGGGAAATTTTTGGGGGGGCTTTATCAGTGCTTTTATCATCGGAGTCGTCACCTCGATTTCAGCTGTCCTCACCTCTACAGAGATTGCAGATAGTATCGCCTTGATCATATTCATCCTGATTATGTTGGTTCGACCTCAGGGC
The DNA here is from genome assembly GCA_035625415.1 of Thermodesulfobacteriota bacterium. GTDB lineage: Bacteria > Desulfobacterota > BSN033 > BSN033 > UBA1163 > UBA1163. The sequence continues at coordinate 184 of DASPPQ010000085.1, forward strand.
CTTCTTGGAATAAGGGAGAGCAGATGACCGCCAGATCATTTTTGAAAAGAAAATTTCTTTTTGTGATCCTCCTGATGAGCATTTTAATCCTCCCTTTATTATCTCCGTCTCCTTATTTAATTCACATCATTACATTCATCTTTATCTGGTCTTACATCACGACGGTATGGTCCTATATGGGTCGATTCCACTTAGTCTCATTAGGCCATGGAGCCTTCTTGGGAATCGGAGCTTATATCTCCATCCTCCTCTTCAATGATTACAATATTTCCCCATGGATCGGGATGCTTTTGGGAGGGATGGGAGCCGCTTTGCTTGCCTTGATCCTCGGCTACGCTTGCTTCCGTTTTGGTGTGATCGGAGATTATTTCGCTCTGGTGACCTTAGCCCTGGGGGAACTCGTCGCTTTAATGATTGACGCTTTTCGTAATGTCACCGGAGGATCTCTTGGGATGACCTTAAAAAGTGTAGGGACTTCCTTTTACTATCTTCAATTTGAGAAGGAGATTTATTATTACTATATTTCCCTTCTCTTCCTCATATTCGGTCTTTTTCTCTGGCAGATAATAGATCGATCTCGAATACAGAAGGCTTTGCGTGCCATCGGAGAAGATGAAATTGCTGCTGCATCTATTGGAATTCGAATCGTTCGCTACAAGCTTTTTATCACCCTGATCAGTGCATTTTTAACGGCAACCGGGGGAGTCCTCTATACCCAATACATGACCTATGTTAACCCAGAGACCCTATCCGGCATGGGTGTGTCCCTTGCCATTCCATTTAAGGCTATATTAGGAGGGATGTTCCATGTATGGGGATCCACTATTGGAACAGCGATGATCGTATCCTTAGAAGAATATATTCGCATCATGTACGGAGCAAGATTCATAGGAATTTCTCAGGTTTTTTATGGGGTCCTTCTGGTGGTTCTCATCATCTTTTTGCCAAAGGGACTATACGGAACCCTTTCCGATTATTGGCACAAAAGGAATGACAGAGGAACGACCAAAACTGAAGTGAGGCTTTCTTAGAGAGTAGAGAGGAGGATATCATGGATCAGAAAATTCATTCTTTTTTTTCTCCAAATAAAATTCTTTTGGGAATCGGAGCAACTAAGGAGATTGGTAAAGAAACAAAGGCCTTGGGAGGAACCAAGGTTTTGATGATCACCGATTCGGGGGTGGTGAACGCCGGGCTCGTCGACCCATTACGGACAAATTTGGAGGGAGCGGGGTTGAATGTTTTTCTTTTCGATCGAGTAGAACCTGAACCTTCAGCCTTTCTTGTAGATGAAAGTGCTCAATTTATTAAAGAGGAGGGAGTTGATATCGTCATTGGGGTGGGGGGCGGAAGTTCTTTAGATGTAGCAAAAGGAGCGTCCCTCTTAGCATCCAATCCAGGCCATGTGCTCGACTATTGCGGAATCGATCTGATTGCTAAAAGAGGGCTCCCAAAAATTCTCGTCCCAACGACAGCTGGCACAGGTAGCGAAGTCACTCGTGTCTTTGTGGTCACTGACAAAAAAGATAATATGAAAAAGGTCGTCTACAGTAATTATGCCATTTCTGATCTCGCTATTGTCGATCCGATGCTCACTCTTTCTATGCCGAGCAAGGTGACGGCAGATACGGGAATGGATGCCTTAGTTCATGCGGTTGAAACCTATGTTTCGATGAATGCTACCCCCTTCTCAGACCTCTTCGCCTCTAAAGCGATCGAGTTGATTGCAAAATATCTTCCAACGGCCTTCGCTAAAGGTGACAATATCGAGGCACGTTATCATATGTCCCTCGCTTCCCTCTTAGCAGGCTTAGCTTTTGCCAGCGGGGGATTAGGCGCTGTCCATGCCCTCGCCTACCCGCTAGGGACAGAGTATCACCTTCCCCATGGTCGAACCAATGCTATCATGCTTCCTCATGTCATGGAATTCAATTTAATTGGTAATCGCTCTCGGTATGCCTCCATTGCAGAAATGATAGGTAAAGGAGGAAACCTTGGCGATTTAAAAGGAAAGGCGGCATTGATCGTTGAGGCGGTCATTGGACTCCTCAATGATGTCCAAATCCCTTATCATTTGAGAGATTATGGCATTCCAAAGGAGGCAATTCCAAAACTGGTTCATGAGGGAATGAAACAGACTCGCCTTTTTGTCCCTAATCCGAGAAATCTGAGTGAGGAGGATGTCGAGGTTATTTATACAAAGGCGTGGTAAAAATGGATATCGATAATTATCTCGGTCAAATCTTCTCCCTTAGAGGGAAAAAAGTGAGCTTGGTAACAGGCGCCAGCAGAGGACTAGGGAGGGAATATGCACTCACATTAGCCCATGCTGGCTCAGATCTGATTGTCATCGGCCGCAATAGAAAAGAACTCCAATCTTTAAGAAACGAATTATCGACGACAGGAACGAAAATGCACGTTCTCCCTGGAGATCTCTCTCATCTTAAAGAAATACCCGGACTGGTTCAGAGGTCCGTCGAGGAATTTGGAAAGATTGATATCCTTATCAACAATGCAGGGATGAATATCCGAAAACCGATTTTGGAACTGACGGAGGAGGATCTCAAAAAAGTAATTGATCTCAACCTCATGTCTGTCTTTTTGATGAGTCAACATGCAGGAAGACAGATGATCCAAAAGGGGTGGGAAAATTGTTGATATTGCCTCCTTGTCGAGCTTTATTGGCATACCGAATGTATCCATTTATGGATCGTCAAAAGGAGGGATTGTTTCCTTGACGAAAGCTTTTGCAACGGAATGGGCGAAATATCGAATCAATGTCAATGCGATTGCTCCAGGCTATTTTGAAACTGAATTGACCTCTATCCTCTTCAGAGATAAGGAAAAACTAAATTGGTTACTGTCTCGAATACCCCTCGGCCGAACAGGAGTTTCAAAAGATTTGTCGGGAACACTTCTCTTGCTTGCTTCCTCTGCCTCGGATTATGTGACAGGCCAGATTATCGCGGTGGATGGGGGATGGCTATCGGGTTAATAAATTAACCTATTAATTGAAAGGAGACGAAAATGAAAGGCTTCTTTAATAAAATCCTTAGAGTCAATTTAAAGACAAAAACCTTCAAGGAAGAAACCATCCCCGACTCCGTCTATGAAACCTATTTGGGGGGAAAGGGACTTGGGACCTATCTCCTCATGAAGGAAAACCCTTCGGCGATCGATCCCTTTTCTCCGAAAAACAAACTGATTTTCTGTACCGGCCCGATCACCGATACCAGGATCTATGGATCCTGCAGGCATGGCGTCTTTACCAAATCTCCCTTAACTGGAATCTTCTCTGAATCTTACTCCGGAGGAAAAGTAGCAGAACCGATGAGCCGGACAGGTTATGATGCTTTTATTTTTGAAGAAGCATCCAGTGGACCGGTCTGGATCGAGATTTCTGACCAGAACGTTACTTTCCACGATGCAAAAGACCTCTGGGGAAAAGATACATACTTTACCGAAGACAAAGTATTACAGAGAACCAATAAGAAGGGAGCCGGCGCTCTGGTCATCGGCCCGGCAGGAGAAAATCGGGTCCGATATGCGGTGATTGAAAACGATTACTGGAGATCCCTCGGAAGGACCGGAGTCGGTGCCGTCATGGGCTCCAAGAAGATGAAGGGAATTGTCTTTTACGGTGAGAAGAAAAAGGAGATCGCTCATCCGGATCGACTCGAACAGTTTGCGAAGGAAACTTTCGAGCGTGCGAAGGATACCCCGGGGGTTCAAAATTATAGGAGACTGGGAACCCCTCAACTGGTTGCAATAACTAATTCAGTGGGTGCGTTCCCGTCGAAATATTGGCATCTTGGAACCTTTGAAGGATGGGAGAAAATCAGCGGAGAGGCCCTTCTCGAGCGCTGCCAGGTCAAACCCACGGCTTGTCTCCGTTGCTTTGTGGCTTGTGGAGATTTAAGCGAGGTGAAAGAGGGGAGACATAAGGGGCTGAAAATCGAGGGACCGGAATACGAAACGATCTATGCCTTTGGAGGCCTCTGCATGGTCCACGAGATTGAGGAGATTGCTTACCTGAACGATATCTGCGACCGCCTCGGCATGGACACCATCTCTGCTGGAAGCCTTTGTGCCTTCGCCATCGAAGCTTCAGAGATGGGCCGCATTAAAGAAAAGATACCCTGGGGTGGAGTGGATAAGATTGCTGACCTTCTCCATGATATCGCATCGAAGAAGGGCCTCGGAGCAATTTTAGCAGAGGGGATCCGACACGCTGCGAAAACCTGGGGGATGGAAGATATCGCCATCCACGTGAACGGTCTCGACCCTGCGGGTTACGATCCCAGAGTCCTTAAGGGAATGGGCCTCGCCAATGCCACGTCGGATCGTGGCGCATGCCACCTGAGATCAACGTTCTATAAGGCTGAGCTTGCCGGGATGATCCCGATGGATCAAACGGAGGGAAAAGCAAAGCTCTTCCTCGAATTTGAAGATCGCTTCAACATTCATGACTCTCTGATCCTGTGCCGATTTTATCGGGACATCTACTGGGATTGGAATTATCTTTCGACCATGGTGGAGGTCACGACGGGTCTCAAATTGGATGAGAAGGATTTAAGAAGAATTTCGTCCACGATCCAAAATGAGACCCGGAGGTTCAATCTCCGCGAGGGCCTCAGCCCGAATCAAGACACGCTTCCAAAAAGATTTTTTGATGAGCCCTTGGGTAAGGATAGGAAGACGATCCGTAGAGAAGACCTCCAGAAAATGCTCCAAGATTATTACAGCCTGAGAGGCTGGAGCTCAGAGGGTATTCCTTTATAGACTTCAGATTGTAGATTTCAAATCGTAGATTGGAAAGAAAGAAACTTGATCCCTCAATTTTGGAAACTCTATTATTCACCTGCGATCACTCCTTGACTTCCTTCTATTATCTCAATAGGATATCTTAAAATAGATTACCGAATGGAAATCACAGCGCCAGAGGAGTGGTATGCTCTTTTAGATATCCTGGAAAAGGAAAGAGGCATCGCCATTATTATTGGAGCGACCGATACAGGAAAGACCACGCTTGCAAACTTCTTAACCTTAAATCTTTGCCGGAGAGGTTTAAAGGTTGCTCTGGTTGATTCCGACATCGGTCAATCTACTCTCGGCCCTCCAGCTACGATTGGTTTTGCTATATTCAAATCGGACCCGGATTGGGAAGTCGTATTGTCACCCCCGGAAATCTTCTTCGTTGGCTCCACCACGCCCGAAGGCCACTTTCCTCTCTTTCTGGAAGGGATAAAGAGGATGGCGGATAAAGCCCTCTCTTACGCCACAGATTTGATCTTGGTTGACACAACCGGTTTTGTTTCGGGGGAGGCAGGAAAAGAGTTGAAAAGCCGAAAAATCGATGTCATCTCTCCACGCTTTATTCTCGCCCTGCAAAAATCCGACGAAATAGGACACATCCTATCCCTCTATCAGGGAAACCCTCAATACAAAATCTATCGCCTCCCCTTATCCCGACAGGTCAGATCGAGATCAATCGAAGAACGGAGAGCGAATAGGGAGAATAAATTTCGGGAATATTTTAAGAATGCTGTGATCCAGGAATTAGCCGTCGAAGCGGTCCGGATAGAAGGAGAAGTCTTTGACCCCAACGGAGAGGCCATCCCTCTCGAATGGTCATTACGGATTAACACGCTTCTCATAGGGTTGAAGGACGATAACGACAATGCTCTCGCTTTGGGGCTAATCAGAAATTATTCTGAGGAGAGAAAACGATTGAGGATCTTAACACCTCTTCAGGACATCCAAAAAGTAAAAACGATTCAACTTAGCTCTCTTAAAATTATCCTTCTCTATGAAGAAGAGAAGATTTGATAATCTTTCTGTTTATGGTAGATTGTCATCAACATTTTGAGGAAAATGGAAAGGAGGAAGGAGAGATGGCTGAAAAAGGATCTTTTGATATTAGAGAACCAAAGATCAAGAAGGAAGAGATTTTGGTTGTCAAGGATAAATATTTCCACAATAAGAATGTCGCCATCGTTACGGGAGCTTCGAGTGGCGTGGGTAGAGCAACAGCGATCGCTTTAGCAGTCAATGGGTTGACCGTTGTGGGAACGGATGTTGCTGTGGAAGGTGGAAAAGAGACAGTAAAGATGGCGAAGGAGCTGGGCGGCGAAGTCGTTTTTATCAACGGAGATCTCACGAAAGATCAAGAGATTGAGGAGGGTGTCCGCAAGGCTGCACAGCATGGAAGCATTAAATTTTTAGCCAATATTGCGGGAATTCAACATATCGACGCAATAGATAACTTCCCGATGAAGACCTATGACCTGATGATGAGTATCATGCTGAGGGCCCCTTTCTATCTTTCCAAACTCTGTATTCCCCATATAAAAAAGAGTGAAGACGGTATCGGTGCTATTGGGAACATGTCCTCTGTTCATGGCCACATGGTTACCAAAAATAAGCCCGTCTATAACATCACAAAATTTGGTCTTCGGGGATTGGCTCAATCCATTGCCGCCGAAGGAGAAGGCAAGATCAGAGGCTTCAGTGTCAGTGTGGGTTTTGTTAGGACCCCCTTAGCTTTAAATCAGATTCCAGAACAAGCCAAGCAACGTGGCATCACTCCTGCAGAAGTGGTGAGAGATGTGATGATGGGAAAATCCCAAATCAAAGAGATGATGACACCCATTGAAGTTGGAAATCTGTTTGTCATCGGCTTCTCCTTCTTGGGGAAATATCTGATCGGAGGAGATCTCCTCTTTGATGGAGGAATGGTTAAGACCTATTGAGAAAACCTTCGCGAGGGGCGAAATTTCACTTGACATCTATTTGCTTTCGTTATATTTGAAACCCATAGAAAAAGGGGCGAGGCAATTTTTTTTAAACCATTTCTTAGGAAAGAAAGGAGGAAGGACGATGAGAAAGTTAGCGATTTTCACGATCTTGGTTTTAATCTTCAGCGTCATTTCAGTCTCGATGGCGATGGCCCAAGCCAAGAAGACCCCGGCAACAAAGGAGCCGATCAGGTTTGGAGCAATCTATGATTTTGTCGGTGGCTGTTACATGTATTCCGAGTCGGCCATGACAGGCATCAAGCTTGCCGTCGACGAAATCAACGCCAAAGGCGGTGTTCTGGGCAGAAAACTGGAGTATTTCCGTCGAGATACTGAAGGAAAGACCGACATTGGCCAAAGAGAAACGAAGGATTTAATCCTCAGGGAAAAAGTTGATTTCATCATGGGACCGTGCAGCAGTGGCGTGGGTCTGGCGATGCAGGTCATCCATTCGGAGTATAAGGTCATCAGGATTGCGGGGATAGCAAACACAGAAGCACAGACGGTGGACAAATTCACTCCTTATATCTTTCAGATTGTTCCCAACACGTATATGGAGGCAACTGCTAACACACGTTATCTGAACAAGAAGTTCCCCAAGGCAAAGAAGTTCTGCACGATCGGTCCGGATTATGAATTCGGTCGCCGTGAAGAGGGTGCCTTTGCAGATGAGATCAGGAAATTGGTGCCCGACGCTGAAATCCTGTATGAAGCCTGGCCAAAGCTTGGAGAGAAAGACTTCACCGCATTCATTACGGCAATTATGGCCAAAAAACCCGATGCCGTTCACGGTTCACTCTTTGGTGGAGACCTGGTCTCCTTCACGAAGCAGGCTTTACCCTATGGGTTCTTTGAAAAGACTCCCTTCATCGCTCTCTATGACCTTCCTGTCCTCGTAGCCCTTGGGCCGGATGCCCCTGAGGGAACATTGGGTTTTGGAAGAGGATGTTTCTTCATGGATCCGAACCCAAAGATGATGGAGTTTGTTGAAAAATATAAAAAGGCTAACGCCGGGGCGTACCCCGATTCATGGGCGGTCATGGCCTATGATACCCTCTACCTTTATAAGGGAGCAGCCGAGAAGGCCAAAACCGTAGAAACCCAAGCTATGATCAAGGCTTTGGAAGGATATACGATGGACAGCTTAAGAGGCAAATTCACCATCCGGCCTCTGGATCACATGGGAACGGTGCCGTGTTATCAGGGAACTATTGCGAAAGACCCCAAATACCCAGCATTTAAAATCTGGAAAGATCTCTCCCGGATACCCGGAGAGCAGGTTATTCGTCCTGAAGCCAGCATAAGGGAGATTTGGAAGAAGACAGGAGTCGTTAGGTAAGCACCAAATCACAAGCACCAAATAGCAAATAAGCTCCAATGACCAGAATTCCAAACGAATCATTGTTTGGGTCTTTGGAAATTGAAATTTGGGATTTGTTTGGGACTTGGGATTTGTAATTTGTGATTTCTAAAATCTATGTCTTTTGACGTACTTTTCAACCAATTCATGAGTGGAATTGCCGGGGCGGCCCTTCTCTTCCTGGTCGCCTCGGGCCTTTCTCTCACCTTTGGTGTCTTGAGGGTACTCAACTTCGCTCATGGCTCCCTCTACATGCTGGGAGCGTTCCTTTCCTATAGTGTCTGGAAATTCTTCCTCATGCCCATTCTTGGCTTCTATATTGCAGCCATTGTAGCCGCTCTATTCATGGCAGGATTGGGACTCCTCATCGAATTTGTTCTGCTCAGGCGCCTCTACTCGAGGGGCTGGCCCGAACAGCTTTTGGCTACTTATGCACTCGTCTTGATGATTACTGACCTCGTGAAATGGGCTTGGGGCGGGAAATTCCTCTCGATCCAGAGGCCAAAACCATTCACGGGCGCTGTTTTTCTTTTCGATTTTCCTTTTCCCTCCTATAACTTCTTTGTCATCGGACTCGGATTGGCACTCGTCATCTTTCTCTGGTGGCTGGTCTATAAAACACGCTTGGGCGACATTATCAGGGCAGCCGCAAGCGACCGGGAGATGGTGGCAGCCCTTGGAATACCTATCCCTTGGCTTTTTACCTGGATATTTGTGCTGGGATCCTCCATTGCCGGATTGAGTGGAGCGGTTACCGCTCCCTTCGGATCGGTTGCTCTTGGAATGGACATTGATATTATCGTGGAATGTTTTGCCGTGGTTGTCATCGGTGGCATGGGCAGTCTTCCAGGAACTCTCCTCGGTTCTTTCATTGTCGGAGAGGTCTATTCTTTTGGAATTATGTTTGAACCTCAATTGGCTCTCGCTTTCATCTTCATGGTCATGGCCGTGGTACTGATCATTCGGCCCTGGGGAATTTTCGGAAGACCGGAAAGGTAACATTGATACAAGAATTCGAAGCACGAAGTACGGCATTCAAAACAATTACCAAATCTTAAATTCAAATGTTCCAACCTCGTTTTGTATTTTTGTCGTTCGTTATTTGAAATTGTTTCGGATTTCGAGATTCGGATTTCGGACTTATGGAACTGATCGCGGATTAGGAGGAATGGTGACAGTTCACACAGAAAAAAAGGAATCCTGGGGCAAAAGAATTTGGTGGTTAGCCATTCTCATCCTTCTCTCATTGATCGCTCCTTTTGCCATTACGGAATTCTACCTCTCTATTCTTTGTGAAGCCCTGGTCATGAGCATGCTGGCTTTGAGTTTCAATTTCCTTTTCGGATACATGGGCCAGCTTTCCTTCGGCCAGGCGGCATTTTATGGACTGGGGGGTTATGCGGTAGCCATGCTCATGATGAAGGTCCATCTCAACTTCTGGCTCAGCCTGATGGCCGGGATTGTTCTGCCAGCCATCGTTGGCCTGGTCGTCGGATATTTTTGTGTTCGCCTGAGAGGAATCTATTTCGCCATTTTAACATTAGCCTTTGGTCAGCTCATTTTTTTTATCGTGTTTAAGTGGCATGATTTCACGGGTGGGGATGACGGTATCCAGGGGGTTTTCCCACCCAATTTCCTAAGATCGCCTGTTGCATATTATTATTTTGTGCTTGTCATCTTTCTTACCTCGGCATTTGTCCTATGGAAAATCATCCATTCACCCTTCGGCCAGACAGTCATATCCATGCGGGAGAACTCTGAAAGAACGGAATTTTTGGGAATCAATATCGCCAGATACCAACTGATTGCCTTTGTTATCGCTGCCGCGTTCGCGGGACTTGCTGGGGCGATTTGGGTCCCCTTCTACCGGTCTGTGGCTCCCTCCTATCTGACATGGATCAAATCCGGCGAGCCGGTCATGGCAGCCATCCTCGGAGGGCCATCACTTTTCTTTGGACCTATTTTAGGAATGTTCATCATGACCTTCTTTCACGCCTGGGTGCTCGGCTTCACCGTTTATTGGCCCGTCGTGATGGGGACTCTCATCCTGGCTGTCATCTTTTTCCTCCCCGGCGGAATCCTCGGGTTTATACAGGAAAAATTGAATCAAAGAAGAGAAAGACTTAATCAATTGGCAGAGAAATAGCATGTTTCTCCAAACACAAAGGATAACAAAAGAATTTGGAAAACTTCGAGCTGTGAATGAAGTGAGTCTCGAAATCCACAAAGGGGATATCCACGCGATCATCGGGCCGAATGGCGCGGGGAAATCTACTTATTTCAATCTTGTCACAGGATATCATCGAGCGACTTCTGGGAAGGTTTTGTTCAAGGATAAAGAGATTACAAAATTGCCGGCTTACAGCAGATGCAACCTCGGCATTACCCGGTCTTTTCAGATTACCAGCATCTATCCGAAACTCACAGTATATGAAAGTGTTCTCATGGGATTATTATGCCACCGGAAAGTCACGCTCAACTTCTTCCCATCTGCAAAAAAATTTTTTAAAGAGGAGGTCTGGCGGATACTAGAGGACGTGGGTCTTGCAGATCAGGCAAACACGTTAGGAGATTCTATTTCCCATGGTGATAAGAAGCGATTGGAACTCGCCATAACGCTCGGGACCGAACCTGAACTATTATGTCTTGACGAACCCACCTGCGGTATGTCCCCCGAAGAGACGGACATTGCTATGAGCCTTATCAAAACATTTTCTGAAGAAAGAGGATTGACCATTCTCTTCACCGAACATGATATGAGTGTGGTTTTTGGTATTGCCAAACGAATTTCTGTACTCCATCAGGGGACATTGATTGCAGACGGCTCCCCACAAGATGTAAGAAATAGCGAAGAGGTGCAGAAAGTCTATTTGGGGCACGCAGCATGATGCTTGAGATAAGAGAAATCCACACCTATTACGGAACCAGTCATATCCTTTTTGGTATCTCTTTTAATGTAGAAGAAGGTGATGCCGTCTGCCTCCTTGGTAGAAACGGGGCCGGCAAAACCACAACCTTTAGAAGCATCATTGGCCTAACCCCACCCAAAACGGGGAGCATAAAATTCAAGACCCGGGAGATCATTGGGAAACCGTCTTACCGCATTGCTCAGATGGGGATTGGTTTTGTACCGGATACACGGCGGATCTTCCCCGATTTAACCGTTCGTCAAAATATTCTCGTGGCTCGGAGAGAAAGAGAAGGAGGGGTCTGGAATCTGGAGAGCATCTATGTTCTCTTCCCAAAATTAAGAGAATTGGATACTCATATGGGAACCCATCTCAGCGGTGGCGAACAACAAATGCTCACCATTGCTCGAACCCTGATGACCAACCCCCAACTCCTCCTTTTGGACGAGCCCGGCGAGGGGCTGGCGCCTTTGGTCATTGAAGCCATGAAGGTTCAACTTGGCGAGATAAAGAAATTGGGCACTACGATGCTCATTTGTGAACACAATGTCGGTCTTGCCACAGCCTTGAGTGATCGCGGGTATGTAATTGATAAGGGAGCAATCCGTTACCAAGGAACCATCGAGGAATTGCAGAAGAACGAAGAGGTCAGAAAGAAATACTTGATGGTCTAACACCCCCCTGACGTTATACAAGACGTTATACAAATTGACCTTTTCCTGACACCCCCATCACGGAGTTGAAGATGAAACTTTCTCAAATAAAGAATATCGCCGTCGTGGGTTCTGGAATCATGGGGCATGGGATAGGTCAGACCTTCGCCCTTGGGGGATACGAAGTCACACTCAACGATACCAGCGAGGCCCTCTTGAATAAGGCCGTCCAGCAGATTCGTTCAAACCTGAGTGCCTTTGTCCAGTTTGGGATGACCACACCTGAAGGAGCAAAGGAAGCCCTATCCAGAATCAAAACCAACAGAAACCTGAAGGAAGCGGCGGGCGAATCTGACTTTGTCGTGGAAGCCCTGCCCGAAGTGATGGACCTGAAAAAACGTCTCTTTCAAGAACTGGATGAGTACTGCCCCTCTCACACCATTTTTGCCAGTAACACCTCCGGTCTAAGCCTAACGGAGATGGCCTCCGGCATCAAACGCCGGGATCGGGCGATCATCGCCCACTGGTGGAATCCTCCCCACATCATTCCAGCAGTGGAGATCGTCAAGGGCCGATATACCTCGGATCAAACCGTAGACCTGGTTTATCAGCTTCTGGTGCATATTGGAAAGAAGCCGGTCAAACTATTGAAAGAGGTCCCGGGTTTCTTGGGGAACCGGCTTCAGTTCGCCCTATACCGCGAGGCCCTGTATTGTCTCAAGGAAGGTATTGCTTCTGCTGAAGATATTGATAAGGCGGTCAAGGGAACCCTCGGTTTCCGGTCGCCTACGCTCGGGCCTTTGGAGACGAGCGATCTGGGAGGTCTTGATACCTTTCTTAGTATCGCTGAATACCTTTTCAAAGAGATCGACCGGTCCATAGAGCCCCCGGAAATTCTGCGGGAAAAAGTGAGACAAGGTAAGCTTGGAATAAAAACGGGAGAGGGGTTCTTCCGCTACACACCCGGAGAAGCAGAAAAAAAGATCAAGGAGCGTGACCGTCAATTCCTTCAACGATTAAAGTGTCTTTATTTTACAGATTCTGAAAAATAGGATTGATTGGGTTGCGAAGCTTTCAGGAACTGCTTCCTGAAAGGTCTGAAAATCATGGAAAATGTCGAAAGAAATCAACCTTGATGATAGAAGGAGAAGCGATGCGTGAACTTGAAGACTGTGAATAGAACAATCTCCCTACCCCGAGACATTGTCTCTTCGCTGCCGTGAAAACCCGGTCCCGAAGAAAAGGGCTGAGGGGTTCAGTCTGGTTGTGAGGTGCCTAATGAAGGACGTCACTGGAAAAGAAGTTTCTCACCCCATGTTCTCCCCTACACCGCCGACAAAGGTAAAAAGGGGAAAAATTGTATCAGCAGAAGAAGCCGTTAGAGTGATCAGAGATGGTGATACTGTAGCCACGGGGGGGTTCGTCGGAACCGGATTCGCTGAGGAGATCGCAGTCAAGCTCGAAGAGCGTTTTCTCAAGACCGATAAACCTAAGGATTTGACTCTAATCTATGCTGCAGGGCAGGGAGACGGGGGTGAAAGGGGTTTGAACCATTTGGGCCACCAAAATTTAGTCAGGAGAGTGATTGGTGGGCACTGGGGACTTGCTCCAAAACTTCAAAAATTAGCCTTCGAAAATAAGATCATGGCCTATAATCTGCCCCAGGGGGTCATCTCGCACATGTACAGAGACATCGCCGCCCATAAACCGAGAACGATCACAGCAGTAGGTCTTGGGACCTTTGTTGATCCAAGACTCGGAGGGGGAAAAATCAACAAGATGACCACAGAAGACGTTGTTGAATTAATGACCATCGATGGAAAAGAATATCTCGCATACAAGACGCTACCCATTCATGTTGCAATCCTCCGTGGAACGACCGCCGATACGGACGGAAACATAACAATGGAAAAAGAAGCCCTGACTCTCGAATCTCTTTCCATTGCCATGGCAGCCAAGAACTCTGGCGGCTTTGTCATTGTACAGGTAGAAAGGATTGCCGATCATGGAACTCTCGATGCACGACAGGTAAAAATTCCCGGGATCCTGGTTGACTGTGTGGTGGTTGCACCGCCAGAACACCACTGGCAAACTTTTTCTGAACGCTATAACCCAGCCCTGAGCTGTGAGATCAAGATTCCTATGCAATTCATTCCACTGATGGAGATGAACGAAAGAAAAATTATTGCTCGAAGAGCAGCTTTTGAACTGAAACCGAATAGTGTGGTCAATTTAGGAATCGGTGTGCCAGAGGGAATTGCCAATATTGCCAACGAGGAAAAAATCATTGATTATTTGACACTCACGACGGAGCCAGGAGTGGTTGGAGGAATTCCATCGGGTGGTTTGAATTTTGGAACCGGAACAAACATGGATGCCCTTTTAGATCAGCCCTACCAATTCGATTTTTATGATGGCGGGGGTCTCGATGTCGCCTTTTTAGGGTTGGCCCAGGCGGATCAAGAAGGAAATTCAAATGTGAGTAAGTTCGGCCCCAAACTGGCTGGTGCAGGCGGATTTATTAATATCAGTCAAAATGCAAAGAAAATCGTTTTTGTTGGAACTTTCACAGCCGGGGGTTTAGAGGTTTCGGTGCGGGGTGAAAAGCTGTCGATAGATAAAGAAGGAAAGGTTAAAAAGTTTATCAAACAGGTCGAGCACGTTACCTTCAGCGGAAAATATGCCGTCATGAAAAACCAACCCGTTCTTTATGTCACGGAGCGCTGCGTCTTCTCCTTGACCAAAGATGGGATGGAATTGATTGAGATCGCTCCGGGTATTCATATCCAAAAAGATATTCTGCCATGGATGGACTTCAAGCCCATTATCAACGAGCCCCTCCGGTTGATGGACGAAAGGATCTTTCGGTTCGAACCAATAGGTTTGAAGGAGGACCTTCTAACCATTCCACTGAATGAACGTTTGATTTATGATCCTGAAGAAAATCTTTTCTTTGTCAATTTCGAAGGGTATGCTATTAAGGCGAGAAAAGATATTCGGGATGCCAAAGAAGCCGTTGAAAAAATCCTGGCCCCTTTGGGAAAGAAAGTCCATACCATCGTCAACTATGACAATTTCACCATTCTTCCGGACGTTGTGGATGAATATACGGAGATGGTGAAATACCTTGTCAACAAGTACTATACAGGAGTCACTCGATATACCACGAGTACTTTCCTCCGGATGAAACTTGGGGACGCCCTTCAAAAGCGGGGCGTAAAGCCTCATATCTACGAGAGCCATGAAGAAGCGCATAAAGCTCTTAAGAAAAGTTAAGAGGGGATATATTTTATGACGCAAGGAAAAGCGATTGGTGAACTTAAAATTGGAGACTCTGCCCACATCTCTAAAACGATTACGGAGGAAGATATAGAACTCTTCGCCAGAGCGACGGGGGACTTCAATCCTGTCCATCTCGACGAAGCCTACGCGCAAAAGACAATGTTTAAAGGAAGGATCGCCCATGGTCTCCTCTCCGTCGGGTTCTTTTCCACTATTCTCGGGAATATTCTTCCGGGACATGGAACCATTTACCTTTCTCAAGAAGCGAAATTCCTCGCCCCGGTGAGAATTGGAGATACGATCACTGCGAAAGCGGAGGTCCTCGAATTGATCCCGGAGAAAAATCGAGCCAAATTCAGAACGAGCTGTACGAATCAGGCCGGGAAATTAGTGGTTGACGGAATCGCCTGGACAATGCCTCCTCCTCACCCCGCCCTCTCCTCAGCAGGGAGAGGGCGGAGTGAGGGGGAGGTCTAACCCAAAACTTGAAAGGAGGGCTCAATGAAAAAGAGGGTGCCGGCTGTTCTCTTCGTCGTTTTTTCCATCATTATCTATTCTACTGTCTCCTTTGCCTATGATCAGTTGGTCGTTAAGAAGGTGTTTGGGCTCAAGGAGTATGTTACGCTCGGGGGGCAGAAGATTTCGCCGGTTCGCATCGGATTTGAAACTTATGGGACGCTTAATGCAACCAAAGATAATGTGATCCTCATCTGCCACCACTTTTCCGGAACATCACATGCAGCCGGAAAGTACGCAACGGAGGAGAAGCTTCCAGGCTATTGGGATGCCATTATCGGCCCTGGAAAACCCGTCGATACAGACAAGTACTTCGTCATTGGCACAGATACGCTCTGCAATCTCAATACAAAAGATCCCACCGTGACGACTACCGGTCCAGCCTCCATTAACCCAGCCACTGGAAAACCTTACGGCATGTTCTTTCCTTTGATCACGATCAGGGATATGGTCCGGGTTCAATATGAATTGGTAAAATCTCTTGGCATCCAGAAAGTGAGGTGCGTCTCGGGTCCTTCGATGGGCGGCCTTCAATCACTCGAATGGGCGGTTACTTATCCGGAGATGATAGAAAAGGCTATCCCCGTTATCGCAGCACCCAAAAATAATGCCTGGACCCTGGCCCTCCTGAATCTATGGGCTTCTCCTATTCTTATGGACCCGAAATGGAGTAATGGCGACTATTATGGAAAGGCGGAACCCATGGATGGTTTAGCGCTTTCCCTTAAACTTATTACCCTCAATGCTCGAAGTCCGTGGTGGGCTGATGCAGCCTTTGATCGAAAACCTGCAGATCCAGCAAAAGATCCTTATATGGCAATGGGAAATAAATTTCTCGTGGAGGACGCGTTGGATAAGGCAGGTCTGGCACGGGCAAGTCTGGCTGATGCCAATTCTCTCCTCTACCTCGCCAAAGCGAACATACTCTATGATATTGGCTACGGCTACAGTTCTTACGAAGAAGCATTGAAGCGAATCAAGGCGAAGGTCCTGATGATTCCGTGCAATACAGACATTTTAATCTATCCGCACAACGCAAAAGAATTCGTCGAGGCCTTAAATAAGGTAGGCGGGAAAGCTTCGCTCTTCGAGATCCAGACAAGAGAAGGCCACATTGGAGGAATTACGGAAATTGCCAAGGCCGGAGAAAGGATCAGAGCCTTCTGGGCCGAATAAAGGCAAAAAAGTGTTATGCCTAGAGCATAAAAACATTTACCTAAGCCTGAAGGTGCAGTAATCTTGCGTGTACCTTCTCCGTGAAGGAGGGGGGATTGACCGTGAATTGGCAGGCAATAAAACGGTCAAAAATCTTAACAAGGAGGTGGCGTAATGAAGTCTAAAGTGTTCGTTCTGTTAATGGCGGTAGCATTCGTAGCAGGTCTCTCTGCAACTTACGAGGTAAAGGCGGCAGAGCCGATCAAATTGGGAGCCATTCTCCCCTTAGCCGACATCACGGGTGATCAGGCGGCAAAAGCGATGAAGATAGCTGTCAATGAGATCAACAAAGCCGGTGGGCTTCTGGGACGCAAGATTGAACTGATCGTGGTCGATGATGAGATGAAACCTGAAAAAGGAGCAGCCGCCGTAGAAAAGTTGGTCACCATGGATAAAGTGGATCTGCTTGTTGGCGGAATGTCCAGTGGCGCCCTCCTGGGCGAGATTCCAATCATGAAGAAATACGAAAAGGTGACAGTATGGATCGGCGCTGCCTCTTCCCGTTGCGAGCAGGCCCTCGGGGCGACGGCGGACTGGTTTTTCCACCTTCATCCCTGGGATTACGAACAGGGGGCAAGCTATCTTGAAGGCTGGACAGCGATCAACAAAAAAAGTCCACAAGTCAAAATAGACAAATGGTTTAATGCCTACGAAGAAGGTGCCTTCGGCACCGCTGGCTTCAAAGCTGGCCAAGCCCAGTTCAAAGAGTGGCTTAATCCTGAAGGGAAACCACGAACGCTTGAGGGAGAATCCTTCAAGAGCGCAGCTTTGGGGGGTGGGGACTACCGAACCGTACTCCGGCATGCGATGGAATTCAAACCGGATGTCTTCCTCTGGACCGGATATGACGCGGATGCCTTGCCCATCATGGAGCAGGCCAAAGAGATCGGATTCGCTCCCCCGATCTTTATAGGGTCTCCGCCAGGATGGCCGGCTACTTTTGGTAAATCCCCGCTCGCAGAGGCCGTTACCCTTTACGGCATGTGGGCGCCCTCGATCAAAGAGGTAAGCAAGGTAAGCAAACATTTCTGGGATGCATACCTCAAGGAGTATAAGCAGGAACCCGCCACCTATTTTGCTCCCCTGGGTTACACAGATATTTATTTCGTAGCCGACGGCATCAAGAAGGCTAAGACCTTGGACAAACCGGCTTTGATCAAGGCGCTTCAAGAAACGAAGTATGTTTCTCCCATCGGGGAGACCTTGACTATCAAGCCGAGCAATATCATCAAGAACCAGGGTTTCACCAAGCAGAAGATCCTTCAGTGGAGTAAAGGACAGCAGCAGGTCATCTGGCCCTTTGAATTCGCGACGTCCCAGTTTGTTTATCCTTTCCCGGGCTGGGAGAAGAGATAAGTTAGAAAATAAGGGTTTGTCTATCGGCAACGGTAACGATGCCCATATCGTCCAACGGTTAGGTTGCTCGTGTTAAGAACTTGACATAACCTTCTGACCTTAAACGAACGGGGCTCGTAACTTTAACCCCCCTTCATCCCCCCTTAAATTAAGGGGGGAATAGAGGGGGGTTATTGATTTTCATCCTTCGAGGGTGCCGAACCTCTCATGGTGCTGGACCCATAGACCTATCGTGAACCTATTGAGTAAGCTGAAACAGAGGACCTACCAGATTGCCATCATCAGTGTGATTCTCGCGATCATTCTGGGCTTCTGGAAGCCCCATGTGCTTGTCGAGGGTATCCAGAGGGCGTGTCTTTATGCGGTGATCGCCCTTCCCATGGCGTTGATCCTGGGAATCGTAGGTATCATCAACCTGGCTCACGGCGAATACATGATGCTGGGTGCCTACTTTGCCTACTTCCTCAACGTCTATACCGGCATGGATCCTCTGCTGGCAATCTTCCCCGCCCTTTTGGCCTTCTTCCTGATTGGTATTGTCAGCTACAAGGCCATCATCAAGTATGTCTTGGACGCCCCGGAGTTGAATCAGCTTCTATTAACCTTTGGTCTGGCCATGGTCATCGAGCAATTAGCCAACCTGTTTTGGACATCTCGCCCCATTAAGCTTCCCTTAAAATATGTCTCTGCCTCGGCCACGATCGGCTCTTTTACCTTTGGCACCTATGAGTTTGTTCACATAGCCGCTGCCATCATCGTGCTTGGGGGACTTCTTCTGTTTTTGAAACGCACCAGCACGGGCCAGGCTGCCTTGGCGGTGGGACAGAATCCCCGGGGGGCGAAATTGGTGGGAATCCACGTCGATCGAACCTATCTTTTCATCTTCAGCCTGTCAATCGCCTTGGTAGGAGCGATCGGGGCAATCTTCATGACTCGCCATTCGATCTTTCCCCTCGTGGGAGCACCCTTCACGATGAAATCCTTCTGCCTCATCGCGATGGCAGGAATCGGAAACCTCATGGGGATCCTGTGGTGCAGCTTGATTCTCGGGCTGGCCGAAAACTTTGTCCTCTCCTTCCGAGGATATGCCGGTTGGGCAGATATCCTTTTCTTCGCCCTCATCGTTCTGGTCATTATGGTTCGTTCCCATCAGAGACAGGTGAAATGAGAATTTCAAAATATCTCCTTTACGTCGCCATCTTAATCATCCTCCTTACTTTGCCCTTCTATACCGGGGTCTATCTGCTGAACGTAATGGATATTATTCTCATTTACATTGCCATGGCCTTGAGCTGGGATATGCTGCTCCGGTCGGGACAGATCTCTTTCGGCGTAGCCGGCCTTTTTGGAGTGGGCGGGTATGCAGCCGTCCTCCTGAACTTAAACACCGGGATGAATCCTTTAATCTGCATCGTCATGGGCGGCTTAGCCGCAGGAATCCTGGCCTGGCTGGTTGGGATAGCCGTTCTTCAACTCCGGGGAATGTATTTCGCGATCGTTACGTTGGCGCTGGCTGAAATATTCCGAGTGATTATAAGGAACTTGCCCGACTTGACCGGAGGTCCTGAAGGGACCATTCTTCCGTCAGCCATCTTTGCTGGAAATTCTGCCAGGACCTATTGGTTGGCCATCGCCGTGGCAGTGGTAAGCGTGATCGCTTCTGAACTTTTCCGCCGGACCCGAATTCACTTTGCCCTTACGTCCATCCGCAATGACGAGATTGTGGCCAAGTCGAGCGGGATCGATGTGTTCAAGTATCTGGTATTCATTTTTGTGATCACCTCTGCTATTCAGGGCATGACCGGTGGGGCCTATGCCCACATCTACGGTTTTGTATCGCCCGAAGGGAGCTTTTCCGTAGACTTCACTCTTCTGCCCATTGCTATGGCCCTTTTGGGAGGGATGCATTCAACCTGGGGACCGGTCGTTGGGGCGGTAGTCTTGGGCGTGATTTCTGAGTTCCTGAAGCTGCAGATTCCCTATGGCCATCTTCTGGTTTACGGACTTATTATCGTGATCACCATTCTGTTTTTCCCACAGGGGATTCTGGGAACGATCGGACAGAGATTGAAGAACCGACGGTTGAGAGGTAGCCCATGATCGTTTTGAAAACGGAAAATGTGACCCGCTATTTTGGCGGCTTGATGGCTCTCAACCGGGTCAATATGGAGTTCCGTCAAGGTGAGATACTGGGGATCATCGGGCCGAACGGCGCAGGGAAGACCACGTTTATTAATGTCGTTGCAGGGATCTATCTTCCCACCGAGGGAAAGATTTTTTTCGACGATCAGGACATAAGCGGACTGCCCGCCCACAAGCGGTGCAGACTGGGCATCGGAAGGACCTTCCAGCTGGTGAGGCCCCTTCCGGGCCTCAGTTTACTAGAAAATATCATGGTAGGGTCTCTCTTCGGAAAGGGCCTGGGGCAACGAGAGGCTCGAAAGAAAGCCGAGGAACTGTGTGAATTTTTGGGGCTCCCTGATATCACTCGGGATATCAGCCGGATGACGGCCCTCGAAATCAAAAAGATGGAGATTGCCCATGCTATGGCAACACAGCCCAAGCTTCTCTTTCTGGATGAGGTGATGGCGGGTCTAAACAGTGACGAGACCACGCAGATGATTGATTTAGTAAGAAAGATTTGCAGTCGCGGGATTACGATTGGCATTGTGGAACACGTGATGCGGGTGATCAGGGAATTGACCAATCGGGTGGTCGTCTTGGATTGGGGAGAAATCATTGCCGAAGGTCCTTATGGAGAAGTCTCCAATGATCCCAAGGTAGTTGCGGCCTACCTGGGCGAGGAAAACTGATGCTTTCGCTCAAGAATATCAACCTTTTTTATGGAAAGCTGCACATCCTCTGGGATTTATCGCTAGAGGTAGGTAAAGAATCTGTTGGGCTATTCGGGCCGAACGGGGCAGGAAAGACAACACTAATCAATGTAGTTCTGGGCCTTGTGAGACCGGCCAGCGGAGAGATTCAGTTTGACGGAGGATCACTTCGCTCTCTGGAAACCTACCAGAGAATTCGCCGGGGGATCTCCGTGGTCCCCCAGGAAAGGGAGCTCTTTCCGTTAATGACGGTCGTCGAGAACCTGCGAGCCGGCGCGGCCTACATTCCAGGAGCCAAAGCGAAGATCCAGGAGAATCTCGACTTTGTCTTTGGGATCTTTCCTGCGCTCAGGGAAAGGATAAAACAGCCTGCCGGGACGCTGAGCGGAGGAGGGCAAAGGATGTTGGCCATCGGACGGGCTCTCATGGCCGACCCGAAGATGCTGATCTTAGACGAGCCGTCTTGCGGACTGCAGCCGTCGCTTGTATCCGATCTCTTCCGCCGTCTCAAGGAAATCAAAGCGAAAGTTTCCCTTCTCATTGCCGAGCAAAACGTGCGTCAGTGCTTGAAGGCCATCGACCGGGGCTACGTCATCGAAAACGGACGGCTCGTCATGGAACAAAACGCTCATGACCTGGCGGGGAATGATCATATCCGGAGGTCCTATCTGGGATTGTAAGGTGGAGTTGATTAATTAAGGAAAGGAAATGCGCTATGTCCGAACCAAAAATGATAAAAGCCAAAGGAGATGGCATTAAAATCCAACTGGCAGTCTGGAATGGAAAGGGAAAACAGATTCTTTGTGTTCATGGCATTACGGCTAACTGTCGCTTCTGGGATTGTCTGGCCTCTGCTCTCGCCCCGCCTCACAGGGTGATCGCTATGGACCTTCGGGGCAGAGGGCTCTCAGACAAACCGCATACAGGATATTCAATACAGCACCATTGTAAGGATATATTGGCCCTGATGAACGATCAGGGCTTGGAGCGGCCCGTGCTGATGGGCCATTCCCTTGGAGCCTTCATTTCGCTCGTCTTTGCAGCCCGGTATCCTGGAAAAGTCGGCGAATTGATCTTAGTCGACGGAGGAGGGAAACTGTCAGAGGCTCAAATGGCCAAGGTCTTTGCCGGGATCAAGCCCTCTCTGGACCGTTTGGGAAAGGTCTTTCCTTCCGTGAAGGTCTATCTCTCTCAGATGAAGCAGGCCCCCTATCTCCAACCGTGGAATTCTTATATGGAGCGCTATTTCCGCTATGAGGTGGAAAAGGTAAAGGGTGGCGTACGCTCTCGCGTTCATCCAATGCATATTGAGGAGGAAGCCAAGAACTTAGGGAAAGTGGATTCAACGCAATTCTATAAGAGGGTTAAGGCCCCGACTTTGATTTTGCGGGCCACGAAAGGGATGTTGGCTGAGGATGATCTCTTGCTCCCCGACGACGTGGTAGACCGGATGGTTCGTGAGATACCAAATGCTAAAAGAGTGGATGTGGAAGGAGCCAATCATTACTCCATTCTATTTCAGCCTAACAAGAGTCGTGACCAGGCTATACTTGAATTCCTGGAGGTACCATCTTAATGACCCGAGGAAAATTGATTGACGAAATTAAAATTGGAGATTCTGCCCAAATCTCGAACACCGTTACAGAAACGGTAATTAATGATTTTGCTAAGGCAACGGGTGATTTTAATCCCATCCATCTCAACCAAACTTATGCGGAAGAAACATACTTCAAAGGAAGGATCGCTCATGGCGTCCTCTCGATCGGATACATCTCCAGTGTCCTGGGAAATCTCCTTCCCGGGCCTGGCGGTATCCTCCTCTCCCAAGAGGCCAAGTTTCTCGCCCCGGTGAGAATAGGGGATGTTATTACAGCGAGAGTAGAGGTAATTGAGCTGATCCCGACAAAGAATCGAGTGAAGTTCAAAACCACCTGTACGAATCAAAAGGGCGAGGTGGTGGTGGATGGAACGGCCTGGAGTTTGTGTCCGCAGAAAAAGTGAGGAAAGACTATTTTTTAAGAATCAATTCGGCTTCCATCTCGTTACCAAATGCATCAAAAAGAGCCTTCTGGAGATTCTGAAAATCTTCCATCCTCTCCAATTCAACAACCAGCTCCCGATCGTCTAAGACTTTCAACCTTCCGTATCGCTCAACGACCTCTATCGCCTTCTTGGGATCGATAGTTATCCATCCTTTCATCCGGCGGACTAGCTCCTCGCCATTAAAGGCCCTTTCAATCATTAATTCGACCTTCCTCCCTTTTGCCTCCCATCCGATCACACCCGGCTGGACGACGATCGGAGTAACCGGGTCGTGCATGGCAGCACATCGAAACCAAATTTTTCCTCGGATCATCCTGATGTTCTCCCCTCTTTTGATGTTGAATTCGGTATATGCCTGATACTTTCATTCAAAATACTGATGATCGCTTATAATGTCAAGGTTGACCGGTAGGTGCCGGGCAACTCTCGCCCTTTAACGTGGGGTCGAGGGGCATAATATAAACGGAAACCACCTCACTGATAAGGCCCACCTTTAGGGCGTGGAACCTCAATTGATCCAGCTTGACACTTCTGATATCCATACGTTACCTTTGATCTATTCCTGCTGAAATCCATTACCGAAGAGGGGATCCGTCATGGACTTAATTAAAGCAATGAATGGGAGAAAGAGCATCAGGGCGTTTAGGCCGGAGCCGGTTCCGAAGGAGAGGATCGAGGAAATTCTAAGGTTAACAGTCCAGGCTCCCTCTGCTATTAACCTACAGCCCTTGGAATTTATTGTCGTGACCGGAGAAGAAAAGGCGAGGTTGAGTCGCAGGCTGATCAAGGCATATCATGAAAAACAGATTCCCTGCAGTCCCGGAAACGTCAAGCCCTTGCCCAAAACATACGGTAAGAGGGGAGCCAAGACCCTCGCTTTGATGCAACCATTTTTTAAAGAGATGGGAGTCGATCCCGACCAATATATCAACGAAGGAAGTTGTAATTTTTACGGAGCTCCTGCGGCTATTCTCCTCTGCCTGGATGACTCCTTTCCTGACGCGCGTACGGTAGATATCGGAATCGCCCTGGGATACTTAGTTCTTGCCGCCCATGAATCCGGATTGGGAACCTGTCCTATTGGCTTAATCATCGCCTACGAAGACGAGATCAAAGACCTGCTCAATATACCAGAAAATAAGAATGTGGTAATTGGCGTGGCCGTAGGGTACCCCGACTGGAATATCCCCATCAACCGATTCAAATCTGAAAGAGATCGGCTTGAAAAATTCGTACGATGGATTGAATAATGGCAGCCACTCCAAAGAAGGCAGCAACGGTCATTCTTCTGAGGGAAAACGAACCTCAGGGGTTTGACGTATTTCTCCTTAAACGACATGAAAAAAGCAGTTTCATGGGAGGTAATTTTGTCTATCCAGGGGGAAGAGTTGATCGAGACGACGGATCCTTAGAAATATGTTCCGTGTCGAGAGGAATGACATTTGAAGAGGCACAAAAGATTCTCGGAAGACCTCTCTCTCCGGACGAGAGCTTCGCCCATTGGATCGCGGCGATCCGGGAACTCTTTGAAGAAGCCGGGGTGCTTCTCGCCTATGATCAGAGGGGGAATCTTTTTCAGCCAAGAAATCGGGATGATCGGGAAAAGTTTTTGCAATATCGAAAATTGCTCCAGGAGGGCAAAAGCAATATCTGCAAAATGGCACAAAAGGAAAACCTTCTGTTTGCTCTGGACCAGCTCCACTATTATGCCCATTGGATCACGCCTGAGGCACGACCTGAAAGATTCGATACCCGTTTCTTTTTGACATGCTATCCCTTGGGCCAGGAAGCAAGTCACGATCAAAAGGAGACGACGGCTGGAATATGGATCACCCCGAAGAAAGCCCTTGAGGAGAATCTGAAGGGAGATGTCATCTTGAGCCCCCCTACCCTAAAGACTCTGGAAGATCTTTCAAGATTTAAAACCATTGAGGATATATTCCACTCCTTGAAGAGAGATGATATTCGACCCATCCTCCCCATCCTCACGAGGATATCGGATACCATCCTTATCATTTTTCCCTGGGATCCTGAATATGACGTTTTTCAAAAAGGGGAAATCCCCTCCCCCATCAATCACGGGCGTCCTTCTCAACGAGGCGACAATACAACCCGCCTTTTAATGAAAGAAAGCCGGTGGCTTCCCTATTGCCGCGTATAATAATTTTATCGACGTCGTGAGGTAAAACAATGAGTATTCTCGACTATTTCAAACCTGTATCTATCTGGTCGGCTGAAAAGACTCGGCAGTTTTTAAAGCAAGAAAACCCCGACGAATACAATCTCGTCGATGTGAGGCAGCCCGATGAATATGAACAGGGGCATCTTCCCGGGGCGCAACTGATTCCGGTCGGAGAAATACCGAATCGACTTGCTGAGCTTGATTCAAATAAACCGACAATCGTCTATTGAGCAGCGGGCATGCGCAGCCGTGCAGCTGCTTCAATTCTGACAGGGGCCGGATTCAAAGAGGTTCATAGCATGCAAGGCGGTATCAGAGCCTGGGAAGGTTTTGTGGCAGAAGGAATTCCGAGGGCTGGTATGGCCTATTTTTCTCCGGCAACCCGGCCCGAGGAGATGATCACGCTGGCGTGGCTGCTCGAAGACGGCTCCTGCAAATTCTACGAATCACTTGCCAAAATGATTGAGGAACAAGAAGCAAAGGGAGTCTTTCAAAGTCTTAAGAGATCGGAGGAGAACCATAAAACCGCTCTCTGGAAAATGTATGAAGAGCTTTCTGGGAAGCCTCCTCCATCCGAATTTCCGGATACGATGATGTCCAGGGAAGCAGCCGGGGACGTAATGGAAGGTGGGATGCTCATCAGTGAGGCATTGAAATGGTCGAAGGGAAAAAACTTGAAAGAGATTTTTGAGCTATCCATATCGTTGGAAACGAACTCCTACGATCTCTATCTCAAGATGAGGCGGAAAGTGGAAGGCCGCAGTTCAAGAGAGGTCTTCGAAAAACTATCCGAGGAAGAAAAGAGGCACCTGGAACAACTGACTTCTCTTTTTTTGAAAAAGCCTTAAAACGAATTTTTTCCACTGACTCACCGCGTCTCCCTATCGACTTCTCTTTTCCGTCGGTCCCTTGACATCTCCCAGATAATGCATTGGGTTCTGAATTTACAGTAGAGTTTTGGATCGACGCATTCACAACATTCGTCGATGTTGAGACACTCGCAGCACTCCTGGCAGAATCCAGTTTCATGTTTCTGACAGGCTCCAATCGCCTCCTGGTCAGGGTGATTTTTGCACTTCATGGCTTTTTCAGCCCCACTCCCTCTTTCCTCAATCTTTTTGAAACAGGACGAGGCCTGAGCAGCACATAGGTCGCCCCCGCACCGCCGTCGCAGATCCTGGCGCTTGAATAGGCTGCGATCCATTTTCTCCATGAACCATGGGTAAGCCATTCTACGACTTTTTTCTTCAGGACGGGCTCGGAAGCCGAAGAAAGACCACGGCCATGGATGACTAAGACCCCTGTCTTTCCAGTCGTCACCGCGCATTTTAGGAATTTCTCAAAAACTTCTTTTGCATCCTTTACAAGGAGTCCGTGAAGATCCACGAATGCTTGAATCGAATAATCCCCTCGGTGCAGACGCGTCGCCACGGCCGGATGGACATGATACCCTGTCCCTTCGATGTACTCGGGTGTATCCGCAACGTTAAAACCCCTCCCATACTTTACAAGATCTGCAAGCTTTTCTAATGTCTCAGCATCCTCCCGATGGCCGGCGCCTTCCGGGTCCCAGGTTTGAAAAATTCTTTCGACACATTTGTCCCTCGAAATAGGCGCCACACCTTCCATGGCCTTCTTGAAAAGTTCTTCCTCCAATTCAGGATGCAGTTTTTCTGCGTAATCCGTCAGAGGAGTCGGACGGCGATCAGGGAAAGGAAAAGGCTTGGCTTTGGATAAATCCTTTAGGTCTCGGAAGGACTTGAAGGTAAGTGAAGACTTCAGAGACTTCATGACCTCACTCCTCCATTGGGAGAAAAATCAAAACAACTAAAATAATTCTAAACAAAAATTTGGAAAATTTCAAAAAGAATAAAGAGCACACCCGTGATTCATGAAAAGAAGGGACCCTTTCCCCACCCGGATTGTCCTATCAGCGGGATTTCAGGGCCAAGTCCGAGAACACACTTCATGAGGAGATTGTTCGAAATTACGCAAGCGGGGAAGAAGCAGCCTTATAGTTGGTCAGAAACCTACCGGTGAAATCCATTAGGCAAAAAAAATGTTCTTTGAGCATCGTCGAAAATAAATTTCTGTAAAGCCGGAACTGTTTCTATGTGGAATCAAGGTCTAGGTCACCATACCCGAAGAGGCACTGGCACTGTTTCGGACCAGCTGGCAACCTATCAGGAAGACTGCAAGAATCGAAAAGAATCCGTCCTCCGTTGACACTTTTCGTCACTTTCGGGCTCCTTTGTCATCTCCAAGTTTTCCATAACCCCGCATTCATTCTGAAGCAAATGGTGGGATCTGCTCCCGAGAAAATGATGAAGGATAGGGTTTTAACTGAGGAATTTGCAAGCAGGTTCCTGGCTGATGTGGGCAAATGGAGTAAACATCGATCAAGGGATAGAGGCCTGGAATGAAACTTGCAAGTTGCCGTTAATAAATAGGGAAATAGAATAATCCAACGGACAGACGGAGGGTGCAACGAATGGATAGGATTCTGATTATTCAAGATAGCCCTTCAGTAAACGCCATGCTGAAGTTCAGGCTTGAGTCGGGAGGTTTTTCCGTGGAGACCGTTGAGACGGGCGAAGAGGGTGTTGAGAAAGCAAAAGCGTCTCAATACCAGCTTATCTTATTAGATTACAACCTCCCTGGAATGAATGGAAGTCAGGTATGTCAGGTGCTTCGAAAACAAGATAACACCAAGAATACCCCCATCGTATTCATGTCTGCGAAAGACGAGGACAAGCTGCGCCAAATCACAAAGGAAGCAGGTGCTAACGGTTATGTCGGATTACCGTTTGAGGGAAAAAAGTTCATTGAGAAGATAACGGGGTTCTTGAAAGCACATAATCCGTAAGCGATGGCGCTTGCAGATCGGATTTACAAAATGCTTAAGGCGACGGAAAAAGAATTGCCATCGGAGAGAATGGATGAAATAGCAGAAACCGTAGAAGGGAAGGCTTATCCGAAGGAAGACCTGTATGAAAGAAAAGAGCTGAAAGAGCAAACCCGGCAGATCATCGTATTTCGCCTATCTCGAGAATGGTATGGAGTAGAGATTACAAGTGTTAGAGAAGTCACAAGAGTGGGCAAGATCACGTATCTGCCGTCGAGTCCGGAATACATTGCGGGAATTGTAAACTTAAGAGGCAAGATTCTTTCTGTCACGGATTTAAGGACAATGATGGGTCTGCCTCATGGAGAACCGACCGACAAAACAAGGATTATCGCCGTTGAATCAGGGATGCTGGAGACAGGGCTCTTGGTGGACGAAGTCGTCGAATCGATCGAAGTACCGGTAAGCAAGATTGAACCTCCACTCGTCACCCTGCCCGCAGAAGGAGCCGGGACCATTGAGGGGCAGTGTGAGGTAGACAATAAATTAATTGCTCTCATAAGCGTAGAGAAGATATTGAAAAAGAAGGGATAGACACCGACAACTCGCATAGATTGCGTTGAGGAGTTGAAAGGAGGCTGGAAATGCTTAAATTAGGACCATTTTCTAAATTGAGAAACAAATTAATCCTTTGTTTCCTCATCCTCACCTTGCTGTTTTTGGTCGGGATGAGTGCCATAAATTACGGCGCCAGCAAGGCGGCCGTGAAGAAACAGATTTTGTCCGGGTTAGAAGATGAGGCCCATACTGCGGCCAATCGGATAGGCCAGGCGATGCATGCATCGTATCGTGATGTGCAGCAATGGGCCGAACTTGGCGTCGTCAAGGAGGCGTTCACTCAGGGGTCTTCGGAGAGGACCAGCAGATTTTTTGGCAATCTAACCGCGAATAACAAACTTTACAGGGCGGTCGTTCTCTTCGATGGTGAAGGCAAATTGATCGCCTCCAGTCATCCTGAACTCGCTGCTGCACGGAGAGAGGTGAAACAAAAAGAATTTGACCAAAAATATTTACAAGCGGGCAAGGAGGGAGAACCGGTTCGTTTACAGGATTTGAGATATTCCGGGTTAATAGGAGATTATGCTGTCAGCTTCAGCTCGTTGGTTAAGAATGAGAAAAGAAAACCAATGGGAATCGTAACTTTGTTCATCAATTGGGCAATGATTCAAGAATTTGCTACGGGCAAGCAAGTCAGGGGGGGCGGCGATAGGATGGGTATGTTATTGGGAGGTGACGGAAACACCATCATCGCTCATCAGGATCCCTCTTTTCTGGGTAAGAAGCTCCAAGAAGTACTGACGATCACCTCTTCTGGCATTCCATTTGGGGACGGAATAAGAGGATCGGGCGAAATCAAAGCAAAGAATGTCATGAAATCCGTGGCTTTTCACAGGGTTCAGGATCTCCAGAGCCTTAAACCCTTTGCCTGGACACTCCTCGTCCTGGCAGATTCAAAAAGCCTCTTCACCCCCATCAATAGTTTGAGAAACAAGATGCTCATCTCTGTTGTTGTTATCACTGGCTTAGCCTGGATCGCGATTTATCTTCTCGCGAGATGGGCGTTGCGGGAGTCGGAGGAAAAATTTACAAGCCTGGTTGCCCATGCTCCCATCGGATTGAGTACTGTTAATAATGCGGGTGGGTATGAGTATGTCAATCCCAAGTTCACAGAGATATTCGGATATACCTTGGAAGATATTTCTACGGGCAAGAATTGGTTCGAGAAGGCGCACCCCGATCCGGAGTATCGGCAGAAGGTTTTGGCTTGCTGGAAAGAAGACTCAGGTGCGGCGAAGGCGTATAAAGCCCCTCCCCGGGTTTTCACAGTAACCTGTAAGGACGGCTCCTTGAAGGAGATCCTTTTGAAACAAGTTGCTCTGACCGATGAAACTCGGTTGGTGACCTATGAGGACATCACGGATCGCAAGCAGGCAGAGGAGGCGCTTCGCCAAAGTGAGGAGAAATATCGTAACATTCTTGAAAGCATCGATGAGGGTATTTACGAAGTGGACCTTGCCGGTAACTTCACCTTTCTCAACGACTCAATGGGCCAAATATTTGGGTACCCGAAAGAGGAATTGATGGGTATGAATAACCGGCAGTATACGGATCAAGAGAACGGAAAAAAATTGTTTGAAGCCTTTAATCAAGTCTACAGAACAGGAGAGGCTGGTGGAGATTGCGATTATGAGATTATAAGAAAAGACGGGACCAAAGGATACGTTGCGGCCTCTATAACATTAAAGAAAGATTCGTCAGGGAAACCGATCGGGTTTAGAGGGATGATACGGGACATCTCCGAGCACAAACTGGCAGAGCAGGCGCTTCACGAATCGGAGGTTAAGTTTCGTACATTGTTTGATGAGTCCAAAGAGCCGCTATTCATCACTACGACGGATGGGAATTTTGTCGACCTGAATGAAGCCCTGGTTCAGCTTTTCGGCTATGACAATAAAGAAGAGCTCGCGAAAATCAAGGTGGCCCAAACCTATTTCAACCCCGAAGATCGAAGCAAGTTTCAGGAGATCATGGCAAGACAGAGCTATGTGAAGGATTTGGAGTTAGAGCTAAGAAGGAAGGATGGGTCCAAAATCTATGCTTTGCTATCGGTGACCACGAGGAGGGATCCTGAGGGAAATATTATCGGCTACAAGGGGACGATCAAGGACATCACGGATCGCAAGCAGGCAGAAGAGGCGCTGAAGCGGATGGTCAGCCACATTAACAACGCAGGCCTCCAAATCAGCACAGCTTCGTCTCAGATTCGTGCTGCCTCCGAAGAGCAAGCGACCGGGGCAGCGGAACAGTCCTCCGGGGTCAGCGAGGTGACCACCACCATTGAGGAACTGAACACCACGGCCACCCGCATCGCCAAGAACGCTGAAACCGTCGCCCGGTTAGCTGGGGACACCTTGGCAGGGATGCAGGAGATCAATACGAAGGTCAATGATACGGCGAGAAAGATTCTCGCCTTAGGCGAGAAGTCTCAATCCATCGGCAATATCACAAAACTCATAGACGATATCGCCGACCAGACGAATCTCCTGGCCTTAAACGCGGCCATCGAGGCAGCCCGAGCGGGAGAGGTAGGAAGAGGCTTTGCCGTGGTTGCCCAAGAGGTGAGGAAACTTGCCGAACGGTCCTCGGAATCGACTGAAGAAATCCGTCAGATTATAAATGAAATCCAAGGGGAGACAAACGCCACAATCATGAGTATTGAAGGCTCCACCAACTGGGTAAAAAAAGGTCTGGAGATGATCGAAGAGACGGCAAAATCCGCGAAGGAGATTTCCATCGCGACACAACAGCAAAAATTTGCGTCGGAGCAGGTGGTGCAGGCCATGAGGGAAATAGATTTTGTAACCAAACAGTTTGTCTCTTCAACCAGACAAGCAGCGGCCTCCGCAGCACAGCTCAATACCCTCTCGGAGGAGCTTAAGCGCGCGATAGCGGACGTTAAATCAGAGGCGAAAGAAACGGGGAAACCGAAGGATTTGAAGTATGCCTGAGATGAAAGATCTCATCGCGATTTTCAAGGCCGAAACCGAGGACCATTTGACCAAACTGGAGAACGGACTCGTCGAGTTGGAGAAGCAGCCTGACAACGTCGATCTGGCAAGCAGCTTAAACAGAGAAGTGCATACCTTGAAAGGGGCAGCCCGAGTGTTCGGATTTTACGAAATTCAGGATATCGCCCATAGGATAGAAGACATCTTTGAAGAGGTCGCTGGGAAAAGGGCCGTTTTCAATTCCTCGATGGCGGAGGGAATATTCAAAGGATTGGATGCGATCCGGGCCATCTTAGAAAAGATCGCGCAAGAGAAGAAGATGGACGCCGAGGTCGATGTCGATGCCTCGGATATTTGCAGGGACCTGGAAGAGTGCATCTCTGCGGCCCAGCCAATCCGAACACGGAAGAAAAAAGAGAGAGAGTCGAAGAGGGAAAAGGAGGTTGCCGAAATTCAGGCAAAAGACGAAAAAGAGA
>DASPPQ010000086.1:0-12050 GCA_035625415.1 Thermodesulfobacteriota bacterium
TTACTCCAGCTGATAACCTCTCTGCCGAGCCAAATCGGAATAAAACGAATGAAACGCCAATCTCTCGCATAAATATCGGAACGATTCTAACTAAGTAAAAAGCAAAAAATTCCTGATCCAGTCTACCTTCATTACCGGATCACACCAATATAACGAATCTGACCTAAGGGACTCAGGGTTTACTAACCAAAGCAGATACAGCGGGCAGATCAAGGGCATAGCCTACCTCTGGTAGGCACCGACAAAGCGTCATAAAGCCTTTGAGCTTTCAGCTTTGAGTATTCCGTAAGGCCCTCCTGAGAAACTTTCCTGTACTGGTCTTAGGAATCTCCTTAACAAACTCAACCTGTCTGGGGTATTTGTAGGCAGCCATTCGTTCCTTGCAATGGGCCATGATCTCTTCTTCAGTTACCTTGCTTTCATATCCATTCTTCAAAGCTACAAAGGCCTTGACGGTCTCTCCCCGATAAGGATCTGGAACCCCGACCACGGCGACTTCCCGAACAGATGGATGAAGGTAGATAGTGTCTTCTACCTCTCTTGGCCAGACTTTAAATCCAGACGCAATGATCATGTCCTTCTTTCTGTCTAAAAGATAAACCCAACCCTCGCTATCCATTGTACCCACATCTCCGGTTAAAAGCCACCCCTGCCGAATGGCGTGAGCAGTTTCTTCGGGTTTGTTCCAATACCCCGGGACGATGCCGGGTCCCTTGACAGCCAGCTCCCCCACCTCTCCGGCAGGAAGCTCTTTTTGACCGTCACTGAGGTCCACGATCTTGGCCTCATGGCTTGGGATGGGAACGCCAATGGCAATGGCGCCGGTCGAGGGATCTATGGGCGCCCGCAACCCCAGCGGGACCAGAGTAGCAGGGGAAGTGGTTTCGGTGAGGCCATAAACATTATGGATATAAGTTCCTGTCAGTTCCTCGAATCGCTCTACGACAGCGGGGATCACAGGGGCTCCCCCGCTGTAAACCTTTCGTAAGCTGAAGAGATCATATTTTCCTATTTCCGGATCATTCATCAGCGCGATGAAAACCGTGATGGCTCCAATCGTGCAGGTGGCCTTCCATCTCTCAATCATCTGAAATGTTGTCTTGGGATCAAAACGGTAAAATAGGACGAGAGGTGTTCCGGAAGCGACGCAGGTGCCAATATGGCCGACCATTCCGGTAACATGGAAGAAAGGAGCTACCCCTAGCATGACATCCGAGGGCGTCAATTTCCAACAATGGCGATAAACCTCAGAGTTAAAGACAACATTGCCATGGGTATTCATCGCTCCCTTGGGAGGGCCCGTGGTCCCAGAGGTATAGGTAAGATAAGCCACGTCGTCTCGAGAAAGCTTGACCTCCGGGGGATGCTTTCCTTGATACCGCTTGAGGAGCTTCATGAAGTCTGGGCTTTCCAACCCCTCGGTCTTTTTGACCCCTTTAAGGATCGAAGGAAGCGGGCTTTCGGGGTCGAGAAAATCCAATTCTGAAGTGGTCACAACGTGCTTAACGCCCGTCTCTTTGGCCACCCTGCGAAGCATTTCTCCGTAAAGGGATTCCATACAGAGAAGAACCTGAACTGAAGCATCCCGAAAATAGTAAGAGAGTTCTTTCTCTCTGTACATGGGATTTAAAGGGACAATAATTCCACCACTCTTCCAGATGCCAAATTGGCCGATGATGAACTGAGGAATATTCTGGAGGTATAGCGCTACGCGATCCCCTTCCTTCACACCGAGGTCCATCAACGCACAGGCAAAGGCATCACTCATCTCATCCAATTCCTCGTATGAAATGACTTTATCGAAATAATAAAGAGCAGGGTTCTGGCCATGATGTTGAACCGTTTTTCGAAGATGATCCAAAGCATTCGTGGCTTCAGGTGCTAAATCCGGGGGATAATCTTCGGGGTAAAGAGAAAGCCATTTTCTGGATTGAGATGTTGGATTCATCAGAAATCTCCTTTCTCGTTGAGGACTTCCAACCAACTGATCAAGCTCTTGAAATCGCTTTCTCGGACGACCGACAGTGAGGGAGCCTCTAACTGATTTCAATTTTTATTGGCACAGTCTCGGGGACATCCGCTCACAAGCACCACTCTGTCCAAATCTTGCTGGTCGTTGGCTTAAAAAATGAATCAGTCTCTTGAGAGAGATTGAACCTGTTGAATCGTCTCCACCTTTTTAGTAGAGGGATTACATCCTCCACAATATTTGATTCCGATTCTCAACATAGACCATAGAGGGCAGATCGGCGACTAAATGAAAAAACCTTAACCCCTTTGCTCTCTGCGTTTTTCTGTCGCAGTTACCAGACCGTCCAACCGCCATCGACATAAATCGTCTGGCCGGTGACAAAATCGGAAGCCGGAGACGCAAGAAAAATGACAGTCCCTTCCAGTTCGGGGAGATAGCCCCATCTTCCCATCGGTGTGCGCTCGTTGATGAAATTGAATCTCACGGGGTCATTCCGAATCTGTTTTACCATTTCGGTCTCGAAATAAGTCGGGCCGATAGCATTTACACGAACACCCTGTTTGGCCCATTCAAGCGCCATGACCTTGGTCATCTGGATGACCCCACCTTTAGAGGAGGCATAGGCTAACTGGGTGGCGAGCCCCACCTTTCCGAAAATGGAACTCATATTGATCACCTTCCCGTACCCACGCTCGATCATCTGAGGAACGACAGCCTGGGCCACCAGGAAATATCCTTTCAGATTGGTGTTGATGATCAGGTCCCACTTCTCCTCGGGATACTCAAGGACTGGAACCCGGTAGTTGGTACCGGCATTATTGACGAGTATATCGACACGGCCAAAATGGCTCAATACCTCCTCGACGGCTTTCTTTACTCTTTCCCTGGACAGAACATCGAGTTCGAATCCTGCTGAGTTCCGACCCATCGCCTGGATTTCGGCTGGCACTCGTTTGAGATCAGCAGGATTTCTGCCGCAAACAGCTACATCCGCACCGGCCTTGGCTAAGGCTTTGGCAGCGGTCTCGCCAAGCCCCCGTGTGCTCCCAGTGACCAACGCCACCTTGCCAGTTAGATCGAAAAGGTCCATAGTTAACTCCCTTTGTTTATTTGCAAATTTAAAAGACCTTCAATCTGAAATCTACAATTTAAAATTGAATGATGCCCATTTTCCTTTAAGAAGAGAATGACAGAACTTGCATTGTCCATGGACTACATTCATTTCTAAGATCGAACTTTGTTCGATGGATGATCTTTCGATTGCAAAAATGGCAAAACGTTGGGTTACGAATATGGTCCGGAACATTTCCAAGATAGACACACTTCCGGCTGTTCTTCTTTGCGATCTCGTAAGCGGATCCCAGAGTTAGAATCGGAATAAGTGGGAGACTAACTATACGACCAGGTATTTCTTGACGACCTCCTCATCCTGCCAGATCTCTTCCATGACGCCCTGGTGCTGGATCATACCTTTCTCCAGAATGTAGCCTCGGTCAGAAGTCTTCCGGCAGAATTTCAGATTCTGATCAGCAAGAAGAATGGTTACCCCTTCACTCCGGATTCGGCCTGTGACCTCAGCCAGATTTTGAACGATAAGAGGCGCCAGACCCTCAGAAGGTTCGTCCAGGAGGAGAAGATCCGGATTTTTCATCAAGGCTCGTCCGATGGCCAGCATCTTTTGTTCGCCTCCGCTTAACTGGATTCCCTTTCGTTGCTTTAACTCAACAAATAGCGGGAAGAGATCATAAACCTTTTCGAAAGTCCATTGGCTCTTGCCTTTACTCGATAACCGACGGGCCAGCTCCAGATTTTCAAAAAGCGTGAGATCGGGAAAGATCCTTCGGTCGTCGGGTACGTAACCCATGCCCATCTGAGCGATCTGGAAAGGGTG
Organism: Thermodesulfobacteriota bacterium; assembly: GCA_035625415.1. GTDB lineage: Bacteria > Desulfobacterota > BSN033 > BSN033 > UBA1163 > UBA1163. The sequence continues at coordinate 3,864 of DASPPQ010000086.1, forward strand.
TTTCCCTGCAACATCAATACCTTTAAAAAGGATTCTGCCTGATCGGGGAGGCGTGAGTCCGATGATCGAACGGAGAGTGGTGGTCTTGCCGACGCCATTTCTTCCTAAGAGACAAACAACTTCCCCTTTCTGAATTGACAGGGCGACTCCCTGGAGGACATGGCTCTGGCCATAGAAGGTGTTGATCTGATCGATATTGAGAATTGTGTTGAGAGACTCCGGAGTCATATCTTTTCCCAGAAAAGTTCCTCACCCAGGTAGACCTTTCTTACGTCCTCATTTTGCTTGATCTCTTCAGGTTTCCCATCGGCGAGAATCTGGCCTCGATGCAAGACGATGATCCGATCGGAAAGAGAAAAGACAATGTCCATATCGTGCTCCACGATGACAAAGGTGGCCTGTCGTTCTCGTGATAATCTCCGGATGTTTTCCAAGATCTTCACTCTTTCTACAGGGTTCATCCCCGCCGTGGGTTCGTCGAGGAAAAGGAGCTTGGGGTCAGGCGCCATAGCGAGACCAATCTCGAGCAGCCGTTGATCCCCGTGAGATAGTGTGCCGGCAGGAAGGTCTTTCTTGTCCTTCAAACCAATCTCCTCTAGCAGCTTTTCACCCCTCTCATTCACATCGCCATGGCGATTCACGGGTTTGACGAAATTCAGGCTTCGATTCATCAGAGCGAAGATCGGAATCTGAAGGTTTTCGAAGACGGTGAGTTTAGGGAAGATGTTCATGACCTGGAAAGAACGACAAATTCCCTTCTTCACCCTCTTGTGGATGGGAAGGTGAGAGATCTCTTCGCCACAGAAGAAGACCTTTCCTGAATCGGCCAGGAGGTTTCCTGTGAGGAGGTTGATCAGCGTCGTTTTACCCGCTCCGTTGGGTCCAATAATAGAGGTGAGTACTCCCTCTTCGATATGGAGATCGATATCCTCTGCGGCACTGACGACGCCAAAGTATTTTCTGAGTTTCTCCGTTCTGAGGAGCTCGGCCATTCAGCAGGTCCTTTCTCTATGTTCGTTTGAACAGAGGCCAGATTCGTTGCGTAAAGAAAATCACGACCCCTCCGCGGAAGACCAAAACCAAAAAGACCACGATGGAACCGAACCATATCAGCCAGTATTGAGTATATCTGACGATGATGTCCTTGATGAGATAGAAGAGAATCGACCCGACGATAGGCCCGGAAAAGGTGTGAATCCCTCCGAGCAGAGTGACCATCACGGGTTCGGCTGAATGCGTCCAATGCGCCAGAGGTGGAGTGACCGTGTTCTCCAAGGGGGGTAAGAGCGAACCGGCGAGTCCTGCGTAAAACCCTGCCACGGCGAAGGAGAGAAGGCGGTAATTTCTGATTGAAACGCCTGCAAAGGAAACGCGGTTTTCGCTATCGCGGATTCCCTTTAGTGTGAGTCCAAAGGGGGAGTTTACAATACGGTGAAGAATAAATATAGCGATCAGCGAAACCGCTAAGACAAAATAGTAATAATTTGCCATCGAGTTCATATTGATGGCGAGGATTCCCGGAATCTCAAGAGGGGCCCTTGGAATCCCAACCAATCCATCGTCACCCCCTGTGACATCCCGCCATTTCCACGCGATGGAATAGATCATCATCCCAAAGGAGAGGGTGAGCATGGAGAAATAGATTCGAGTGTGGCGAACGCAAAGATAGCCCAGGATGAGAGCAGAGATTCCTCCTGCCACCATGCCCGTCATCACACCGACCAGGAGTGAAGGATAAACGAGAAGCATTTTGGCTGAGGCATAAGCTCCTATTGCAAAAAATCCCGCTTGGCCAAAGGAGAGCAGGCCGGTATAGCCTAAGAGGAGGTTGAAACCCAGGGCAAACAAGGAGAGGAGGAGAATATTGATGGCCATGTAAAGAAGGTATTTGCCGGCAAAGAAAGGAAGAGTAAAAAGAAATAAGATCGATGCTACAAGTAGGAAAGTTTTAAGTCTCATAACGTCTATTTTAATTTCCAGTGGCCATTTATCAATTATCAGTTATCAATAATGGTTTTAAAGAACAGAAAATTGGGCATTGGTCATTGATCTTTTGACATTACTTATTTACCGAAGAGTCCTTCCGGTTTAATCATTAATACAATCGCCATTACGACGAAGATGATGAAAAGCTCAAAGACCGGAAAGAGCAGTATCCCGAAAGCGGTCAGGATTCCCACGATCAGCGCACCTACGAAGGCGCCCTTCAGATTGCCTAGGCCACCAATCACTGTGATCACAAACGCCTGAATAATCATGGCCGTACCGATTCCGGGCGCGACTACACGGACAGGGGTTCCAAGGGCTCCTCCCAAAGCAGCAAGCATGGCCGCAAAAACAAATACTGTCGTGAAGAGGATAGGAATATTGATTCCAATAGCGCTCGCCATCTCCCGGTCCGATGCGGAAGCTCGGATCATCCTCCCCCACCAGGTCTTCTCCAGAATGAGCCAAAGAATGACCGCCACTCCTAACCCGGCAACGATGATGAAGAGATTATAGATGGGAAAAGCCCTTCCCAAAATCGAGAGGTTGCCCTCGAAGAAAGAGGGTATTGGTGGGATCATGGCCACACCTCCCCAGATCATCTTTACCAAGTCATCGAAGATCAAGATGAAACCGAAGGTTAAGATGAGTTGATAGGCGAGATCGATGTCATAAATATGACGAATGAAGAATCGTTCCAAGATCGCTCCGACAATCCCCACACCTAGGAGGCTGAGCCCGATGGATAGCCAGAAATTGAGACCGAGTTTCCCGTAGAGTGTGAAGGTGGCATAGGCACCCAGCATGAAGAGACTACCGTGAGCGAAATTCAGCACGCCCAGTACCCCGAAGACAAGGGTGAGTCCGGCGGCGAGAAGCCAGAGGTACATCGAAAAGCTTAAACCGATGAGACTTTGAAAAACCAATTTTTCGAACATGTCCACCAAAACAACAACTCCCCCTTAATCCCTCTTTGCCAAGGAGAGACTAAGGGGGATGATAAGCTTTCTATTTTGTCGCAGCCACCGGAGTGAAGGGTGGATTGCGGAAATAATCTTTTGCCGGAATCACTTTCAGATCTCCAAGGATCGGGATCGTGTAATCTGGACTTTTCATGGCCCTTCCTGCGGGAACGGTGTAGACAGCCTGATGGTCTTCTTTCCTGATCAAACGCAGACCTGCGGGCGTCTTCAATTCCATTCCTTCTAATGCTGCCGCGACCTTGAGGGTCTCAATAGATTTTGCCTTTTCAGATCCCGCTTTGATCGCATAAATGGTTGAGTAACTCCCTTCCGCAGAATAGTTGGGGAATCTTCCCCATCTTTTTCTAAATGCTTCAACAAAAGTCTTGTTTTCCGGGGTATCCGGCCAGTTGTGAATATATCGAGCAGTGCCCCAGAGGTTTCCCCTAAATTTATTTGCAGCAATTTCATTCGAGAGGCCTTCGAGAACATCGACGGAGCCACCCATTCCCTGCCACCAGGCCTGAATCTTATCAAATACTCCAAGCATCAGAGCTTGCCTCAGAAGCATGACGCCTTCACCAGCCCACGGAGTTGCAAAGATGGCATCAGGCTTTTCTGCCATGACAGCAGAGATGTGGGATGAGAAGTCCATGGTCCAGAAGGGAGCCCATGTTGCAGCAACGAACTCTACATCGGGACGGAATTTTTTGATGTTCTCTTTGAACAAATTCCAGGCCACATAACCATATTCATAATCGCAGTTAATACCAGCCCAACGTTTGATCTGCGGATTGTCTTTGAAGACCCATGCAGCGAGGGCATCCTGATAGACGGGAGCCACCAATCTGAAAATTTGTTTAATCCCTTTTTGATAAACTAACTCTTCAGTCAATCGATGGGTGGCGCCATGGGTGACAAAACAAAGTCGATTGAGTTCCGGTAATACAGGGCCTACTGCCATCGCACTCCCACTCGAATCGATACCGAAAAGGAAGTCGGCTCCCCAATCCGTTACCAGATATCTTACATTCTTGACGGCGGTAGCCGGCTTCAGTTCTTCATCCATAAATTTCAATTCGAGTTTCCTGCCGAAGATCCCACCTTTTGCGTTAATCTGTTCGATGGCAAGTGTGGCTCCAGCCATCATCTGCCAGCCATAATCAGCGTGGGCCCCTGAGATGGCTCCCTGCCCGCCAATCTTGATGAGGTTCGCTGTCTTCTTGGCCTGGCCATAGGTCACTCGATAGCCTCCCAATCCGGTTCCCAGGGCAACGCCGCCAACGACTGCATTTTTCAAAAACTTTCTTCTTGTGATCTTTTTAGCCATCGTCTGCTGCCTCCTTATCAAGGATTTGATTGCTTCACTTCACATTTTCTTGTTTCCTTATCATGCACTCAACGAAGCTTTTTACACTAACCACCTTCTCTCTGTCGACACTTTTCTATTTTCTATCCTAGCCTTATTTCTGTGTTGGCTGCCTCGATAAAGAGGAAAATCCCCTAGACGGATCCTTTTTCAGATCATCCATTTCTTTGGATCTTCATGTACACTTAGAGACTTTGGATTAAATAGAAATTCAGGACGACGGCTAGAATTTTCTCATCCAAAAGTTTACTTATCAAGATATGTTTTATTTGTCAATATAATAATTGTTAGAGCTTCCTGAGTTTGTCAAGGTTTAAGCCAATATGTTACGGGCACTACTGGCCTGTTAAAGGTGAGGATTTCTTGCCAGAACCCTCACCGGCTATCGAATTGAGAAAGTGGAAGGTATGATCTTCACATGATAACTTTTCGGAGGTTTAAAAACGCAACGGTCATAGCAGAAATCCGCACGTTTCAAGAATGGTAATTTTGCGAAGAGTAAGAAATGATCGCACATAGGATTTTTTGCACGGCGATTAAAAAAAAGAATGATATGGAATGGAGCATTTTCCCGGAAACGTCAACTGTCTTGAACGGTACTTGATCTGACAGACATTGTCAAATCACATCTTGATTATCCAGTACACCTGCAAATCACGGCCTGGAACGATTCTGAGATTCAGTGATTACGCGTGGAAACCATCAACTCCAGCGATGACGGACTAATGTCACTTCTCTACCGGGTAGCCTGCTTCGAGCCAGCCCATGATGCCGCCGGGCTGTCTGTAAACATTCTTGTACCCCAACTTTATCGCCCACATCCCAGCATTGTGGCTCCTCTCGCAGTCGGTAAATCCACAATAAAAAACGATCGTCCGCTCTTTGTCCGGTCCAAGCAGCTTTTCGAAATCCACCTTCATCTTGTCGCTCATCTCGGTTAACTCCGGATGTCTCTGAATCTCAAAGTTGACAGCGCCGGGGATATGCTGTTTCCTAAAGTTATCCCCAGGCATAGTATCCACGATCAGCATATCTTTCTTCTGGTCGATCCAACTCTTAAACTCCTGGGTGGTAACCACCTTATAGCCTCCTCGCGCCACCTCTCTTTGGAATTTGACCGCAATCTTTTCGTTATCCAGTTCCTTGTCGGCAGCCCATAGCGACCCTGTTACCGCCAATAGCACCAATGCAATGGACACCCACAGAAACAAATGATTTTTTCTCGATCCCATATAGCACCTCCATTTTTCTTTTTCGTTCGTCGACTCACACTCCCACAAAATGCTCAAATGTCGGGATGCTGGGCTCTCGTTAGGATATCACCGTGCTTCATGGATGTAACCTTGCCCACAATCTTGTTTCTGGCGCCGTGTTTCATAGCAATCACCCTTCTTTCTCCTTTGTTAGATTCTCTTTTGCCCATTGAAGCTTAGCCTACATTCGGTCAAGCACACCCTCTGAGCGATATGGACCTCCGGTCCAAATCGGCATTCTAATACTTATTTGCCAGTCTGTGATTCAATCGATCTGGTCTTTCGAGGCAATGCTCCTTCCTTTTCCACCCGTGCGGGCAGAGCCCTGAGCCACGGAAAACCCGACAGGGGATCAAAATGGTCCAGCCCCGTCAATTCGTTCACGTTCGCTTCATCCCACCCGTGGGTCATTCGGAGGCAGTCTTTACGGACATCATCAACTAAAGTCAATTTCACACGAATGTTCGCGTACCTTGTAGAAACAATGACAAAATCTCCCTCGCCTAGATCAAGCTCCCTGGCAGCGTCAGGATGAATCTCCAAAAGGGATTCTTCCATCCCCTCCCTGTATGTTGGGCAATGTCGAAATTGACTGTGCTGAAAAAACTTCACTCGGTCACCCGTGCTCAGCCAGAAAGGAAATGTTTCATCCGTGCTGAAGGGGAGCGTAAGCGATTCCAGGGTGGGCAACGGAGGGTTTCCCGTTTTTTCCACCACTGTTGAATAATAGTGGGTCTTCCTGTACGGGGGATTGGAATAATCGTGCGATGACTCCCCGTGTTGATAGGAAATTGTTGCGGACGGACTATTTTCAAGGTCGCTCAGCGAAACCCCGTTTTCAGACAGTTTGTAGGCAAGAGCCTCCCGGTTATCGGTCCAGGGGAATAGTTGTTTCAGCCCGAGTCTGCCGGCAAGCTGAAAGATCAGCTTCCAAGCGGGCCACCCGGTGCTATTCGAAGTGACCGGTTTTATCAGACCAAGGTAAGGCCTGCCGCCATAGCCGTAATCATGAAGCTCCGTGTTCTCCAGGAAATCAGCAGCCGGAAGTACCAGGTCGGCCACCCGGGCGGTCGGGGTCATAAAAAGATCGAATACAGCAAGGAAGTCAAGTTCCCGAAAGGCCTTAGCCTGGGTCCTGGAATCCGGAAAAGTGAGAAGCGGGTTCCCTCCGAAGACAAGCATTGCTTTTACAGGATATGGATCACGGTAGAGGATGGCCTTTGTCAAGTACATTGCTTGCCCCTCTTCATTTCCCCTGACATAAAGGGGCGCTTCCTTTGCTCCAATAGGATGACGCCTCTCGGGATAGAGATCACCCCCAGGCAAAGGTTTAAGCCTGTAGGTGAAAGAGGGCGGAGGATTCTGCCGGTCCAGGAGGGACTGAAGGCAGGCAATGGCCCGAATCGATTGAACGCCGCAGGGATTGAGTTCCAGACCGAGGCCTGTGTGGATCCACGCTGGAAGGTTCCCGAAGAGAAGGGCCGAAGCTTCACCAAATTGATCTTCCGGGATTCCCGTCCTTTCAAGAAGAGAATTGAAGGAAACACTATCCACCAGCTCCTTCAACTCATCCCATCCTTCTACCATGGAACCCGGCGGTTTCATCTCTCCTTTTTCGATGGCATACTTTATAAAGGCAAGGGCCAGAAATCCGTCAGAGCCTGGAGTGATTGGCAGGTGAAGGTCAGCAATTTTGGCGGTTTCCGTACGAGAGGGGTCTATAACAATAAAGTTTGTCCCATTCCTCACTGCTTGATTCAAACCTTTAAACAGGCGAAATGACGATGCGGCAGGATTCGCTCCCCATACGATGGCTGTTTTCATCCTTTGGAAATCGGGAAGAGGAATTTCTCAGTACGTCAAGCCATGACCCAATTCCACAGAAAAATGGCAAAGGCTCCCTACGGAAATGAAGTTAGGGGTTCCAAAACCGAAGGCGAGGTGACTTAGGTACTGTGCAATCTCTTGATGCTTTAGGGCCTCGCCCTGATAAATCACGATACTTTCTGCTCCATATTTCTCTTTGCAGTTTTGTAAATTGGAGGCAAGAATCTCCAATGCCTTCCCGTAGGATATCTTTATCCAGCCCGATCCTTTTTTTAAAAGAGGGAAACGTAACCGGTTCGGGGCGTAGTGTACCTCTTCATAGTTCATCCCGCGAGGGCATATGAAACCATTACTCACTGGATGCAGGGGATTTCCTGTAATTCTTAATTTCTTGCCATCGTCTGTGACCAAAATGCCGCAGTTTTCTCCGCAAATGCGGCAGAGGGTTGAATTCGTTGATTTAAGCAAGTCTTCATTTCCTCCAATCTATTTATCTGAGTCTTGGGCAATGATTGCAGCCCCATAGGCTCCCACCATCTGGGGATCTTCAGGAACCTTCACTTCACACCCAAGTGCGTCACCCAACAGATATTTAAGGCAAGGGTTTTTGGCAACACCCCCCGCAAAGACAATATCGGGTGTCGTAGAGACCCGTTTCAGCAGAGAAAGGGTTCGGTTTAAAATAGCCATGTGAATCCCGCGGGCGATATCCTCTCTTTTTTGCCTCCGAGCCACAAGAGACGTCACCTCCGATTGAGCAAACACCGTACACATGCTGTTAATCTGGATA
>DASPPQ010000087.1:0-9252 GCA_035625415.1 Thermodesulfobacteriota bacterium
AATCAAGGTTCTGAAACGGTTTCGGTTGTATGTAAGGTCGGATCAATACCAAAGGAAGAGATCGGTGTGAAGGACAGCGAGAAGATCTTTATCGGGCAGTACGAGTCAATGTGTAATCCTATTCTCCAGGCGGTGATCGTCAACGACGCGAAGACGGATTTCAATGTCTTGCTGGGGCTTTGTGTGGGACACGATTCCCTGTTTTTCAAATATGCCGAAGCCCCAACAACCGTCCTTGCAGTGAAGGACAGACTGACAGGCCATAATCCTCTTGCTTCCATCTACTTATCGGGAAACTACTATTCCTGGCTCAATATGCCGTAATCTAATGCGGTTGTGTGTCAGGGGAATGAAGTTGGATATTTATCCTTTTTGGGGTATGGGAGTAAAGTTAGTCGAAAGATAGAAAGGTGAGAATGACTGGATTAGGTTCTTAATCTTGCCTCAACCTGTTTTCTCCAATCTTGTAGGTCTTTAACTTGTGACTCCAGGTCACTGAGCCGCCTATCCAATTCGGAAAAGGAAAGTTTTACAAGCGCACGAGTCTCCAGATGCTGACGTCCATTTTCTTTTTCCATGCGGTCAAGTCGTTCAATAATCCCCACATGGCCCTCTGATAGAAGCTTAATATGGTCCGTCAATCCCTCAGAGATGATATGGAATTGATTTACCACTCGCTCCTCAAGACCCTTCATTTTCGAATCCATTCGCCCTTCAATGGCATTCAGCTTTTGATCAAATCTTACGTCTTGGCGCTTTCCAAAAGATTCAAATATCTCTTCTACATCTTTTTTTTCAAGACCTTTGTCTGCCATCTTTCTTACTCCTCATCCCGCCGCCTCCCTGCACAAATCGAAGAAAAGGAGGAATATACGTGGATTGAATTCATTCCTATCAAAAATTGTGTCTCCTGTCAAAATTAGTTCTCCTTGAGATTGGACTTCATTTCCGATCTTAACCTGAACCTACCTTTGTATACCTAATTACCTTTGCGGTTCGATGATGACTTTTATGGAGTCTTTTGCCTCGGTCACCAATTGAAATCCAAGACCTGTCTCCTTGAGAGGAAGCCGGTGGGTGATCATTTTCCGAAGAAGAAGGCGCTCAGCTCTTATCAATTCGATGGCCGCTGTAATGTCAAAAGGACCTCCTCCGTAAGTAGACAGCAGAGTGATGCCGTCATTCCAAAACTCGAAAAAGGGTAAAACAAAATTAAGGCCTGGCTCTAAAGGAGCAAAGCATAAAACTGTTCCTCCACGGTCAACAGATTGCAACGCTTGAGTGTAGGGAGAAATTGCCCCCGCACACACAATAACCAGATCGACTAACCGCCCCTGATTGATTTCTCGAATCTTCGCCGGATTGACTTCTTTCGCGAGGATCGTTGTGTCTGCCCCAAACTGTCTTGCTGCCTTGAGACGATATTCGCTGATATCCGAGGCTATGATCCGGCCTGCACCCGACGCACGAGCCAATGCAATATGAAGGACTCCGGAAATTCCGCTTCCGATGACAAAGACACTTTGCCCGGGTCTAAGTCTTGCCAGTCTCTGTCCTCGTAGAACGCACGCTAATGGCTCTATAAAAACGCCGTCTTCAAAGGAAATTTCGTTCGGCAATACGAATACCCCGCGATCCACATTGATCCTGGGAACACGAAGATATTCGGCAAAACCTCCAGGTTCAAAATTGGTGCTTCGCAATGTATCGCAAAGGGTATGAAAACCGTTCAGGCAATACTGGCAGGTGTTACATGGAACATGGTGGGAGACGAAAACCCGATCGCCGACTTTATAGCTTTTTACTTCTTTGCCGACCTCAACGATCTCTCCAGTGATTTCGTGACCGAGCACCCGGGGAGCTTTCTTGATCCGATACCATTCCATGACATCACTACCGCAGATTCCGCTCGCCAACACCTTGACCAGTAGCTCTCCCGGACCGATCTTAGGGGTCGGCATTTCCTCCAGCCTCACATCCCGGTTGTTATAATACATCGCTACGCGCATGGTCTTTTCACCCATTAGTTCGAAGTTAAATCCAGATAAAGATAATTCGGAATTATATCGCATGCAACATAATTTACAACTATAATATTTTATCGTAACGTTCTATCCCAATAGAGGCCCTCAAGTATTTTCTTGACATTACCACCAAATTTCCATAAATTCTACGAAAAATAGGCATTAAACATAAAGGATAATGTCAGGCGGGCATTTACATGCATAGACCACAACTTCGTAACGGCTTTCAGTACATATTAATTGCGGCGGTGACCAACTGCGTAACGGCAATAGCATGTGCGGAAACAACGAAAGAAAAGGAAGCACTGGCACAAGCCGATATCGTTGGTGTGTGGAAACTCTGCTATTCTCCTTCTCTCAATAGAGGGACAGAAGTCGACGGCGGATATTTAATTTTATTCCCCGACGGAACATTTCGAAGACTAAATAATGATTATCTCTTCCCGCGACTTCAGTCTGTGGAAACAGGAACTTATGAGATTAAAGGAAGGCAGATTGTCTTCCGGCCCAAAGATTGGCAATCGTTACTAAGACCAACTTCAAAGAGCTTTCATTCAGGCACTTTACCGAGCTATAAGGAGTTTGTTCTTACTTATGAGCCAACGGTTGAGATTGTATTCTTCGATAATCTTAAACAGCGAATTAAACGACCCGCTCTTAGGTGGCAAGAAATCGATTACAGCTATGGTAAGATATATTGAATCCGACCAAAGAGCCGAACTCATCACTCAGAACTAACTTTTAGTCTTTTTTGCTTTCTCCTGCTCAAAGATATCGTTCGCTTCTTTCACTGATGCCTTTTCGTGGATGATGGCACGCAATGCCTTAATCATCGGCACAGGGTGATCATTCTGCCAGATGTTTCTTCCGAGATTTACCCCAATAGCGCCCTTTTCCATTCCATCATGGACAAACTCCATTACCTGTAAGTCCGTATCAACCTTAGGGCCTCCGGCCATAACCACAGGAACAGGACAACCATCGACTACCTTATCGAAATTTTCACACCAGTAGGTTTTTACAATCCGTGCTCCCAACTCAGCGGCAATCCGGGAGCTTAAAGCAAGATAGCGTGCATCCCTTTTCTCCAACTCTTTTCCGACGGCTGTGACAGCCATGACCGGGATGCCATACTTTTCTCCTTCGTCCACCAGCTTTGAAAGGTTCAATAATGACTCTTTCTCATATTCACTACCGACGAAGATTGAAATACCCACGGCTGCGGCATTGAGGCGAATCGCCTCCTCCATCGACGTCGTAATCCCTTCGTTCGAGAGATCTTTCCCAACCATGCTCGTCCCACCAGAAACGCGAAGAATAATGGGTTTGGAATTTTCCGGGTCGATAGAGGCGCGCAGCACCCCTCTCGTTACAAAAAGGGCATCGCAATAGCGGAGCAGCGGCCGAATAGTCTCGCCAGGTTTTTCTAAGTTCCGGGTAGGCCCCTGAAAGTAGCCGTGATCAATGGGCAAAAAGAGACAATGTCCATCCGCTTTGATCAATTGGGCCAAACGATTCTTCATTCCCCATTCCATCTTTGACCTCCCAAATCTCTCCAACCCCCCTTTGCTAAAAGGGGGATAGGGGGGATTAAATTTATTGGTTCTTCCGGTTTTTTGTGGGTTACCTCACCTTAACCTTCCTTCATCCCCTCTTAAATTAAGGGGGGAATAGAGGGGGGTTACAAGGCCAAATTTATTTTTCAAGAATATACTTTACTACCAGATCGCCGACCTGAGAGGTGGAATATCCCATCTTGCCGGCGTTCAGGCTCTTCACGTCCCGGCTCACCACCTTCATGACGGCTTCCTCAATTGCCCGGCCGGCCTTTTCTTCTCCGAGATGCTCAAGCATCATCTGGCACGCAGAAATCGCTGCCAAGGGACTCACCACTCCCATGCCTGTATATTTAGGGGCCGAGCCGCCCATTGGTTCAAACATCGAGACCCCTTTTGGATTGATATTTCCTCCTGCCGCAATCCCAAGTCCTCCCTGAATCATTGCCCCAAGGTCGGTGATGATATCTCCAAACATATTGTCGGTGACGATGACGTCGAACCATTCCGGATTCTTGACCATCCACATACAGATCGCATCCACATGAGCGTAATCCGCCGCAATGCCCTTAAATTCCTTTGCCACCTCGCGGAAAGCTCTTTCCCAGAGGTCGAATGCATAGGTAAGAACATTTGTCTTCCCGCAAAGAGTCACCTTTTTTTTCTGATTTCTTTTACGACAGCATTCGAAGGCAAAACGAATGCAGCGTTCCACGCCTTTTCGGGTGTGAATCGCCTCCTGGGTTGCAACCTCATCGGGTGTTCCTTTTCTGACGAATCCTCCCGCACCCGTGTAGGCCCCCTCTGTATTCTCCCTGACAACAATGAAGTCAATATCCTTGGGGCCCTTATCTTTCAAAGGGGTCTCCACGCCGGCATAAAGTTTGACGGGCCTCAAATTGATATATTGGTCCAGTTGAAATCGAATCTTCAATAATATTCCCTGTTCCAGAATTCCGGGCCTGATATCGGGATGGCCGATTGCACCCAGATAAATAGCATCCATCTTTTTCAATTCATTGAGAACAGAGTCAGGAAGTGTTTCTCCTGTTTTCAGATAGCGCTCGCCACCCAGGTCGTAATGTTCTAAATGATATTTGAACTTGAATTTTCCGGAGATGGCCTTCAGAACCTTTAACCCTTCGGCCACGACTTCAGGTCCGGTCCCGTCTCCAGGAATCACCGCGATTTTATGCATTCTCCATCGTCCTCGGGTTCGATTTTTTTCTCATCCAATTGTAGCGTCGGCATTGATTGCCGACGATTACTTTTTCGCCCTCAATAAATGAGGGCGCTACAAAACCAAACCTATGCCCTATGCGCTACCTGTCCGCCGTAGTCCCTTAGGGGACGTAGGGGGATGCTCTTTGCATTTTTGGCTACAGCCAGCACAGCGCTTTCTGACCGATATCGGTTCGATACTGAACGCCATCCCAGGAGATTTTCTTCACTGCCTGATAAGTCCTCTCAATCGCCCTTGGAATATCTTCTCCCAGTCCTGTCACTCCTAAAACTCTTCCGCCATTGCTGATGACCTGCCCGTCTTTAAGAGCTGTCCCCGCATGAAAGACAAAAACTCCTTCCATTCGAGAAACGTCTTTTAGCCCCTCGATGACTTTCCCCTTTTCGTAATCGCCAGGATATCCCTTTGAAGCCATTACCACACATGTAGAGGCACGGTTGTCCCATTCGATCTTGTGGCTGGACAAATTCCCTTTCATGCAAGCTTCCAGAATGGGGACGATATCCCCCTTCATCCGCATCAAAACAGGTTGGGTTTCCGGATCCCCGAATCGGGCGTTGAACTCCAATACCTTGGGAAGGCCATCATGAATCATCAGCCCGGCATAGAGGACTCCTTTGTAGGGCCTGCCCTCCTCTCCCATGCCATAGATGATCGGCCTCAAAACCTTCTCGACAATCCTCTCATGTACCTCATCCGTCACGACGGGCGCGGGGGAATAAGCGCCCATCCCGCCTGTGTTGGGACCCCGGTCCCCATCGAAGATAGCCTTATGATCCTGGGATGACGCCATGGGAAGGATGGTCTTTCCATCCGTGAAAGCAATGTAAGACGCTTCCTCTCCTACAAGGTATTCCTCGACCACCACTCGATTTCCCGCCTCTCCGAAAATCTTCTCCGCCATGATCTTGTCAACAGACTCGATTGCTTCCTCTACGGTTTTGCAGATGATCACTCCCTTGCCTGCGGCCAGACCATCTGCCTTGACCACGATGGGAGCCCCCTGCTTGCGAATATATTTCACTGCTTCATTCCGTTTATCGAAGATCTCGTAAAAAGCGGTTGGAATGTAATACTTCTTCATCATCTCCTTAGCAAAGGCTTTGCTTCCTTCAATCTCCGCTGCTTTCCTGTTTGCTCCAAATATGAAAAGACCCTTGGATTCGAAAAGATCGACAATGCCCCGGGTTAGAGGATCCTCAGGCCCAACGACAGTTAAATCAATCTTCTCTTTTAGGGCGAAATCAAGTAACCCCTTGAGGTCATTCGCCTTGATTGGGACAATCGTCGCCTGTTCGGAGATGCCTGCATTTCCCGGAGCGCAATAGACCTTCGACACCTTTGGGCTTTGCGCAATCTTCCAAACTAAGGCGTGCTCCCTGCCCCCACTGCCTACAACCAAGACTTCCATCTTACCTTATCTCCTTTTCGGAAGGTCGTATTTCTCCATTACCGGTGAGTGCTCGATCTTTTGTAAATCTCAAATTCCAAGCTCCAAATCCCAAATAAATCCAAAGTTCCAATTTCCAAATGACCAAAACAAATTCTCCGTTTTGAGTTTTGGTCATTCGAAATTACTTGGAATTTGGGATTTAGGATTTGGAATTTCCGTCATTAATGCTTAACATTAATGACGGAAGTGTCTCATCCCTGTAAAGACCATGGCGATATTGTATTCGTTCGCGGCGGCAATCACTTCATCGTCTCGAATCGAACCACCGGGTTGAATGATGGCGGAAGCACCTGCCTCAGCACCTGTATCCACGCCATCTCTGAATGGAAACATCGCATCCGAGGCTAAGACCGTTCCCTTTGTTGAGGATTGGGCCTTCATCACTGCCAAGCGGGTAGAGTCAACACGGCTCATCTGGCCAGCACCAATGCCAATGGTCCGGTCCTCCCGGACGAGGATGATGGCATTCGATTTGACATGTTTGGCAACCTTCCAACCAAAAGCCATCGCCTTTTTCTCTTCCTCGGTCGGCTTCCTTTTGGTCACCACTTTCCACTGATCCATCGGCACCTTGCCGAGGTCTCGATCTTGAACTAAAAGCCCGCCTACCACTTTTCTGAGATCGAATCCTCCTTGCGAAGGGGAGCCTGTGAGCGGGGGAGTTTTGAGAATACGGAGATCTTTTTTCTTCTTAAGAATCTCCAACGCCTCCGGGTCAATACCCGGGGCAATGATGGCCTCAAGAAAGATATCAGCCATCTCCTTTGCCGTCTCTTTATCCACGGTCCGATTGAAACCCACTACGCCGCCGAATGCCGAGACCGGATCGCAGTCCCTTGCTTTCTTGTAAGCGTCCGCTAAGCTCTTAGAAGAGACCGCCGCACCGCAGGGATTGTTATGCTTGATGATAACCGTCGCCATTTCCTCAAATTCCTTAACCGTCTCATAGGCGGAGTCAATGTCGAGTATATTATTGTAAGACAATTCTTTGCCCTGGAGTTGGACCGCATTCGAAACGGAGGGCTCGGTGAGTAGGTACTCCCTATAAAAGGCGGCCTTTTGGTGTGGGTTTTCTCCATAACGTAATTCCTGGGCCTTTTTCACCTGGAAGGTGAAGGTCTCCGGAAATTCATGCACTTTCTTGCCCTTCTCGATCTGGCCAAGGTAATTTGAGATGGCGCCATCATAACGGGCCGTATGTTGGAAGACCTTTTTGGCTAAACGGAAATTGGTCTCCAAAGAAATTTCGCCTTTCTCTTTTAATTCAGAAAGGACCGGCTCGTAATCGCTGGGATCCACCACCACGGTCACATCGGGGTAATTTTTCGCCGATGAACGAAGCATCGTCGGCCCGCCGATATCGATATTCTCAATCGCTTCTTCCAGGGCGCAATCCTTCTTCGCCACAGTTGCCTCGAAGGGGTAGAGGTTGACAGCGACCAGATCGATAGGAAGGATTCCGTGCTCTTCCATTTTCTTTACATGCTCCTTCTTGGATCGCTGTCCCAAAAGTCCTCCGTGGACTTTTGGATGAAGGGTCTTTACCCGTCCATCCAGCATCTCCGGGAATCCGGTATAATCAGAGATATCCATTACGAAGACGCCCTGCTCCCTCAATGTTTTTGCCGTCCCGCCCGTGGAAAGGATCTCGACCCCCATCTGTGCTAGACCCTTGGCAAATGAAACCACCCCGGCCTTATCCGAAACACTGACAATTGCCCTCCTGATCTTACCCATATCTATACCCCCAAAATACTAAATTCGAATATCGAAATTCGAAACAAGTCCGAATATCAAATTAGATAAACCTTAAAAAATAAGTTTCGGAAATTAGAGTTTAATATTTCGAAATTGTTTCGTATTTCGGATTTCGTGCTTCGTATTTCAAAAACCCAGTTCTTCTCCGACCAGAATGACGAGCATATCTGTTAGGGCTGGCTTCCTTTCATGAATCACGACCACCCTACATATCCGGTTAGGAGAGTTGCAGTCCACACATTTTCCAACCTTAGCACATGGAACGTCGATGTTCAAACGCTTGGCGTTAATGGGCGCTGCTACATTCTTGATCCTTTTGATCGCCTCCTGAACATCCTCCACAATCTTATTATAGCCAGCGACGAGAATCACCCTTCCCGGACCGTAGGTAGTTGCGTTGGTTCGATTTCCGGCAAAATCGATGTTGACTAGCTCTCCGTCTAGGGTGACGGCATTGATGCTGCTCAGGAACAGGTCAGAAGTCATTTGGGATTTACGGATCTCAAGAGCCTTCTCTTTTGAAAGACCCGGTTTCCAGTGGTCATAAAGGGTGTAACCCTTGGCTTCCAATTGTTCCAAAATGCCTAACTCCCTTATCGTGACGGACCCACCTACCCCAATCCTCTGTTTTGGATGGATGTGTTTCCAAATCTCCTGAGCTGCATCTTCTTTCGTTTTGACAGAGAGGGCTTCAAATCCATGAGCCTTTAACTTTTCCACAACCTGTTTCAATTTCAACTCAACCAACCATTCCTTGTTTGGATCCATTTTTCTTCTCCCTTCTATTCGATCTCCATCTAAAGAAAAAATCGTTTTTGCACAAATGAGATTTAGCATAATTATCTCCCCCTGGTCAACTTCAATTGTCCGCTTAGCGCGTCAATATCGACAAAAAACTGTGGATGTCAGATTTAAAGCTAAAGGCTTGGGTTGTGCTTCGTATTTTACGTTCATGTAAGTGAAGCTCCCCGGCCACAGGCCGGGGCTTCCCGGGAAAGAAATACTGTCTTAATTGTGCCCCTTGAGCCCGCCTACAAGGCGGGGCTTGCGGGGCGCTTGCCGGTCAACCCTTTACAGATTGATCTAAAAGAAGTTACGTTAGTGGTGGGCCGATTTATCGGGGAAGAAGACTTTTTCGTAGGCACTAAAAGATGACAGGTTAAATGTTGTAATTTCTTCTCTTGACTTGCAACTTTGCCCACGATATGTTGGAAAAAA
>DASPPQ010000088.1:0-2365 GCA_035625415.1 Thermodesulfobacteriota bacterium
GATGGTGAGAGAAATGACAGAACCCACCCGTGCCTTTGAGCGTCTGGTGAAAGAAACCGTTCGTCCGCGGGATAGGGTTCTGGCCTCAATCGTCCAAAAAATGATTGGAATTCCTGTCAGCGAGGAGGAAATCCGCCTGCGCTGTGCGAGTATCATCGGCCAGTGCCTTTATTACTTCAATGCCAGGTCCATCGTTACACAACTTTATCACCAGGATGTATCCAAACCCGAAGAGATCGAAAGGATCGCCGATCACATTACGCAGTTTTCCTTAAGGGGTTTGGAATGTTATTTGGAGCGCGATGAGCATAGGACGAATAAGGAAAGTGAGAATCAAATAAGCAATTAGAGAAAGAAGGTGTGAAAGATGAAAACAGGGAAAATTCTTGGACTATTTAGTCTAATCTTAGCGTTAGTCCTATTCAATGTCCGTCTGGGTTTAACTGGAGGGGAGCCGAAACAGGAGATAAGGGGGCCCATCATTACGCATACCTTTGCTGTAGAAAAGGGTCAGTACGGTTATATCTGGAAAATTTATCTTGAGGCAAATGATCCGGATGGGAGCATGCTTCGAATCGCCTCTACGGTGGACGAGGTGGGTTATGGTCATTACCCGACCGATTGGATCTATCTGAAGCCACAGGATCAAAAACACTTTAAGGGGTATATCCAATGGAATACCTACAGTAGAAATACATCGTTTCTGCCCGAATGGACACAAATTACCTTGAAGGTTTCTGTATTTGACAGGGCTGGGAATGAGAGCAATGAGGTCGTTTTCCCGTTCACTTTCGAGATAACGCCGAACCAATATGCGTATACCCTACCTGCTCCTTTCGATCACGGGACTCTCCCAAGGTTGGGGTATGTCGACGTTGATCTTTATTATCCCGGTGAAGGTGGACCCGGAGGAGTGGGAAGGTTTTAAATGAACCTAAGGATGACTTACTTAAAGTCATCTTTAGGTTTGTAAAGATATCACAGGTGGAGAAGAACCTATCGGGAATAGGCTTAATTCTTAATAAAAAGGGACCTACGAAAGTTTTGTAGGTCCCTGATTTTGTTTGGTAGCGGGGGCTAGATTTGAACTAGCGACCTTCGGGTTATGAGAACGATTCAGACATTTTTTTTAACCCCTTGATTCTTTACCTGGTTTCTCTTAAACGCTTGAAATTATAACGATAAACCTAATTCTATTGGTTCCAGTCTATTTCATTCTATTCCAGTCTTTTCGAGTTGATTTTAGCACAAATTTAGCACAGTCCTCAAGTTTACTGAAATACAGCGCCCACGATTGCTTCCTCCATCCTCCGGCTCGGCCTCCACTTGAACTCGTGTTCATAGCGTCTCTTGGCAAAGCGATGACTCGCATTTATAACCTGTTTGGTATTTCCCTCATTAAATGAAGGAGGCAAGAGATCCATCCCAAGGCGCATCCCTTTTTCCCACTCTTTTTTATTGATTCGCCCTTTATCATCAAATGGAAGCAAAAAGTAATCTACATTCCTTATGGAAAGCACCTCTCTCCCTGCCACCTGCAAAAATACCATCGCACATCGGATACGTTTCCCGGCGTGTTGAGGAAGACTTTCTGCTCGATCGAAATGGAGCAACCTATCTAATCGCGCCAGAGAAAGACGCTGAACAGAATCATTATCATCGACAAGGAAAACTCGGATGCCTATTCCCATTCTGTTAGATATTATCCTCCATTTGTCAAAGAATTCAATCTTTTTAAAGGGAATAGTATCTGGGTAAGGACAACATCCATTCTCAACCTCGTAACGAAACAAAGTGCCGAAGAGAAGCAGTCAGCGTCCATGGTGTGACACAGTGTTTTCTGTAAACCTCAAAAGACTTGTCAAATTTCAAAATCTGTCCAGTCCGAAGAGATGGTATCGGCCGCAAGAAGATTGGCGTCTGGAAAATATAAATGCTTCTTTGTCAGGCATCATTTCTCTCTTGTAGATAAGACTGCCTCCTAACAAACGCGGCGGCGGCCGGTGCTAGTGCCGGTGCCCAGCCGAGCATCAATAAATCAGTAGATTATTCAGGCTGGGATTCAGAGGGGGAGAGTGGGTGGGTATCTTCGTCGAAGTGCAACTCGGCCAACCCTTCAGTTCCCATTGACAGTTCACTTGATTCTTAATACAATTCCACCAAAATTAGAGCCGATTGTTGGTAGCTCGCAACCAAAAGGGTGGGGGTTGTGAAAACTCGCCAGCAGAGGATATATGCCCCGTATCTTCGATAATATAGAACAGGCATTACTTCCTGCATTACAGCAAACTCTTGAAGTTTCAGATCGTTCAGATTTCTGTGTCGGTTATTTTAACCTTCGAGGGTGTGTGCGAAAAAGTTCCTC
>DASPPQ010000089.1:0-3273 GCA_035625415.1 Thermodesulfobacteriota bacterium
CAGATCGATTCCTCAGCCATCATCATCGAGATGCATCGGATGGCCACCACTCCCATTCTGGTGGCTATCCCTCTTTTTACGTTTGCGGGTTATCTCCTTTCGGAGAGCGGAGCACCCAGAAGGCTGATCCGCCTTTCCGATGCGATCTTGGGGTGGTTGCCCGGTGGGTTGTCCATTATCGCCCTCGTCACCTGCGCTGCCTTTACGGCCCTGACCGGTGCCACAGGACTGACGATCATCGCGTTGGGAGGTATCCTTTTGCCCGCGTTACTGCGAGGGAAATATTCTGAAAAGTTCTCCCTTGGATTATTGACCACATCCGGGACGTTGGGCCTTCTTTTCCCGCCCAGCCTTCCCTTGATCATTTACGCCATTGTCGCAAAGGTGAGGATTGATCAACTCTTTGTGGCAGGCATTCTGCCCGGTGTCCTTCTGATCGTCCTCCTCTCTGCGTTCAGTATTGAGAAAGCGATTGCTGTCGAAGTCCCCCGAACCGAGTTCCACGTGCGGGGAGTCTTTAAGGCATTGAAGGACGCGATTTGGGAGCTTCCCCTTCCGGCTGTCGTCTTAGGCGGGATCTACAGCGGTTATTTTGTTGTCAGTGAGGCAGCGGCCATTACCGCAGCCTACGTTCTTTTGATTGAAGTGATCATCTACCGCGATATCCAGTGGAGGCAGCTCCCCCAGATCATGCGAAAAAGCATGATCTTGGTGGGCGGGATCTTGATCATCCTCGGGGCTGCCCTCGGTCTAACCAATTACCTGATCGATGAGCAAGTCCCGATGAGGATGTTAGATTTCTTCAGAACCCATATCAACAGCCCTCTCTTTTTCTTAATCGTCCTAAACTTTTTTCTTTTGGCCGTGGGTTGCGTCATGGGCACATTCTCAGCGTTGACCGTTGTCGTCCCCCTCGTTGCCCCGGTTGCGCAAGCGTATGGAGTTCATCCTCTCCACATCGCGATCATTATTCTTACCAATCTGGAGATTGGGGCGTCCATCCCTCCGTTGGGAATCAACCTGTTTATCGCCAGCATCCGTTTTGAGAGGCCTGTGCTGAAACTCTGTATGGCCTCTCTCCCTTTTATCGGCGTCCTCTTGCTCGCTTTAGCGCTCCTCACCTATATCCCTTGGTTTAGCCTTGCTCTCTTAAGATAATCCAAAGTTCGGGGTTTAGGGTTCGGAGTATATGCAGCGTCGCCATTGACTGCCGACGAATTTCGTCGGGGTCGTCCTTGTGGATGGAGGGAATTGGAAAGGAGATTCTTTGGAGCAAGGGTTTCAATACGGTTTTTTTATTGGAACATTGAAGGAGGTTGGTATAGTGACAAGATATTCTCGCCTTCAAGAGCACAAAGTCAGGTTGTAAACAAAAAAATAAAGGTTTTTGAAAAAATACTTGACAAGAATTATTTATTATGCGACATTAGATTTAACACTTAAATTGTAAAGATTTGTGACTAACATGGAAAAATTAGTAACCGTTGGAATTTGTGTAGGAAAATGTGACAAACCTGTGATGATGTGTTGCATGGATATGTGTTTTCTGACTGGTATGGGAGGTCGGCCCATGTAAACATCTCCACAACATGTTTAGAATACCGAGCAACCCACTACCAGAAAAAACTGGTCAGTGGGTTTTTTTATTCTGTTTTTTATCGAAGGAATCGGCATGGAGGGAGGGTTTGATAAGACGCCTGGACCAGCATATAAAGAAATGAAGGGATAAAACCAATATGATTCAATTCAAAAAGGAAGAAAAAGACGCCTTTTTAGGTATCAAAAGCCTTTAAGAGCATTCGATATGGCTATGTTCAAGTCACTGCCCAGGATCTAAAGGTAGTGTAGATCGATAAAACAGAAAAGATCAGATTGGATAAAGGAGATTCTTCAATTTTGTTAGATGGCTCAGGAATTTAAGGTTTACCTCGTATGACGCCGTCGAAGGGGTCAGTGAACTTCATTCGGATCTTTGTTTAGGAGAGTGATTGTCATGAATATTGTACCGAATAACACCTACATCCGCTTGTTAAAGGAACTGAATGAGGGGAAAAGAGTGGTAGCGGTCACCACAATGCAAAATAAAACCATAAGGAAAAGCCCCTTTTCCCAGAGGCTGCTATTTACGGAAAAGGATCTTTTGAATTTGTCATCTCTTTCCATGTCGGACGGTGAATTATACGGGATGGCTTTAAGCGCTCTTGAAACAGGAAATCTTCTGTCAATTGAAAGATCACCCGGAGAGAGATATCTGATTGAACCCTTTTTCCCCGAACCAAGATTGATCGTCTTTGGCGGAGGACATATTGCAAAACCTCTCGTGGAATTGGGAGCTATGATCGGCTTTTTGGTTACCGTCATCGATGACAGACCTTCTTTCGCCAACCGGGAGCGCTTTCCTCTTGCACAAAGAGTCCTATGTGAAAGCTTTGACAAATGCTTCGATCAGCTTAATTTGAACGGCTCCGCTTATGTTGTCATCGTCACGAGAGGGCATCGACACGATTTGGATTGCCTCCGCAGGACATTGAAATATGCTACCGCTTACGTGGGGATGATTGGTTCAAAGCGTCGCGTGAGGCTTGTGCGGGAGATACTGTTGAAGGAAGGCTTTCCGGAGGAGTTAGTGGAAAGGGTAAGCGCTCCTATCGGAGTCCCCATTGGAGCAATAACGCCCGAGGAAATTGCCATCTCCATCATTGCACAGGTGATCAGATTCAGAAGGATAGTGAAGCATTCCTCCGAAATAAGGGATGAGGTCCTAATTAACTGGCCGGAGTTCGATCGGGAGGTACTGGAGGAACTTAGCCGGGACGAAGATGACCCAAAAGCCATCGTTACTATCGTTTCCACTAAGGGTTCTGTGCCGAGAAAGACGGGAGCAAAAATGCTGGTGTGGCCTTATGGTAAGACTCTGGGAAGTATCGGCGGGGGATGCAGCGAAGGGAAAGTCATACGCACTGCACAAGAAGTCATTCGCACTGGCGAAGGGCAGATACTTCGGATTGACTTGACGGGAGATCTTGCCGAGGAAGAGGACATGGTCTGTGGTGGCATCATGGACGTGGTCATTGAGCCGTTTGGAACATATAAACACAATTGACCGGCCAGAGAAGATTATTTGGTGATCGGAGAATATAAATCTGTTCGACCTTAATAAGAAGATGAACCATTTAGAGAAGAAGGGAGGCGCCTATATAATATGATAATGTGTTGTACCAAGATGTATTTTTTGTTTAGTGGTGCTTTTATTTTTGTAGTCACTTAAACCAA
>DASPPQ010000090.1:0-2836 GCA_035625415.1 Thermodesulfobacteriota bacterium
AGATTCTTGGGTGAGATGCAGAAAAAAAATGACCTCACAGAATGCACCACAATCAACGATCTCATAATTGCGAGGGGTCCTGAGACCCCCGAAAATCACCCATTAACTATGCTGGAGGGTTTTTCGACAGTCTCGGAAGGAATCCTCGGAAAAGGACTTCAAATTTTGTAAATTAGGATTCGGGCAACAGCCCGTCAAGGCCTGACACCGTCCGGAAGCTTCACCATAACCGCTTCGCCTTTCGCACAGATCTCTCCTTCGGCAGATAATGTGATGGCTACGATGACTTTCCGGTCGGAAATTTCTTTCGGCCTCCCCTTCAACTCAAGGACTTTGCCAACAGGCGTCGGTTTCAAGTAATCGACCTTTAGAGAAGCTGTTATAAAACGTGAAGGAGCGCGGTCTTGCAGGGTGAAGCCCTCGGCCTGAAGCTTTGCCGCCGATGCCGTGGCGGCGCCGTGGCAGTCGATTAGCGAACTGATGAGTCCACCATAGATAAATCCGGGAAAGCCGCCGGTATAATAGGGCTTCGGCGTGTAATGACAGACACATTCTTCTCCGTTCCAGTAACTCTTAATCTGCATACCGTCCTTATTGAGTCTGCCGCAGCCAAAACAATGCGCAAACTCTTCAAGATAATAATCTTGAACGGCTTTATCCGACATCGTTGCACTCCTTGTTTTTCAATGTACGTAAAATTTAACAGGCATTTTTATCCGTGGCAAGGCAATTCATATTAGTGACGAAGTGATAAAAAGTAGTGACAATTCAAATCATGAATACTTGCTCAAAAAGCGGGATCGTTGAGTAGAGGAAGGAGGAAGTGGAAAATGGGTTGCGGACTTTACCTACAAAGCATTGGATCTATATGGCATCGAGAGCTGACGATTCCCAATGGAAAGGGAGTGTAACATTGCATTAGCTTACGGGGTCTTTAGGAATCTCAAATAGAAGGCTATAAATACCAAGACAATTGTTGATCTTCAGCAAAGAGTGGACAAACTGGGGTAAATTTTAGTTCGCACTTTCGATGTTGGTCTGGGTGGGAAAGACGGCTATAATGGAAGCCGTCAGAAAGGAAGGAGACCATGGAAGCAACCGCCCAGGTATTAGATAGGGAAGAAATAACTGCCACACCAGGTAGCGCAGCCAAGCTCATCAGGGAAGTAAGAGCCAAAACCCGCCGAAAGTTTACAGCTGAAGACAAGATCAGGATCGTATTGGAGGGATTCCGCAAGGAGATTCCTATTTCCGATCTTTGCAGGAGAGAAGGGATCTCCTCTGCCCTGTATTATTCCTGGCTCAAGGACTTTATGGAGGCGGGGAAAGCCCGTCTAAAGGGAGACAGTCTGCGTGATGCCACGCAGAGCGACGTAAAGGGGTTCCGGGAGGAGAATGCGAGGTTGAAGGAACTGGTGGGTGAGCAGGCGTTGCAGATTCAACTGCTGAAAAAAAGTCTGAATCGGTAGTGGGGGGCTGGCACTGGAAGATGAGCGGACAGATGAAGGGAGATTTGATCGAGAAGGTGGAGTTCCAAAGGGGTCGTCGTTCGGAGATATTGCAGGAGCTGGAGATTCCTCGCTCGACGTACTACAAGTGGCGGAAGGCGTATGAGGAGCATGGCTTGGGGGGTTTGACAAAGATGAAGCCTTCAGCGCGGCGGGTATGGAACAGGCTGACAGCAGGGGAGACGGAGAAGGTGCTCGAGATAGCCCGTCTTCATCCGGAGTTCTCTCCAAGGCTTCTGGCGGTTAAGATCACGGACGAAGAGTCATTCTCGATATCGGAATCAACCGTTTACCGGATTCTCAGGGAGAACAACCTGATCTGTCCCCGCCCGCTTCCCGAGATGCCAGCACAGAGACAGTGGAGGCATCAGACAACCCATCCTGATGAACTCTGGCAGTGTGATGGGACCAACCTCTTTATCGTGGGATGGGGATACTACAAGCTTATCCCCGTGGAGGACGATTACTCCCGGAAGATCATCGCCTATGACATACGGCCTGATGAAACGGCCTTCACGCTGTCAGACATCTTGGAGTTGGGGATAGAGAATGCCCGCAGAGAAGACCACCTGGTAGCCACCATGCCTAAGCTCTACACAGACAATGGCTCAGGCTTTACGTCCAAGATCCTTGCGGAGTATCTTTTGGTTCATGGGATCAAACATATCTTTGGCACTCCGTATCACCCTCAGGGCAGAGGGAAGATTGAGCGGTTCAACAGGAGGATTAAGGAGAAGATATGTCTGATGGTCTATTGTTCTCCTGGTGAGCTCAAGAAGGCGGTAGAGGACGCGATAACCGTTTACAATAGGACCGCTCATGAGTCCCTCAACAACGTATCCCCCAATGATGTCTATGCGGGGAGAAAGGAGGTCATTTTACAGAAAAGAGAGGAAAAGAAACGATTTACTATGGAGCGGAGGAAGCAGTATAATTTGTATGGCAGAGGTGTTAACCTAACCGATGACCCAGACCAGTATCAACGTGCAAACTCGTTTTCAGCAGAAGTGTCCAAAAAGGTCTGAAGATATACACTTTTTTAATTGGATTTTGTTATGGAAATCCAATTCTCAATATTTCATTTTAAACCAAACTATTTTTTTGTCAGATATTTTTATAAAAATATTAACTTGTAAGTCATGAATATCATTATAGAAAAATAAGACTTCTATAAAAGAGTTTTACACATTGATTCTATATCAGGCGCTCCTTTAAGACGAAAGTTTTTCTGAGCTTATGGTGTTTTCTTGACATAACGCCTGGCCTACTGATCAAGGTTAGGTTTTCTCAGCCTTCCCGTCAGTAGGTCTGGAGGTGTTTTGAAGGAG
>DASPPQ010000091.1:0-66680 GCA_035625415.1 Thermodesulfobacteriota bacterium
GGAGCTTTGTTCTTCGATGTAGGGAAGGCCTGGGGGACTGATAACGGCGAAGGTGCCACGACCACTACGAGGAAGGGTTTAGCTTTTTCGGCAGGGCCTGGAATTCGTTGGTACTCTCCATTTGGTCCCATCCATATCGATCTGGGGTTTAACCTCAACCGCAAAGCAGGGGAGAAAAGGCAGGTGATCGACTTCACAGGCGGATCGGTTTTTTAAAGAATGAATGAAATTTATTAGAGAGGAGAAATGAAGATGGTCGGAAAAAAGTTCGGTGTTGTCACAGGAATGATTCTATTGGGATGGTTCGGGTCGGTTTGGGCTGCGGATTTGAAGGTGGCGTACGTCGATATCCAGAGGGCGATCAATGAGTGCAATGCCGGCAAGGAGGCGAAGAAGGTGATCACTAAAGATGTGGAAAAAGTTCAACATCTCGGCGCCGACAAGCAGAAAGAGCTTCAAACCATGAAAGAATCCCTTGAGAAGCAGACCCTCATGCTGACTCCGGAGGCCAGGGCCCATAAAGAGAAAGAATACCAAACCAAACTTCGGGACTTCCAAAGGTGGGCGGACGATGCCCAGAACGAGATGAGGCAGAAACAGATGGAGATGGAACGAACCATCTCCGGCGGCCTCATCAAGGTGATTCAAAAACTAGGGGCAGAAGAAGGTTACACCTTTATTCTAGAAAAGAACGAGACCGTTGTGCTCTATGTGTCGAAGGCGATCGACGTTACCGACCGAGTGATCAAAGCATTTGATGCCCAGAAGAAATGAAGACTGAAATACGAAGCACGAAATACGGGCGAAGTATCCCGCAGGGGTCAATTCGAGCCAAGCACGAACCCTCGAAGAACGGAAACAAAAAGCATGGGACCGTTTTGAATTTTATGATTGGGATTTCGGATTGGTTAACAATTTCTCTGGAGACGCAATCTACCTAAACGGAAAGAGAATGAAAAAGAAACTTAAGGAATTGGCCCAATGGGTGGATGGAACAGTGGCTGGGGACGGGGAGACGGAAATCTCCGGAGTGGCAGCCATTGAAGACGCCCGAGTAGGAGAGATTGCTTTCATCGCCAGCCCGAAATACCTTCAGAAGCTCAAGGAAACCAACGCCTCGGCGATTATCGTATCGAAAGAGGTGAGCCAGGCGGACAAACCTCTCCTTCGGGTGGCCAATCCCCATCTGGCCTTTGCCAAGATCCTCACCCTCTTTTTCCAAAAACCTTACGAACCCAAAGGGATCGGTTCCAATACCTGGATCAGCCCCACTGCAAGATTGGGAAAAGATCTGACCTTTCATCCTTTCGTCTACGTTGGTGACCGGTGTTCGATTGGAGATCGGGTCACGCTTTATCCCGGGGTTTATGTGGGTGAGGACTCTGCTATCGGAGAAGACTCGATCCTTTATCCCAATGTCTCCGTCTACCCCGGGGTTGTCGTAGGAAAACGGGTCATTCTTCACAGCGGGGTCGTGGTCGGAAGTGATGGATTTGGGTATGTCAAAGAAGGAAAGAAGAATGTGAAAATTATCCAGGTGGGAAGGGTGGAGATCGAGGACGATGTTGAAATCGGCGCCAACACCACAATCGATCGAGCCGCATTGGGTAAGACGATCATCAGGAGAGGGGTGAAGATCGATAACCTTGTTCAGGTTGCCCATAATGTCGTGATCGGCGAGGACTCGGTCCTCTGCGCCCAGGTGGGAATTTCAGGGTCAACAAAAATCGGAAGCAATGTCACCTTGGCCGGCCAGGTGGGAGTGGTGGATCACGTTGAAATTGGAGACAATGTCATCGTGGGGGCTCAAGCCGGAGTGACCCACAATCTGCCCGGGAACCAGGGGTACGTCGGAAGCCCTGCCTTGCCTCACCGTGAATTTCTCAGGGCGATCACCATCCTTCCGAAACTCCCGGAGATGAAAAAGACATTAATTGACATTGAGAAGCGCTTGAAAAAGATCGAAGAAATCCTCTCTTCAAGAGGGAAGGAGAAATAGATGATTGAGATTAAAGACATCATGAGCATCCTCCCCCATGCCTACCCTTTTCTGCTTGTGGACCGGATTGTGGAAGTGGAGCCTGGAAAGCGGATCGTCGGGATCAAAAACGTCACCTACAACGAACCTTTTTTCCCGGGTCATTTTCCAGGCCGCCCCATTATGCCGGGGGTGCTGATTGTGGAGGCCATGGCCCAGACGGCCGGGATGCTCGTTTTCAAATCGACACCCGAGGAAAGCCACAAGAAGCCGGTCTTCTTTTTGGGGATGGACAACGTCAAATTCAGGAAACCGGTCATTCCGGGAGATCAACTTCGTCTCGAAATCGAGATCACCAAGCATCGGCAATCGATCTGGGGGTTTAAGGGAAAGGCCTTGGTCGATGGAAAACTGGTAGCTGAAGCAGAACTCTTGGCCATGTTAGGAGAAGAAAAATGATTCATCCCACTGCCATCATCGATCCAAAAGCTGAAATCGGTGAAGGCGTTGACATCGGTCCTTACTCTGTGATTGAAAAGGGCGTCCTGATTGATCAGGAGACGAAGATCGGGCCCCACGTGATCATCCGGGAGGGGACTCATATCGGGAAGCGATGCCAGATCTTTCAATTTGCCTCCATCGGAGAAGCCCCTCAGTTCTTAGGATACAAAGGAGAGAAGACCTCTCTCCAGATTGGCGATCAGAATATCATACGGGAATTCGTCACCCTTCACCGGGGTACGGTTAAGGGAGGTGGGAAAACCGTTATCGGGAATAAGAATTTTTTCATGGCCTACTCCCATGTGGCTCACGATTGTCAAATCGGAAATGAGATCATCATGTCTAACGCAGCAACCCTGGCCGGGCACATTGTGATCGAAGACTGGGCCGTCATCGGAGGAATCGTCGCCATCCACCAGTTCTGCCGGGTCGGTACCCACGCCTTTATCGGCGGTGTCTCCGGCGTCACTCTCGACATTCCTCCCTATATGTTGGCTTCCGGAAGCCACGTGAAACTCTTCGGGCTCAACACCGTTGGCCTCAAACGAGCCAAGTTTTCAGAGGAGACCCTGAAGGCTTTGAAGAAGGCTTACCGATTTATCTTTCGCTCCGGTCTGACATTGGAAAAAGCGATAAAGAGGGTGGGGGAGGACGAAATCTGTCGCACCCCAGAGGTCCAACGTCTCCTCTATTTCATTCAGCATTCGAAGAGGGGGATTGCCCGTTAAGTGGAAAAAATCAGGGTCGGTGTCGTCGGTGTCGGATACTTTGGCCAATTCCATGCGGAGAAATGTGCGAAAGCAAAAGAAGCGGAGTTGGTGGGTGTGGTGGACGTCGATACCGGTCGTGCCAGGGAAATTGCCCTGCGATACCGAACCCGATCTTTCGAATCCCACACCGACCTTTTCAAAAAAATTCAGGCTGTCAGCATCGCCGTTCCCACCCCTTTTCATTATTCACTGACGAAAGATTTTTTCCTGCATGGGATCGATGTTCTATTGGAAAAGCCCATCTCGAACACGCTCGAGCAGGCTGACGAACTGATCGGGCTGGCCGAATCAAAAGGACTGATCTTTCAGGTGGGCCATTTGGAACGATTCAACGGAGCCTTTTCCGGCTTGGAGGGAAGGGTCCAACACCCACGGTTCATTGAGTCCCATCGGTTGGGTCCCTTCTCTGGAAGAGGTGCAGAGGTTAATGTGGTGTTAGATTTAATGGTTCACGATATCGATATCATTTTGAGCCTGGTGAACTCAGAGGTGAAAGATCTCCAGGCCGTCGGCATTCCAATCCTCACCCATTCCCCGGACATTGCCAATGCCCGCATCGAATTCGAAAACGGTTGCACGGCAAGTTTGACCGCAAACCGAGTTTCCGAAGAGAAGATCCGAAAAACTCGGATCTTTCAACCGGATGGAATCTTTTCCATCGACTACCTGTCTCAGAAACTTTTCCTCTCTAAAAAGGCGCGTTCCCTCGGACCGGAAGAGATTCCTGAAATGGCAACCAAGGAGATTCCAGTCAAGAAGATCGATCTTCTGGAGGCTGAGATCCATTCTTTTCTCCAGAGTGTGAGGAATAGAAATAATCCTCGAGTCTCTGGGCTGGATGGAAAGCGGGCATTAGAGTTGGCACTCCAAATTATCCAGAAGATTGATGACATCAACCAAAGCAAGAAGTAGCGGGGCGGCGGAACAGATGAAATCCAAGAAGATCCTGCTGGTTGCGGGAGAAGTTTCGGGGGATCTTCATGGCTCCCGCCTCGTGGAGGCCATTCAACGCATCGATCCAGACATTGAGTTTTTCGGAATTGGGGGTGAGGGATTGGAAAGGGCGGGGATGAAACTCCTCTACCCTTCTCAATCTCTTTCCGTCGTGGGAATTACGGAGGTTTTCTTCAAACTAAGAGCTATCCTGAAAGCGCTTCAGGGCTTGAAGAAATCGATTGACCGGGAAAGGCCGGACCTCGTCATCCTCATCGACTTTCCTGATTTCAATCTTCGGTTGGCGAAGATGGCCCAGCGAAAGGGAATCCCGATTCTCTATTATATCGGTCCTCAGGTTTGGGCCTGGAGACCTAGAAGGATTAAGTTGATCGCTCGGTTGGTGAAGAAAATGATCGTCCTGTTCCCTTTTGAGGTTCCTCTTTATCAGGCAGCGGGAGTCGATGTGGAATGGGTAGGGCATCCGCTTCTCGACATTGTGAAGCCGACCCTCTCCCGAGAAAAGGCATTTCAACAATTTGGTCTCGATCCCAGGAGAAGAACCGTCGGCTTACTCCCTGGAAGCCGAAAGCATGAGGTGGAAAGACTGCTTCCTCCCCTTTTGGCTTCGGCGCATCTGCTCCAAAAAGAGATCCCGGATCTCCAATTTGTCATCCCTCTCGCCCCCGGTCTTCACAAAACGTTGTTGTTATCCCGGATGGGGAATATATCCGTGCCCGTGGCTGTGGTGGAGGGTTTTACTTATGATGTGATGAACCTTTCTGAACTTCTGATCGTCGCCTCCGGAACGGCCACGTTGGAAGGGGCGATTGTTGGAAAACCCATGATTATTGTCTATAAAGTTTCATTCCTTTCCTATTGGGTGGGCAGGGCCTTGATTCGGCTGGATCATATCGGCCTCGTCAATTTGGTGGCAGAGAAAGAAATCGTCCCGGAATTGATTCAAAAGGATGTCAATCCTCAACAGATTGCCGACGAAGCCTTTCGTATCTTAAGGGATCCCATCCTGAGTCGAAAAATGGCCGAATCCGTGAATAAGGTGCGTCAGAAGCTCGGAGAGCTAGGAGCAGCCGAACGGGCTGCCCGCATCGTTACTTCCTTGCTCCGTGGAGCGGAGGTCTGAGATGTCTCTCTACCGAAGGCTCCTTGAATTCGTAAAACCCTATTGGTTTAAGTTGATCCTTGCCGTCATCTGCATGGTCGTCGTCTCTTTTTTGACCGCAGCGACGGCATGGCTTTTCAAACCTGTGGTGGACGGTGTTTTTTTCAGGAAAGAAGGGATGTCTTCACTTACTATTCCACCCTTCGTCAATCATATCATTGTTCATCTTCATCTCAAAGACCTCTTGCTCCAAAGGGGTATGGAGATGCTTCGCTTCCTTCCTATCCTTCTTATCCTCCTGTACCTGCTCAAAGGTATCTTCAATTATGGTCAGGCCTACTTCATGAATTTTGTGGGTCTGAGAATTATCGCGGATGTCAGGGAGAAACTGTACAATCATCTGCAAACCCTTTCTCTCTCTTTCTTCACAAAAACACCCACCGGCATTATCATTTCCCGGATCACAAATGATGTGACGTTGATTCAAGGAGCGGTGTCCAGCACCACAGCGGGCGTTTTCAAAGATATCTTTACCTTCTTCGGCCTGGTGGCTGTTGCCTTTCTTCAAAGCTGGAAATTGGCGATCATCGCTTATATTATCTTTCCTTTGGCCATCATTCCCATTAGAGCATTTGGAAAAAAGATGCGGAAATTCGCCCGGAAAGGGCAGCAACGACTGGGCCTGCTTACGACCTTTCTTCATGAGACGATTACCGGAAATCGGATCGTTAAGGCATTCAACATGGAAGAGTACGAAAAACAGCGCTTCACTGAAGAGAACAACCGGTTGTTCAAAACATTCCTTAAGAGGATCAAGGTCCGGGCGCTGAATACCCCCTTGATGGAATTTCTGGGAGGAATCGCGGCAGCGATCATTATCTGGGTGGGGGGCCATATGGTCATGCGAGGGGAATTAACGCCAGGCACCTTTGGGTCATTTCTGTTGGCCGTTTTTATGTGCTACGCTCCGATCCGTGATTTGAGCAAAGTCAACCTTGAAATTCAAGAAGGTCTGGCAGGGGCGACGCGTATCTTTGAGCTTCTCGATACCACCGCCGATATTAAGGATGCAGAGGATGCAGTCCTGCTCTCCCCGATTACCCAAGGAATAGATTTTCAAAAGGTCACTTTCAAATACGAAGATGATGTTGTGCTTAAAGACATATCCCTCTGGGTGAAGGTGGGAGAAGTAATCGCCTTGGTGGGAATGAGTGGTGCGGGAAAAACTTCTTTAGTAAACCTACTGCCCCGTTTCTATGATGTGGAGCAGGGAGAGATTCTTATCGACGGCTGCAATATTCGAAAGGCCACTTTGAAGTCCCTCAGGGATCAGATCGGTTTGGTCACCCAACAAACCATCCTCTTTAATGACACGGCCCGAAATAATATCGCCTATGGAAATCTGAAATGTTCGGAGCAAGAGGTCATCCAGGCCGCCCAAGCGGCCAACGCCCATGACTTCATCCAGAGATTGCCCCAAGGGTACGATACGAACATCGGTGAACAGGGCGTCAAGCTTTCTGGAGGAGAGCGCCAGCGCATCTCCATCGCGAGAGCCCTTCTGAAGAACGCTCCCATTCTGATCTTAGACGAAGCCACCTCCTCTCTGGATTCCGATTCTGAGACAGAAGTCCAAAAGGCATTGGAAGAGTTGATGAAAGGGAGAACGGTCTTCGTCATTGCCCATCGGCTCTCAACCATCCGAAACGCCCACCGTATCGTCGTCCTTTCTGAAGGCCAGATTGTGGAACAAGGAACGCATGAGGAATTGATGGCCCGTAATGGAGAATATTGCCGTCTCTATAATCTTCAGTTCAGAGATGATGGAACGAGAATTCAGACCGTGTCCAAAGCACAGAAGGTCTACTGATTTCGATTGCGGAGTGGGGATTGCAGAATGCGGAATTGAATTTCGAAATTCGCATTCCGAAATAGAAAAAGATGTTTTTTAAACCCTTGAAGAAAAAGTTTGTGGCTTGGTTGGGGCCATGGTGCGCTTACTGGATCATCAAGACGTTAGCCTGGACGATGCGGTTTGAAGAGATCCATCCGGAGATTCCGAGACGGTTCTGGGAGAAAGGGATTCCCGCCATCGGGGCCTTCTGGCATGGAAGGCTATTCATGATGCCCGTAGTCTACAAAGGGAAAACGTTGAATTTTCTCGTTTCTCCCCATCGGGATGGCCAGGTGGTGGGAAAGGCCCTCATGCGGTTTGGTTTCCATCCCATCCTCGGTTCAACCAGGCGAAAAGGTTTCTCCGGTTTCAAACAGATGGTTAAGGCTCAGGGGTGCGATATCGCCATTGTTCCGGACGGACCGAGGGGACCCCGTCACCGGGTGCAGATTGGGGTGATCGAGTTGGCCAGACTCACCGGGAGGTCTATCGTTCCTTTGACCTTCAGCGCCTCGAAAAAGAAGATCTTCAACACCTGGGATCGGTTCCTCCTCCCCTGCCCTTTTTCCAAAGGCGTATTCATCTGGGGAGACCCGATTGAGGTCGATCAAGATGGGGATCGGGCCCATCTTGAGGAAAAAAGAATTCTCCTGGAGACTCGTCTCAATGAGCTGACGGAGAGGGCAGACCATTATTTCGATCCCCTCACCCGATCCCTCTCCCCCGAAGGGAGAGAGGAGCGTGAAGGGAAACAGTTTGATTCATGATGTACTACCTTTATAACTTTCTTCTTACGTTCCTCCTGATCGTAACCATTCCATATTTTCTTGTACGAAGTCTCATCTCCAAACGGTTTCGAAAGGCACTGCCTCAACGATTGGGGTTTTTTCGAAGCCCCTCTTTCAAAGGACCGATTTGGGTTCATGCGGCATCGGTCGGAGAAGTATTCTGTTCAATCCCTCTTTTGGAAAAGATCAAAAGGGAGCTTCCCTATTCCAAGATTGTCTTAACCACGATGACCTCTACCGGGAACGAGACAGCCAAACTCCACCTCTCCGATGCGGATCAAATCCTCTTTGCACCGATCGACCATCCCTTCATCATCCGGAGAGCTGTCAAAAAAATCCAACCCAGCCTCCTTCTCATTGCTGAGACGGAACTCTGGCCCAACCTGCTCCGTTCCTGCGGAAAAAGGGACATTCCGATCATTCTCTTCAACGGAAGGATCTCCCAAGAGTCATTTCGGCGTTACCTCCTCTTCAAATTCTTTTTCAAAGAATGTCTGAAATACATCTGCCTCTTCCTGATGCAGACGGAACAAGACCGGGAGCGAGTTGTCGAGATGGGAGTGGAATCTCAAAAGACAAAGGTAGAGGGAAATTTGAAATTCGATCAGGCTTTCCCCTCCGTCTCTCAGAAAACCATGGATGAAATGGCTGGAGCCATCGGGTTCCATGGGCAGGAGAAGATTCTCATTGCAGGGTCCACTCATTCCGGAGAGGAGGAGATCCTGGTTAGCCTTTACAAAGAATTGAAAAAGATGGAGCCCCATCTCCTCCTTATTCTTGCTCCGCGACACCTCGAACGGCTGGAGGAGGTGGAGAGAATCCTGAGAAAAGAGGCCATATCGTGGTTGAGAAAAACTTCCCTTCGAATGCGCCCGGACCGGTCCGATCAAGTGAGCCCCGAGGTGATTCTCCTTGATACGATGGGCGAATTGACGGGCATTTACAGCCTCGGGACATTGGTCTTTGTGGGGGGAAGTCTTGTCCGGATAGGAGGTCATAACCCACTCGAGCCTTTGTTCTTCAAGAAGTGTGTCCTCTTCGGTCCTTATATGTTTAACTTTTTGGAAATCTCTAGCCGCCTGATTGAGACAGGAGGAGCCATCCAGGTATCCGGGGAAGAAGAACTCTTCTTTCAATCGAGACGCCTCCTTTTTGACGAACACGCTCGCCAAGAGGTCGGGGAGAGAGGCTATCAATTTCTTCAGAAACATCAGGGGGCAACAGAAAGAATGTTCGGGGAGATTCAACCGTTCCTTTCTAAAGTGCAGAATGCAGATGGCGGAATGCGGAATTTAAAAAGATGAAAGTTTAAATCTCAAAGTTAAGAATAGTATGAGTAAGTATCCTCCCGGCAGAGCCGGGGGTTTACCTAAGGGATAATTAGACCGTGCGGACACGATTCACGCCTGCGTGCCGAAACACCGGATTCCGGCGTGCACGGACACGGTCACGTATTTTGGAAAATGCTGCGTATCGACCAATTCCTTTATCAAAAAGAGAAGTCCTTCTGGAAACGGGGTCTTCTTTCTCCCCTTTATCTCCTTTCTTTGCCTTACGGAGGGGCTGTTCGAACAAGATCTTTTCTCTATTCGCTTCGATTGTTGAAAACAAGAACCCTTCCCTGCCCTGTCATCAGTGTCGGGAACATCACTGTAGGAGGAACAGGCAAAACCCCTTTAGTGATGGCATTGGCAAAGGCGTTGATGGCCAAAGGGATTCCCGTAGCCATTCTCAGCAGAGGGTATAAAAGAACGAAGACCTCTCAGCCGGTCGTGAGCGATGGCAAGACTGTATTTCTTTCGCCTGAGGAATCCGGGGACGAGCCTTTTCTGATCGCCAAGGCTTGTCAGGGTATCCCCGTCCTCGTCGGGAAAAACCGTTTCATCAATGGTCAACTCGCTCTCCAACGATTTGGTGTGAAAGGGTTGCTGCTGGACGACGGTTACCAGTATCTTCCCCTCTATCGAGATGCCAACATTCTGCTGATCGACTCAACCATCGGTTTTGGAGACCATCATCTTCTGCCGAGAGGAATTCTGAGGGAACCCATATCGCACCTTCGCAGAGCCAATCTTTTCGTGATCAACAAAGCGGAGCAGCCTGCGGCCTATGAGCCCCTGGAAAATAAAATTCGTGAGACATGCCCCGGCGCACAGGTCTTTCACAGCGATTACGAACCGGTGGGCCTGGTGGGTCCTGGGGAGGAACAAGAAGAACTTGATACTTTAAAGGGAAAGAAGATACTCGCTCTTTCCGGAGTCGCTAACCCCAACTCCTTCTCTTCCATGCTAAGGAAATGTGGAATGAAGATTGTTGGAGAAGCGATCTTCCCGGATCACCATCGTTATACTGCCAAAGATTTATCCCACATAGAGGGGAAAGCGAAAGCAGTCGATTGCATTGTCACAACGGAGAAAGATATGGTAAAATTAAAAATCTTGAATATTGATCATCTCCCTATTCGAGCCCTTCGCATCGAAGTCAAGATATGGGAGGAGAGAGAATTCTACCAAAGGGTGATGGAGGTTTTTTGAAAATCCCCCGACCCCATTTACTATAGGGGGTTGCTGGGATTGAAAGGGGAGTCAAGACGATGAAGGAAATTGTCAGGATATTCGATACGACGTTACGCGACGGGGAACAATCCCCTGGGGCGACGATGAATGTGGCGGAAAAGGTGAGGATCGCCCAACAGTTGGAAAAATTGGGAGTCGACATCATCGAGGCGGGTTTTCCCATTTCATCACAAGGAGACTTCGACGCGGTCAAGGCAATTTCCAGAGTGGTCACGCGCTCGCAGGTGGCGGCTCTGGCCAGGGCAAATCCTCAGGACATTGATCGGGCCTGGGAGGCGGTCAAGGGGGCTAAATTTCCACTCCTTCATACGTTTATCTCCACCTCCGATATCCATCTCAAGCACCAATTGAAGATGACCAAGGAAGAAGTCATCCGAGTGGCTTCCCAATCCGTGGCGAGGGCAAAGCGATTTACACCGAATATCGAATTTTCGGCGATGGATGCGACCCGGAGTGATGTGAAGTTTCTCGCGGCAGTGATCGAAGCGGCCATCCGATCCGGCGCCATCACGATCAATATCCCGGATACCGTGGGTTATGCGATTCCCTCTGAGTTTGGAAAATTGATTCGAACCCTCCGGCAAACGGTAAAAGGGATAGAAAAGGTCACGCTAAGCGTCCATTGCCATAATGATCTTGGTCTGGCCGTTGCCAATTCCCTTGTTGCGATCCAAAACGGGGTAAGACAGGTGGAGTGCACGATCAATGGGATCGGGGAGAGAGCGGGAAATACCTCCCTCGAAGAAGTGGTCATGGCCATCCGCACACGAAAGGATCTGTTCCCGTTCTATACACAGATCATCCCCAAGCATATCATTGCCACCAGCCGTTTGGTTTCAAAGATCACCGGTATGGTCGTTCAACCCAATAAGGCGGTCGTCGGTTCGAATGCCTTTGCCCATGAGTCCGGGATTCATCAGGATGGTGTCCTCAAGAAGAAACAGACGTATGAGATCATGACACCCGAATCCGTGGGGATCCCCAAATCCTCTCTTGTGCTGGGGAAACTCTCCGGCCGTCACGCTTTCAGAGATAGGTTGAAAGATTTAGGTGTCAGGCTTTCAGAGAAGGATTTTCAACTCGCCTTCACCCGATTCAAGGAGCTGGCAGACAAGAAGCGTGAGATCTATGATGAGGATCTCGAGTCGATCGTCGTGGAAGAGATCCTCCGGATGCCCCATCGTTTCAAGCTCATTTACCTGAATGTCATCGCTGGAAACATCACGATTCCGACCGCCACGGTCAAGATGGAGGTGGATGGAAAACTGATCCAGGAGGCGGGATTTGGCGATGGGCCAGTGGATGCCACCTTCAAGACGATCAAGAAGATCACCCGAACGAGGTCAAAGCTGCTTCAGTTCAGCATCAACGCTATCACCGGTGGGACGGAGGCCCAGGGAGAGGTGACCGTGAGGCTGGAAGAGAAAGGTCAAACGGTGATGGGCCAGGGTGCGGATACCGACGTGATTGTGGCCAGCGCCAAGGCCTACATCAATGCCCTGAACAAAATTGAATTCAAAAAACAGAAGTTGGTAGGGCTGTTTTGATGGCCAGAACTCACCCGATGACCATTACGGAAAAGATACTGGCCTCCCATGCCGGGAAAAAAGAGGTCTTTCCGCGCGATCTGGTCGACGCTCGAGTCGATTTGGCTCTCGGCAACGATATCACGGCACCCCTTGCGATTCAGGCCTTCGAGGAGATGGGTGCCAAAAAGGTGTTCCATCGGGATCGTGTCATCCTG
Source organism: Thermodesulfobacteriota bacterium (assembly GCA_035625415.1). GTDB lineage: Bacteria > Desulfobacterota > BSN033 > BSN033 > UBA1163 > UBA1163. The sequence goes on from DASPPQ010000091.1 coordinate 12,308, forward strand.
GTTCCTGATCACTTTGCCCCTGCCAAAGATATTCTCTCTGCGGAACAATGTAAAGTCCTTAGAAATTTTGCGAAGACCCATCGCCTCACCCATTATTTTGAAATCGGACAGTGCGGGATCGAGCATGCCCTTCTCCCTGAGAAAGGACTGGTCCTGCCTGGGGATGTGGCGATCGGGGCGGACAGTCACACCTGTACCTATGGTGCGCTCGGGGCCTTTTCAACTGGAGTGGGCAGCACAGACCTTGCGGCTGTCATGGCAACGGGGAGGCTCTGGTTTAAAGTTCCAGAGAGCATCAAGTTCATCTTCTATGGAAAGCTTAACCCCTGGGTTTCCGGAAAAGATCTCATTCTCTTCACCATTGGACAGATCGGTGTCGATGGAGCTCTCTATCAGGCAATGGAGTTCACTGGAGAGACGATAAGAAAACTGCCCATGGAGGGTCGATTCACCATGGCCAATATGGTCATTGAAGCCGGCGGGAAAAGCGGCATTTTTGATCCGGATCGGATCACCCTTCAGTATATCAAAAAGAGGGCGACGAGACCTTATAGGCTCTACCACAGCGATCCTGATGCCAAATACAAAGAGGTGCATGAATACAATGCCTCGAAGATCTATCCACAAGTGTCTCTTCCTCATATTCCTTCCAACGCCAAGGATGCAAGAGAGGTTGGAAAAATCGAGATCGATCAGGTTGTCATCGGCTCGTGCACCAACGGTCGTCTTGAAGACCTCCGCGTGGCAGCAAAGATTTTGAAGGGGAAAAAAATCGCCCCTTCTTTGAGGCTGATCGTTATTCCCGCCACTCAGGAGATCTACCGCCAGGCCTTAAAGGAAGGCCTGTTTGAGATATTTCTCTCAGCCGGTGCAGTGATCAGCCCGCCGACGTGTGGCCCTTGTCTTGGGGGCTACATGGGTGTTTTGGCGGAAGGGGAGAGGTCGTTGGCTACGACGAACCGCAATTTTCGAGGAAGGATGGGCCATGCTCAGAGCGAGGTCTATCTCGCAAGTCCTGCAGTGGCCGCAGCGAGCGCAGTCAAAGGAAGGATTTGTCATCCAGAAGAAGTGATGAGGAGTGGAAAATAGAAAAGTGAAGGTAGAAAGTAGAAGGTAGATGCAACTAAAACCACATTCCACTTTCCTCCCTCGAAGTCTCGAACCCTCGAATCCTTGAACCCATCTTACAAAGGGTAAACCATGAAACTTGAAGGAAGAGTTTGGAAATTTGGATCGGATGTGGATACGGATGCGATCATCCCTGCCCGTTACCTCAATCAGACGGATGCAGCAGAACTGGCCAAGCATGTGATGGAGGATGAGCGGCCTGAGTTTGTCCGTGAGGTCAAGAAGGGAGACATTCTCGTGGCCAATAAGAATTTCGGCTGCGGTTCATCCCGGGAGCATGCTCCGCTTGCCTTGAAAGCAGCCGGGATTTCCTGCATCATCGCAGAAAGCTTCGCTCGCATCTTCTACCGAAACGGGTTTAACCAGGGGCTTCCACTCCTCGAATCTTTAGAGGCGTCGGAGGAGATACACAACGAAGATCTGGTTCAAGTCGATCTGACGACCGGCGAAATCCTCGACCTGACACAGCAGAGGAAATTTCTCGCAAAACCCGTCCCGCCCTTTATGCAGGAGTTGATTGAGGATGGAGGTCTGATCCCTCACCTCCAGAAAAAGGGGCTAAAAGGAAAACTGTTCTAAAGCCCTTACTCCAAAGCAGAAACCCATTGGCAGGCTTTAGAAGAAACAAGCAAGCGCCCCTTCGGTAGAGGAAAAGGGTATCTCCAAAGTCAGAATTGCGATATTTGGATTTCGGATTCTGATCTGTGGCGGTTCCGAATGGAATGTTGTAATAGTAAAAAACGGAGGTTTGAATGAAGAAGCAAAAATACAATGTGGCCGTCGTAGGGGCTACGGGTGCGGTGGGAAATGAAATGGTTGCTATCCTAGAGGAGAGAAACTTTCCGGTGGATAAGTTGATGCTTCTCGCCTCCACGCGGGGCGCTGGATCCAAGTTGGAGTTTAAGGGCAAGTCTCGCACAGTAGAGGTACTCAACGAGAACTCCTTTGCCGGAGTCGATATCGGTCTCTTCTCTGCAGGAGGCTCAGTGAGCGAAAAGTTTGCTCCCCTTGCTGGAAATGCGGGCTGTGTGGTGATTGACAATACCAGCGCCTTCCGGATGGACCCTGAAGTTCCTCTCGTGGTTCCAGAAGTAAACGCTCATGCGATTGCCCAATATGCAAAAAAGAATATTATCGCCAACCCGAACTGCTCCACCATTCAGATGGTGGTCGTGTTGAAGCCCATTCATGATGTTGCGCGGATCAAAAGAGTGGTGGTCTCTACCTATCAGGCCGTCTCTGGAACGGGAAAAAGAGCCATCAAAGAATTAGAGACCCAGGTCTTGGCCATCTACAATCAACAGGAGATCAAGAAGGAGGTCTATCCCCATCAGATTGCCTTCAACTGTCTTCCTCACATCGATGTCTTCTTCGATAATGGCTACACGAAAGAAGAGATCAAGATGGTTAATGAGACGAAGAAGATCATGGAGGACAATTCGATCGGTGTAACGGCCACGACCGTAAGGGTCCCCGTCTTCTACGGCCATTCGGAATCGGTCAATATCGAGACAGAAAAGAAATTGAAACCTGACGAAGTCAGAAAAATTCTCTCAAAGGCTCCCGGGGTGATGGTGACGGATAACCCAAAGAAATTTGAATATCCTCTGGCCATTTATGCAGCAGGCAAAGATGAGACCTTTGTCGGAAGGATTCGTGACGATGAATCGATCCCCAACGGGATCAATATGTGGATCGTGGCGGATAATATCCGGAAAGGCGCCGCGCTCAATGCCGTCCAGATTGCTGAAATTCTAATCCAGAACTATCTGTAATATAACGTAGCGTCGGCATTTATTGCTGACGTTAACTTATTCGCCCCCATTTAATGGGGGCGCTACTTCTAACCTAAGGAGGTAATACGATGAAGAAGATTGTTTCTTTCGTATCCATTTTGACGCTGATCTCCATCGTCTGGGCTTCTCCTGCTTACGTCGTTGAAAAGTCCCTTTATAAAATTGGGGTCAACCTCGAATTCACCGGGCCCTGGGCAGAAGTGACTAAGACGGTGAAGAATGCCATGGCCTTAGAGGCGGAGCGGATCAATAAAATGGGCGGTATCGACGGACACCCTCTTGAGCTGATTTTCGAGGATAATGGTTTCGATCTCGGGAGGGCCGCGGCCAATATGACCAAGTTTATGAGAGATAAAGAAATCATAGCGGTCGTGGGTCCTTTTGAGGATAATTTACAGGCAACCACCAGGGCCATTGCTGAGAGGGAGGAGATCACAAATATCATCATCTGTCCCTCCAACCCAATGGTTCGAAGCCTGAAGCAAAAATGGGCCTTTAACATCGCTCAGAGCGACATCATCGTCTCCCAGAAGCTGGTGGACCTTTCTTCAGCCAGAAAATATAAAAAGGTTCTGGTTTTTCACGGCGCATGGCCGCTGGCCCAGAGCCTGGCCAACTATTACAAGCGCTTTGGCGAAGAGAAAGGAATAAACATCATCATCTCCCAGGAGACCCATAAGCCGACCGATATTGACATGACTCCCCAGATCATCAAGCTCAAGCCCATCATCGAAAAAGAAAAGGTGGATGCCTTTTATGCCTGTACCGGCGGCCCGCCAGGCCCGATCATTTGCAAGAATTTACGGACTCAAGGGATTAAGATCCCGATCCTTGGAACTCATGCCTTTGGATTCGGTTTTATTATCGCCCTGGGTGGAGAAGCGATGGAGGGAGTCGAATTCCCTGCTGCAAAACCTGTGGTTTTTGACCAGCTCGATGAGAATGATCCTGTTCGACCCGTCAACATCGATTTTGATAAGCGTTTCAGGGATCGTTATGGGGTTGGAATGGACCAATTGGCTGGCTATGGCCATGATACAATAGGCCTAATCTATGACGCACTGAAGCGATGCCAAGGAAAGGTCACGCGGGCTACCTTCAGGGACGCTCTGGAAAATACCAAGGGACTTAAGAGTTGTCATGGAATCTATCACTACAGCCCCACCGACCATGATGGTTTAAGCAAAAAAGATATGGTTTTCGTTCGGATCGAAGGAGGTAAGTTTAAACGGATCAAACTCCCCGGATTCGAATAAAAGTTGAAGGCAGCCTAATCTATATGGTAAATCAAGGGGTGAGCCAACGAAATCGTCTCACCCCTTTTTTGTGACCGCGTAACCTCATGGATCTTTGGACGTATATTCCTCAACTGCTTTCCTCAGGTATAACGATGGGGGCCATCTATGCCCTGGTCGCCTTGGGATTCGTGACCATCTCGAGGGCTTCCCAGATCATCAACTTTGCCCAAGGGGAGTTTGTCATGCTGGGGGGTGTCATCACCCTCTTCCTCCTGAATGGTGTAAAACTCCCCTACCCTGTCGCCGCTCTGGTAGCCATTGCCATTGTTGTTTTGACCGGCTTCGCCATACATCTCTCCGTCATCTATCCTTTGAGAAAAGCTTCCATTCTCATTCTCATCATGGCAACGCTTAGCGTCTCCATCTTTCTCAGCAGTACAAGCGGTCTTGTCTTCGGAACACTGCCCAAAGCTCTCCCTCCGTTCACCAGTGAGCAACCTCTCCAGTTCTGGGGAATTTCCGTGCTTCCCCAGAGCGTGTGGGTCTTGTTATCCACTTTTATCTTACTGATCTTTCTTCATCTTCTTTCCCACCGAACCTTATTGGGAAAGGCCATGGAGGCGAGTTCCACGGATCCTTTGGGAGCCGATCTCCTGGGCATATCAAGAAACCTCATGGTCTTTTTAGCTTTCGGAGTGAGTGCAGGAGTAGGAGCCTTCGCCGGAATTCTGATCACCCCCATCTTCTTCACCAGCTATAGCTCTGGAACACTTGTGGGTCTGAAGGGTTTTATCGCGGCTGTCTTGGGAGGCTGGGGAAAGAACAGCGGCGCGATCCTTGGAGGCTTTGTCCTCGGGATAGTGGAATCGCTAAGCTTGATCGTCATTCCTTCGGGGTATAAGGATGCTGTCGCTTTTCTGATTCTATTGCTTATTCTATATTTCCGGCCCAAAGGGATTTTGGGATCGCCTTTTATCGATAGCCGCCGATGGTAGAACTGATGAGTTATAAAGTACCAAATCCCAAGCACCAAATCTCAAATAAATTACCAATCACCCAAATTCAAGATTCCCTCACTTCCTTCCTCTCCCCACGGGGGAGAGGAGGAAGGGTGAGGGTAGTCATTTGAAATTGGAATTTGGACATTATTTAGAATTTGTGGTTTGTACATTGGGATTTTAGACGTGAGCGGTTGGGAGAACATGGTTTTTCAAACAGCGAAGGAATCGCAAAGGGAGTTTAGAAAACGGGACCTCTTCTATCTGGTGCCCTTGTGGTTAATTTCTCTAATCGCACCAGACCCATACCTTTACCGCAAAAAGGAGTTTAAGAGGAAAGACCTCTTTTATCTCGGCGCGATCTGTTTGGCCCCCCTGACCTGGTCTGATCCACATTTCCTTCACCTCATGGTCCTGGCAGGGATCTACGCCATCCTCGCATTGGGACTCTGTCTCTTTATGGGGTATGCCGGACAGATCTCTTTAGGACACGCTGCCTTCTTTGGGATCGGGGCCTACACCACAGCTATTCTCACCACCCGTTATGGCTTTCCATCCTTTGTCGCCTTCTTGGCCTCGGCTCTATCAGCGGGTTTGTTCGCGTATTTCATTGGCAGGCCAATCCTCAAGCTGAAGGGATACTTCTTAGCTTTGGCTACACTGGGCTTTGGAGAAATTTTTTTGGTCATCGTTAGGGAGTCTACGGATCTCACCGGTGGAGTCATCGGGATCTTCGGCATCCCCTGGTTTTCTGCAATGGGGTTCTCCTTTGATACCTATTTCAAGCAATATTATCTCACCTGGGGGGTGCTCGTTGGTTTATTCATCTTCTCAAAAAACCTAGTTCGCTCTAAAGTGGGCAGGTCTCTTTTGGCTGTGGCAGCCAGTGAGGATGCTGCGTCGAGCGTAGGGATTGATGTGGCCAAGACCAAATTAAATATCTTTGTTTTGGGGGCAGCCTATGCCGGATTGGCCGGGAGTCTCTTCGCCTGTGTCATGTCAACAGCCAATCCCGAAACCTTTAGCCTTGGGTTCACTATTCTAATCGTCATGATGGTGATTCTGGGAGGAATGGGAAATATCTACGGTCCCATCGCAGGAGCCATCCTCCTCACCTGGCTGATGGATATTCTCAGCAAATATCAGGAATACAGCCTCCCCGTTTACAGCGTCATTTTGATCCTGCTGCTCATCTTCTTTCCGGATGGGATTGGAACCCGTTTGAATGTCAGGGTGATCTACTTAATCGGGTACTGGGCAAAAAAGAAGAAGAGGGACGAGGGGAAACTCTAATGTCACTGCTCTCGATAGAAGAGATCACAAAGGAATATGACGGGATAAAGGCTTTGGACCGGGTTTCGCTCAAAGTGGAAAAGGGAAGCATCAAAGGACTGATCGGACCCAATGGAGCGGGGAAGAGCACGCTCTTCCATTTGATCAGCGGTGTGGAGAAATCTGATTCGGGGAAAATCTACTTCAAAGAAAAAAATATTACCTCGATGGAGTCCCATGAGAGATCAGCCCTTGGGATAGGAAGAACTTTTCAGACAGTACAGATCTGGGGAAACATGACCGTGGTGGAGAACATCATGGCAGGGATGAATCGAAGGTTGAAAGGTGGTTTCTTCTCCTATGGGCTTTGGTTCCCCTGGATCAGAAGGTCGGAGAAAGAAGCCTTGAAGGAAGCCAAAGAGATCCTCGATTCTCTGGGTCTGTTGGGCAAATGGGAATCCATGGCATCCCAGCTCCCTTATGGCAAACAAAAACTCCTGGAGCTAGGCAGGGCCCTTGCCATGAAGCCGGAGCTCCTCCTCTTGGATGAGCCGGCGTCCGGACTGACCCTTACGGAAATTGAGCAGCTTTCGGATAGGATCTCACGGATCAGGCAGGAGGGGGTCACGGTCTTCATCGTGGAGCATCACATGGGCATGGTGATGGAGATCGCGGATGAGATCGCGGTCTTCCATAATGGTGAGCTGATTGCCGAAGGGACACCGGCTGCGGTGAAAAATAACCCAGAGGTGATGGAGGCTTACTTAAGCCGGGGCTCTGTTAGGACACAAGACAGCCATAGAAATTCCAAATGACAAATTCCAAATCCCAAATAAATCTCAATTTTCAAGCTAAAATGACCGAAACGATTTTATCTGAAATTTTGAATCTTGGTGATTGGAGTTTATTTGGAATTTGGTATTTGATATTTGGTGCTTCGCTATTGCCAATTTGGCACCTATCTAACTCCTAAGCGTCCAACAGGCAAAGAGTACGATGCTCAAAATCAAAAAACTAACTGTCCAATATGGGTCTCTCCCCGCACTCAATGAAATTTCTCTAGAGGTCAAACAGGGAGAGACCGTCACTCTTTTGGGTCCCAATGGAGCGGGGAAAACGACCCTGTTACTCACCATCTCCGGAGTCTTGAAGACCACCGAGGGAAGGATCATTTTCGAAGAGGAAGATATCACGAACTTGAGTCCTCACAGGATCGTCTTCAACGGGATCGGCCATGTCCCTCAAGGTCGCCATATCTTTCCGACGCTTTCCGTCATGGACAATCTCATGATGGGTGCCTATCGTCACAGGAATGAAAAGAAGGAGGTAAAAAGAGATTTAGAGTGGATCTATCAGCTCCTCCCTGCGCTGCAGGAGAGAACCCATCAGAGGGCTGGGACTCTCAGCGGAGGCGAACAACAGATGCTCTCCATAGGAAGGGCGATGATGGGCCGTCCTAAACTCCTTTTGCTGGATGAACCTTCCTTAGGACTAGCTCCTCGTCTGATGGATGGAGTCTTCGCCACATTCAGAGAGTTGAATGAGAAGGGACTCACCCTCTTTATCGTGGAGCAAGAGATTCAACTCTGTTTGGCCATTTCTGACCGGGGATATTTCTTGAGAAACGGTCGCGTGATCAAAGAGGGATCCGCACCAACGCTGCTGGAGAGCCAGGAGGTAAAGTCTCTTTGTTTGGGAGGGGAGACCGAAAGAGGACTGAAATAAGGGAGGGGTTTAAATGAAAGAAGATTCGACAGCAAAACCAGATTCCGTAACGGTTCTGTCCGCTGCAGCCGCGACCGGTCATCTTCGAACGGCGGATGCGCTTGTTTCTGCCTTCGAGGCAAAGGGGGTTTCCGCATGACACGTCGAAGTCCTACGGCACACGAAATCCGTTTCCAGCTTTGCCTTATAAAATCGATACCCTCCTGTCGGACAAAGAACGATTTTCAAGAATGCGGCAGGCTGTCAGGAGAATGGCAAGACCCGATGCAGCACTGAAGGTCGTTTCGATTGTTCTTAAGTCAAGGGTCTAAACGCATCTCCACTACCCACTTCAGATTGAATTTGGTATAATTTCAATAGAATTCTTAGGTCCATATTTTGGGATGGGAACTTAATGTCGTTTTCCGGTAAACAAGCTGGAGGGATTTCATCGTGATGGAAAAACTGTGGAGTCTAGTTTCATTATCGGTACTGGCTCCGTTCTTTTTGTTCATTCCTGGAATGGCTGGTGCGGAAGAGAAGATCGTCATCGGAGGAGTAGAGGATGTGATCCTTTTGCCTTGGAGAGTGCGACTTCCGGCCCGCATTGATACCGGTGCGGCAAAATCATCGCTCGACGCACGGGAACTTAAGATACAGGATGATTTGGTTGAATTCAAGTTGCCGCAAAAATACGGCGGGATGCAGTTCCGCTTACCGGTCGTCGAGTGGCGACATATCCGAACCCCTGAGGGGCTCGAACGGAGACCCCTTGTAGAGTTAGAAATCTGTCTTGGCTCCAAGCGATTCCGCACCAAGGTGAATCTTGCTGACCGCTCCATGGTTAAATATCCATTGATCCTGGGTAGAAATTTTCTCAAGGAAAACTTTGTGGTGGACGTCCAGCGACGGAGAATGACAAGACCGATCTGTCCCGATATTCCTTGAATGTTAAAATCTTGGTGAAGAACTTCGGATCCTTCTACTTTTATCAAGTCCAATTTGATACAAACGGAGTCATGAAGATGAGAAGTAAAAAATGGTGCTTGATATTTCTGCTTGTGTCGATCATCCTTCTGCTTCCGTCCGGAAAGGGCGACGCCGGAGAGAAGATCTCCATCGGGGAGGTGGAGGATGTCATTCTAATGCCGTGGGGCGTGAAGTTGCCAGCCCGCATCGACACAGGGGCGACCACGTCTTCCCTCGATGCTCGGGACCTCAAGGTGAAAGGCGGCGTGGCCGAATTTAAGTTGCCCAAGAAGTACAGCAGCCTGCCGTTGCACCTACCGGTGATTGAGTGGCGGAATATTCGGAGCGCTGATTTCAAGGAAAAAAGGCCGGTCGTCGAAATTACATTCTGCCTGGGTGCGAAGATCCTTCATGCGGAGGTCAACCTTAACGACCGCTCCACAGTCAAATATCCGTTGATTTTGGGACGCAATGTCCTGAAGGATCACTTTATCGTTGACTGCGGACGGTCAAACTGCTTGGCTCCAAGCTGCCCGGAGGTTCCCTCAAAATGAAGCGCCCCGCAGTCGTGCTGGCGGTGGCGCTCCTGCTCATTTCCTCTTCCGTCATCAGCTACCGCGTCCTCTGGCTCAGATACCCAATCCTTCCCCCGGCCCCGGCCAGGGTATGGCGGCTCTCCGTGGAGGCACACGTCAAGGGCGGCGAAAAGGAAACGAATGCGATGATCGGGCTCCCTTCGGCCCGCAGAGGGCAATTGATTGCCGAGGAACGCATTCGTTCCGGAACGCTCAATTTCAACCTCCTTCGTGAAGGGACAAACCAAATTGGCGTCTGGTCGGGGGCTGTCAGCCCGAGGGGCGAAGTCATTGGATACAGCGCAACCATCCAGGTGAAACCTTCACGACCCTCCAAGAGCAGAACGCTGCCCCTCGAACCTAACCCGCCGGATGTCGAAAAAAAAGATCAGGCGCTCGCAAGGCGTCTGGTGGCGAAATGGGATCCTCTGCCGCCCGTGGATCGACTTCGAAGGGTTGCTGCGGCGATGAGAGGATCTTGGGGAACACCACTCCCTTTGGATCAAGACCTTCAGGCCTGGTCAGCCTTTCGCGATAAACATAGCCAGCTGACAGCCTTCCTTGTTTTACTGCGAGCGGCTGGTCTGCCGGCTCAAATGGTTGAGGGGCTTCCACTCGTCGAGAGCATAACAAACTCAACGGTGACTTGGATTGAGGTGTGGACAGGCCGAGATTGGCAGAGCCTTCAGCCTGAGCGGGGAGAAATTTATCAACAACCTGTTCCGCTTCTTCCATTGACAACGAACGGACTGCCCGTCGTTCGTGTCATCAACGGAGAACTGTCAGAGATCCGCTGGACATTGAACCGCGGGATCATGAGCCAATGGCGCATGCAGTTTGAGCGTATTATGCGTTCGGATCGATTCCTCGACCGTTGGTCGCTGTTTCGTCTCCCGGGAGAGTTTCATAAAACCTTCCGCATTCTCATTTTGGTTCCGATTGGCGGCCTGATGATCTGTCTCTTGCGTAACATCGTTGGCTTTCCAACATTCGGGGTCTTTTTGCCGGTCCTCATGGCACTCGCTTTTCGAAATACGGGCCTTGCGTATGGATTGGGGATCTTTTGGGGGGTTGTTTTGATCGGATATGTGGTCCGGCGCTGGATAGACAAACTTCGTCTCCTCCTCGTTCCGCGGCTATCCGTGATCCTGACGCTCGTCATCATCTGTATTACCTTTTTTGGCCTGCTCGGGAATAAGCTCGGCCTCCGCGAATTTATGGCCGTCGGATTGCTGCCTTTTGTCATTCTCACGATGACCATTGAGCGTTTTTTTGTAATCACCGAAGAATCAGGGGCTCGGGAGGCGCTCTGGACCGCTGCGGGGAGCGCTGGGGTGGCGGTAATTACCTACGGAATTCTTGAATTGGAACCTCTTCAATTGACTTTTTTTGTTTATCCAGAACTCCTTTTTGCCGTCGCCGCGGTTCAGGTCCTTCTGGGCCGCTATACCGGCTATCGGCTCTTGGAGCTTTTGCGTTTCAGAAAATTTTGGAGACCCTGATGATTTTTAAACCATTCCGCTTGCTCCGCGATGTCGGGATCCTGGGCATGAACCGCCGGAACGCGGAGTACATCATGCGTTTTAACCCACGGTCCTCCTTTCCGCTTGTGGACGACAAGCTTAAAACAAAGCAACTCGCAGAGGCATATCAGATTCCAACCCCTCCTTTATACCGTGTGATCGAGCGTCATGGCGAAATGGCCAGACTTGAAGAAATGCTCGGCGACTACCAGGATTTCGTTATCAAACCCGCCCGGGGCACTGGCGGGAGTGGTATTGTTCTCGTCACGGGCCGTACGGAAGGAGGTTTCATCAAGCAAAGCGGCGAGGTCATCCCGATCAAGGACCTCGCCTACCACATCTCTGATATCCTCTCAGGAATTTACTCCCTCGAGGGACTTGAAGATCGAGCCTTGCTTGAGGCGTTGGTTCATCCTGATACTGTCTTCGATGCGGTGACCTATCATGGCGTACCGGATATCAGAATCGTCGTCTATCGCGGGGTGCCGGTGATGAGCATGGTTCGCCTTCCTACCCGAGTGTCTGATGGGAAGGCCAATCTTCATCGCGGGGCGGTCGGTGTGGGGATAAATATGGGGAATGGAACAACGCTGTCAGGAGTCTATCACTCCGAAGTCGTGACTCACCATCCCGACACGAATAAGCCCGTAGCCGGGATACAGGTCCCTCACTGGGAGAGGATGCTTCTCATCGCAGCAAAGGCGGTCGATATGATCAACCTTGACTTCCTCGGTGTGGATCTGGTGATCGATCAGGCCAAGGGGCCACTGCTTCTTGAACTGAATGCACGGCCGGGGCTGCAGATCCAGGTTGCGAACCAGGCGGGTCTCCTCAGGCGTCTCGAATCCGTCGACAAAGTACCTCCTGAAATTCTTGCCAAACCAGAGAGAAGGGTCGCCTGGGTATTGGAGACATTTGCTACTTCCATTCCAAACTGAACAAATAGTCAATCTCTCCGCCAACAGGGCGGGGCTTCCCGGGCACAGAGTGGCGAGCAGAAAGCGAGCAACCGAAATCACATTTATATTATGCCCCTTAACCCCGCCTACAAGGCGGGGCTCGGGGGCACTTGCCGGCCAATATTCTATCAGGGTTTTTCGAGTGGATAGAAGAGGTGTGTCCCGGCCACGCGCGCAAACGGGCAAACCCTATGGGGTTGAAGATCGGTTGAACTCAGGATATGAGCTACTCCTATTCCCCTGACTTCAAGGGCGTCGGCGATCAGGGAGCGATGACACCGCCAGGGCAAGGCTTCGGCGCACATCAGTGCGGCCCGTTTACGTTGTGCAAGCTCTATTAACTTACCCAGGTGATTCTCGAACTCTGGGGTCTCCATATAGTCAGCGAAACCCCTGAACGAAGCATGACGCCAGCCCGTGTTTGTTGAATCAGGCCGCGGCCGGCGAAGTCCTCCCAGCCCCGGCATGTGGAGGTAGTCGATGCCGGTGGCATTCAAATCATGCGGGAGTGTTTCACGATTAAACTGGGGGTTACGCCGCGAGCCTGGCACGGTGCGCACATCGACGACTTGTTTCACTTCATAGGTTTGCAAGAGAGAAATAAACGTTTCCAGGGTGCGCGTGGAGTGGCCAATCGTCACCACGACGCACCCTGTTCCTTCGGAAGAAGTCTTTGCCATCCCAACCTATTTCTTCGGGGTTTCTGCTGCAGGAGCGTTTCCCTTCAGAGACTTAAAATAGGCGACGATGTCTGCCATTTCGGCAGATTTGGGATCAATCCCCTTGCCTTTGAGTGCATTCTTGATGCAGGCATTCACCTGTTTTTCAAGACCCTTCATGTCGGCAGCTTTCTCCACCCCTTTGCCATCCGGATGGCATGAGTTGCAAGAGACTCCAGCAGTGCCTCCGCCGAACTTCGGATCGCTAAAAAGAGCCTTTCCCTTCCCCGCATCCCCTGCCGCCAGGGACAGAGTGAACATGAGACTAAAAGAAACCATTACAAACACGGCTGTTCTCAATCCCTTCATTCTATTGCCTCCTTTCTTTATGAATATAGTCATTTTCTCATTAGAGCCTTCCTTTTTCAATAACATTTTTCCAAAAACCTTATAGCCAATTCTCCGCCTTCCAAGAAATCGGAACTTCAACCCCATTGACACCAAATGCATTTAAGTATTATAATGCATCTAATTCGAAAAGGGGGGAATAAGATGAGAACGACGATTGAATTATCCGACGACCACCGAAGCGCATTGCACTCTTTGGCGGCCAGAAGAGGGCTTCGAGGGTATTCGAAGCTAATACAGGAAGCGATTGATTTTTATATAAAAGAAAACGTAAGAAAAGGAGAGAGCATTAAGCACCTCCTAAGAATGAAGGGGACCTGGAGTGAGGAAGAGGCCAAGAAAGTTAGAAAACGGATAGAGGGGATCAGGCGAAATTGGAAGATCAGCTGATTATCGTAGATACAGATGTGGTCATAGATTTCTTCAACGGTGTTTCTCCGGGAGCGGGGGTTATGTTAAGGCTGATTTCCAAGCAAGAAGTCGCGTTAACTTCTATATCTGTGTTTGAATTATACGCCGGGATAGAGGGAAAGAGAAGGCTCGCCCAAATTGAGACTTTAATTCAATCTGTGACCATTTTACCGCTGGATGTCATTGAGGCAGTGATAGCAGGGAAGATTTATACCCAGTTAAAATCGACTGGCCAATTGATTGGAACGCACGATATTCTGATCGCAGCCGTCTGCGTCGCCAACACCCTGCCTCTCTATACTAAGAATGTGGCCCATTTCTCTAAGATAGAGGGGATCCAGGTGTTATCCACAGAAGAGCTTATAAAACATTAACATGTACGAAAAGCGAACCTACCGAAATTTGGTAAAGACCGATGACCTTGTTAAGTTTGAAGTCATCGTCAAGGAAACCGATCTCCTCGTCCGCGCAGATAGTGATCTTTCCAAAGAGACAAGAGAATCCGTATTAAAATATCGTCACCAAGTTGAAACCTACATCTCCATGAACCCTGAATTCCAAAAAAGCCTTGTCCCTCTAACAGATGACCCCTACGCTCCGGAAATTGTCCGGGAGATGATTCGTACTTCTCTATCGGCCCACGTCGGCCCGATGGCCGCTGTGGCCGGAGCCATAGCCGAATCGGTTTCAAAAGACCTGCTTAAGCTCTCAAAAGAGGTGATCGTTGAGAATGGCGGAGATATCTATCTCACCACCTCCAAGGAGCGGACCATCGGAATCTATGCGGGCGATTCTCCTATCAGCCTTAAGATCGGGATTGTGATCTCACCTGAAGAGACCCCTCTCGGTGTGTGCACCTCTTCGGGAAAGGTGGGCCCTTCCCTCAGCTTTGGAAAAGCAGATGCTGTCTGCATTCTCGCAAAATCTTCCGCCCTCGCCGACGCAGCAGCAACGGCTGTCGGGAACGTCGTCAAGGAGAAAAAGGATATCCCCTTGGGTCTTGCCAGGGCGAGAGAGATCGAAGGGGTACTGGGGACGTTCATCATCGTTGAGGAAAAGATGGGAATTTGGGGAAGAATCCAACTGACCCGGCTATGATTAGATTAGAACTCAGGGGTCAGTAGTCAGAATCGAGAACGGACCTCTAATATCATAGAACCTTTTAGCAACCTTTTTATTTTGGATTCTTTGTCCTGACTTCTGTATTCCGAATTCTTGAATTCGAAAATGCCAACCATTTCTGTTGCGACACTCGGTTGTAAGGTGAACCAGTTCGAGTCCGAAGCCCTCTTGGACGCCTTGGAACAAAGGGGGTATGCCCTCATTCCTTTTGGCGAAGGTGCGGAGATTACCGTCATCAATACTTGTACGGTCACCCACCGAGCTGATTTTCAATCGAGACAGATGATTCGAAGGGCTGTCCGGTCCAATCCAAACTCTCTGATCATCGTGACTGGATGTTATCCGCAG
This sequence comes from Thermodesulfobacteriota bacterium, assembly GCA_035625415.1. GTDB lineage: Bacteria > Desulfobacterota > BSN033 > BSN033 > UBA1163 > UBA1163. Next base: position 27,418 of record DASPPQ010000091.1, read on the forward strand.
GTAGAACCAGATGCCTTCTTAAAGATACAAGGCATACATTATCTCTTGGGAAACAGAGAAAAAAACCTGATTCCTGACCTCCTTCCCTTGATGCAAAAAGGCAAATTTCCAAGGGTTCAAGTTGGGGATATTCAGCAGGAGAAGCACTTCTTAGAAACCCCTCTTCATTCTTTTCATCGTCACACCCGTGCCTTCCTGAAAATTCAGGATGGCTGCAACGGGCGTTGCACATATTGCGTCGTCCCTCATGCCAGGGGCCGATCGAGGAGCCTTCAGCCCGAAAGGGTAATTGAAAATGTAAGGCTGCTGAAAGAAAAGGGATATAAAGAAGTTGTCCTCACTGGCATCCACCTGGGTGCCTATGGATTGGACTTTGAGTCGCCCTTTCCTTTGGAAAAACTCTTCGCACAACTGGAGAAAGAGGAGACACCCGATCGAATCCGCCTCAGCTCCATCGAGCCGGCAGATTTCTCAACGGAACTGATCTCAGCCCTTTCACAATCAAAGAAGATCTGCCCTCATCTTCACATCTCTATCCAGAGTGGGGACGATGAGATACTGAAAAAGATGAATAGAGATTATGACCGGTCCTTTCTCTTAGACCTCGTCCGGGAACTGCATCTGAGAATTCCAAAACTCTCCGTCGGAGCAGATGTGATCGTGGGATTTCCAGGGGAGACTGAAGAAAAATTTAAGCATACCTATGGATTGGTCGAATCCCTGGCCTTCTCTTATCTCCATGTCTTCCCTTTTTCGAGGAGAAAGGGGACCGCTGCATTCCAATTTGCTCAAGGAGTGGTTGAGAAGGAGATCAAAAAAAGGGCTGCAACGATGAGGGAGCTGGGAAAACAGAAACGCCAGGCCTTCTACCATCAGTTTCTTAATCAGGAGCTGAGCGTCCTCATAGAGGACCGTAAAGACAAAGAGACCGGGAGATGGAAAGGCTTTTCCAGGAACTACATTTCTGTTCTTGTCGCCAACGATAACGGAATTGAGAAACACGACGATTGGGTCAATCGCGAATGGACTGTCACCGCGACCGAACTGGCTGAAAAGGGTTTGATCGGACAAATAGCGGAGAGATAGCTTGGACAAAGAGAGGTTGGCATCTTTAAAAGAACTGGAAGACCGTTTGGGTCATCGGTTCAAAGAGATGAGATGGCTCGACCAGGCCCTCACGCATAAGTCCTTCATCTATGAAACCAATCATCCTGAAAAAGCCGCCAATGAGGTTTTGGAGTTTCTCGGAGATTCGGTCCTCAACCTTGCGATTAGCTACCTTCTTCTTCACAAATTTCCCGACGCCCAGGAAGGAACCCTTTCCATGATGAGATCCCAGCTGGTAAAAAGGAGTTCCCTGGCATCCCTTTCTAAAGCGCTTCGGTTAGAAGGCTATCTCCTCCTCGGAAAAAGCCAGCAGTCAAGCGGAGGGACGCAAAAATCTTCCATCCTGGCCAATACCTACGAAGCCTTGATCGGAGCGATCTTCATGGATTCAGGATTCAATCGGGCTTTGGCGATCGTCCAAGAACATTTCGAGCCTTATCTTCAGACCAAAACTCCGTCTGTGGTCTTCGATGATTATAAGAGCCTTCTGCAAATATATTCCCAACAGTCTCATGGAGCGTCTCCCCAATATCGAGTGATGAATGAGTCCGGGCCGGATCATGATAAGAGATTCCAGGCATCCGTCATGATCGGGGATGAAGTGAAAGGAATGGGATGGGGAAAAAGCAAGAAAGAGGCGGAACAAGAAGCAGCTAAAAATGCATTGGAAGAGATTAATAAATGCCAAATGACGAAGCTCAAATGACAAATGAATGTCAAAAAAATGACCGAAATCTAAAGGGATAGTACTCAAATAATTGAACATGTAAGAGAATCCAGGAATTTTTTTCTTTAACCCGGTACGCTAATGTTTCCATCATTCCGGTCCTCCCCGTTTTTCTTTGACCTTTGAACTTTGGACTTCATTTGACATTTGCCTGCCTGCGCGAAGCCGCTTCGGCGAAGGCAGGGATTTTGTAATTTGACATTGTAGCAAGATGGCTTCTCTTATTATTCCTATTTTTCTTCCGAATCTGGGCTGCCGTGAACGCTGTCTCTTCTGCAATCAAAGGGCAACAGACGAAGGGCTTCCATCCCCCTCTTCCCTTCGAAACTTTATCGAAGCCTCTCTCGTCGGAATCCCTTACAATAAGGAAAACAGGGGGAGACAGGTCGCTTTTTACGGCGGAAGTTTCACAGCAATCCATAGGGACGGTCAGGTTCGTTATCTGAAGGAAGTTCAGCCCTTTCTCGATTCCGGTCTGATCGATTCCATTCGCATCTCCACCCGACCTGATGCCCTAAACGAGGAGACGCTCTCGCTGCTCAAAGAATACGGGGTGAAGACCGTAGAAGTTGGGGTGCAATCGATGATCGACGAAGTCCTCACTCTTGCCAACAGAGGTCATTGTGCAAAAGATACAGTGGATGCTGTCGACCGATTGAAAGGCCAGAATTTCGAGGTAGGACTTCAGCTGATGATCGGCCTTCCGGGTGATACTTGCGATCGCTTTCTCCAAACTCTTGATCAGGTCGTGGAACTCAAGCCCGATTTCGTGAGGATCCATCCCACACTCGTCCTCAAAGGGGCTCCTCTTGAGATCCTCTGGAGGAGCGGAGGATATCTCCCCTTGTCGTTGGAAGCGGCTGTTCAGTGGCTTAAGAAGGGAATTCTCAAACTGCAAAATTCATCCCTCTCAATCGCTCGCATCGGTCTTCAGCCTACCAGGGAGTTGCAAAGGGATTTTCTCGCAGGACCCTATCACCCTGCTTTTCGCCAGCTTGTCGATTCCGCAATCTTCTTCGACATGGCTACGTCTCTTCTTCGAGTCTCTCAGAAAACTGGACACGCCTTATTCTTTTGCCACCCAAAAGATATTTCGAATCTGAGAGGCCAGAAGAATGAAAATATTTTGAGATTGAAAAAGCATTTCAAACTGAGCGAGATCTTGATTATTACCAGAGAGGAATTACCAAGAGGCTACGTTGAACTTCAAACCCAGGGACAAGAGGTTTCCATGCACAGAAAATCTCTTATTGTATAAGAACAGTTTTATTTTATGTACGAATTCCAAGCCTAAGCGGGAGCCAGATCCATGAGCAACCAGTGGCGTTCGCTATGCCGTGGCTTTTTGGGAAGTTCCCAGCATGGGAAGACTAATACACCTGGATGATACTTACCAAGGAGTCCGTCATTGAGAAGACATATTGCCAAAATCTCCCCTGATCCCTCTTTGCCTGTCTAACAACAGGGAAACGATTACCAAAGAGGGGAAATTCCTCCCTTTTGTAAAGGGAGGGCGGGAGGGATTTTTTTCAGCGAATGCGTTATTGTTTTCCCCCATCTTTATGTTTTCCCTAAACCAGGGGGGATTTAAAAGCTGCAGGCCGTTGAAAGTCTCTGCCGTGCGAGGTCAATCTCCTAAAAAATACGTTAACAAAATTTATGCCCAGTGCCTCTCGGAGAACAGACACGGGAAATAGAAATTTTCCGCACTATTGAGGCTCGGGGGGCATCCAAAAAGGACGCGTCTTGGCAATTTCCGATATTACAGAAAGTGTCTCGCCAAAATATTCCAGAGCGTGTGAAGCGTAATCCGGGTCCAGTCGCTTTTGCATAAATTTTCCCGAGAATACATTGACTATGTTTTCAAGTGGAAGGATACCTTGCCCAGCTGCAGGGTCGTATCGCGCCCAGTTTCGAATGTGCTCTTCCGACCGGAAGAGGTTCATGGTGCTTCACGCATATGGAAGCCGCTGCATCCATTTTGAGAATGGGACAGTAACAAAACACATGATTCCCTTCGGTTTGGTTCTTAATACAACCCCATCCCGCATTTCAACGTGAACAGGTGAACCGCAATCAAGGCATAGTGCGTCAATCTGCACCACCTTACCTGGAAAAAGCCAGCAAACTGCCAGCGATTCAAAACCTCACTGACCAAACCACTTTTGCTCACCATCGACTGTGATTCGATACTGGGTCGGAAGGTTGCTGAACGGTGCAAAACTGCCGATATAATCCGTATCAGGAAATAACCAGATACCTGGGATTCCTACAGACACCAGATCGTGAAGACACTTTCGAGCATCCTCAACTGGGACCCTGAGTTTCGCAGCAATTTCTGTATAGTGCGGGGCTTGGCCTGTTTTTATCATCCGTTGAATAACTACGCGATACGTCTTGTCGAGAATGCTCGGTGAGCTCATAAGCGATTCCCTCCTTTGTCTTTGTTTGAATCTCTATCAGGCTACCTAAGATGATTTAAGAAATAAATACATTGAAGGCTGTATTTTGCGAGAAAAAGGATAGTATTTCACCCTAAATGTGACAAGAATCAGAGAATCGGGTCCGCCCCCAGTCCGAAACGTATAACCGGCCCTGGATGGCCTGAACCCTCTAAACTTTATAGCCCTCTATTTCGAGCCTTGCTTAACTTCGAAAATCTCGTCAGCCTCCAAACCATGAGCCTCACGGTGGACAGCTCCAAAGGCCTCCTTGGTCGGAGCTTCGGCAAGGCAGAAAACAGCCCCGTCTTTTTCGCTGTGCCAGTAGTCGGTGATCTCAACCCCATACTTCTCCTGCACCGCAAGGTCTTTCTTATGGGCCTCATCAATTTTTTCTTTTTTGATGCCTTCAACATTTCTGTGGATGTCCATATATAGTGCCATCTTGCTGACCTCCTTTCATTAATTTCATTCCCCTTTTTTGTTATAGATAACCATGCATTGCCAAAAATTCAAGCGACATGAGTACCCTGACTAATGTCTTTGAATAAGGAAATCCAAGAAAGAGAAAAAAATGCTTCTCTTTCCCCTAATGATTTCCATTGAAATATCGCATTGTAAGATGAAGTTTGAAAAACAAGGTTTCAGGAAGTAACACACGCGATAGGGTTGAGAAGTTCCGCCTCTATTGGCCAGATAGTTTGCAAATATGTGCACTTGTCCAGACACTAGGATATCTGCTTGAAATCTGCATTTATGGATCAAATCTACACTGAACGAGTAACGAATAATTTGGTAGGAGGAGATGGAGAGGTTGTGAATCTATTTTTTGAAGAGGATGTCCCCATAATAAGCGGCGGCGGACTCGCCGGTATTGTCGGTGTCGGTCATGATGGCCACGCCTGAGATCATCGGTGGTTCCTCTCCAAAGGCTTTCTTGTAATCCTCATAAACATTCCGTTCTTCATCGACCCACTGATCGAGCTTCGCCGAGCCGCTTTCAACGACAAACATCATGACCCGGTCAGTAAATGGGTTGGGAACCATTGTCCCGACGGGAGCTTTACTTTCCCAAATATAGTTGATCGCACCCAGCGGCGGGTACTCACCGTATAATAATTTAATTGTTTTGTACTTTGCCTTTTCAAAGAAGCCCAATTTGCTGGGGTCATATTCAAAGGTGATATAGATTCTTGCTGGATAATCATCACCTTCCTTCTTGTGCACGTTCCCCTTTTTCAGGATATTCATTATCTTCCAACGCCACTGCATAACAGGATATTCTTTGGGATTGATCTTGATCTCCCGAGTCAAGCCGGATGCCGATGCCACTGCCACAGCCTTGATGACCACGGCATCGTCGTCCTTGACCAACGTATAAGTGGTATGCTTCTCGATCTTCTTAAAGGTGAGAGGCTTCCAGCCATCGGGAAGGCCCTGGCCTACTGTTGCCGCAGAAAACTTTCCCACCTCAATGATGTCGAGACAGAGAGCATCTCCGGTAAAAAGGAGGGCCAGCAGGCCTGTCAATGTGCACGAAATTAGGGAACTTCTAATAATCCCAAATCTGTCGCCCCCGCTCCGTATCCGAGTGTGGGGTAAACTTCGGCGGGAGTCCAGTATTATTAAGGGGTTCTGGATTCCTGCTTTCGCAGGAATGACATTTTTCGAGGTAGCCATAAGTTTTAAGATATGGGCATACTATAAATTCTACTTCGGCACGTATTCGCATTCAAGAAATTTCTATCAGATTAAAAAACTGAACGAGGTGAGGAATGATACTAACAGACTGCGCTAAGATCAAAGAGCGGGGGCGACGAGGTCGGTCCCCCCGCCTTAGAATTTACTTCTTAACGAAAAGGTTTGAATACTCCCCGTAGCCTTCCTTTACCAAGTCCTCTTTGGGGATGAACCTTAGAGCCGCGGAGTTCATGCAATAACGGAGCCCTGGGGGCGCCGGCCCGTCGTCGAATACGTGACCGAGGTGCGAATCTCCATGCTTGCTCCTTATTTCGACGCGCTTCATAAAAAAGCTCCTGTCTTCCTTTTCAACGATGTTGTTCGGTACAAGAGGTCTTGTGAAGCTCGGCCATCCTGTCCCCGAATCGAATTTATCCGAAGAACTGAAGAGTGGCTCCCCGGAGACGATGTCCACGTATATCCCCTCCTTATGGTTATCCCAGTACTCATTTTGGAAGGGTCTCTCTGTTCCGCCTCTCTGGGTCACCTCGTATTGGATAGAAGTCAATCTCCTTTTCAGGGTTGCATCATCCGGCTTTTTGTATGATTTTTGTTCTTCGGTTTTCACGGTTTTCATTTCCTTTCCCCATACCTTCCCCAAAAACTGGTCACGGCCAGAATTGTATCTGTAGAATTTGTAACGAAGAGGATTTTTCCTATAGTAGTCTTGATGATATTCCTCTGCTTCGTAGAATTTGGTAAACTTGATAATTTCCGTGACAATCGGTTTATTGAACTTTCCAGATTTGCCTAAATCTTCCTTCGATTTTTCCGCTAGCCTTCTTTGCTCCTCATCGTGATAGAATATGACACTCCGATATTGGGAGCCACGATCAACAAATTGCCCACCGGCATCCGTGGGATCGATATGCCTCCAGAAGTAATCAAGCAATTCTGCGTACGTCAATTTGGACGGATCGTAATAGACTTGAACCGCCTCCACATGCCCGGTCGTACCAGAGGATACTTCCTCATAAGAAGGATTCTCCTTGTTGCCGCCGGTATATCCCGATATCACCTTCACCACTCCAGGCAGCTTCTCGAAATCAGACTCCACGCACCAGAAGCAACCACCGGCAAATGTGGCTTTCTGCAGGTTCATCTCTTCCTTTCCGGTATCCATCTTCACTCCTTTCTGGACAGCCTCGGAGCGTTGGTTTCCCATCATCAAGAATAATACCACTCCGATCATGAAAAACAGGCCCATTCCGATATATATAAAAGTCTTCATAAGCTCCACCTCCGTTTGGTATCCTTTCGGCCGATCCTTGCCCGGCTTTATTCTGCCATCCGAAAGGTTACCAGGTTTTTCAATCAAACGATAATCACGAATGCCCAGAATTCAATAAAGAAGATGTAAAGACTGTGTAAAGATTATGTAAACCCTGTTAGAAAGTCTTCTCCCTTTTTGGCCGGAAGGTTCACACGGGGCATTAAGCCCCGCTCCTCGCGGCAGGACTTTCTAATGGGGTAAAGACCTCCTCATGTTGGAAAGTCACACAGGGATGGAAAACCAGATGCGGGTTTCTTTGCCAGAGATCTCGGCTCCCACATGTCCATCGTGAGCCTCGATCAACTCTTTGACAATAGCCAGGCCGATACCCGCACCCCCATGCTCACGGGATCGCGATTTCTCGCCACGGTAGAATCGTTCAAAAATGAAAGGAAGATCATTTTGAGAGAGTTCTCCACCTGTATTGGCGAGAACAACCCTAAACTCCCTTGGGGATTGCTCGGTGGAGATTCTAACAAATCCTCCTGTCGGAGTGTACTGATAGGCATTTTGCAAAAGATTGGTCACGACCTGGGCTATCTTATCCCGATCAGCAAGAACCCTATCCGAGCCTTTGCTAAATTGGGTCTCAATGCTAATTTTTTTTGAGTCAAACTGAGGTCGAAAGATGTCAAGTTCCTGAAGGATCAGACCCTCCATGCGGGTGTCCGTCTTGTGGAGGTCCATTCGGGCAGCGTCTGCTTTGGCCAGCCTTAAGACGTCTTCCACAAGGTGGATTAATCGCATCGTCTCTTCCTGTAGCGAGTCAAAGGTCTCCTTCGTCGGGGCCGCCACACCATCTGTGAGAGCTTCGAGATACCCTCTGATGTTGGTTAACGGGGTCCTGAGTTCATGGGCAACGTCAATCATCAATGTCTTCCGAAGCCCTTCGATCAGACGGAGGCTGTCCGCCATCCGGTTGAAAGAGGAGGCGAGCTGTCCCACCTCGTCCCCCGAGACAAAAGGAACCCGGTCCGAGTAGTCGCCCGACGAAATCTTCTGGGCGATCGTCGTCATCTGTCTCAGAGGACGCAATACTTTTCTCATCAGCAGAATGCTGAGGACCACGGCCAGGAACAGTGCAGCCAGGCTGGCCCAGATGAGGTATCGATGGACGGCGCTCAAAAACATCTGTTGACTTGACGTGGGTGATATGTGATATTTTTCCATCAAGGTCATAAAATAACCGGCAGCGAGGTAGTCGATCGCCATCCATACAATAACGATGACAGAACCGATGACCAGGATATTTATTCCGAGGAGTTTCCAGAGAAGAGTTCTTGTCATGAGGATTTTCTCTCGGCAAACTGATATCCGATCCCTCTCACCGTTAAAATATACCGAGGATTGGACGGGTCCTTCTCGATCTTCTGCCTCAGCTTTCCGATATGAACATCGACGACGCGGTCAATGACAATGGCTTCTTTGCGGGGATAGAGACGATCCAGAAGTTCCTCCCGGCTGAAGACCTTCCCGGGGGTGGTCATGAGCGTCTGTAACAGCTTGAATTCGTGGGGCGTGAGAAGAACAAGCCGCCCTTCCAGAGTCGTCTTGTGTTTTACGAAATCCAAAGTCAGCCCTTCAAAAGAAAGGACTTTCGCCTGGTGGGTGGCCTCCGGTCGCCCTCTCCGAAGAATCGCCTTCACACGGGCAACCAGTTCCCGGGGGCTGAAAGGTTTTGCGACGTAGTCATCCGCTCCTAAGGTCAACCCAGAGACGCGGTCTATTTCCTCCCCTCGGGCGGTAAGCATCAGAATGGGAACGTCAGAAGATTGTCTGAGTCGTCTACACACTTCCCACCCATCCAGCAAAGGAAGCATCAAATCGAGAATGACAAAGATCGGCTGGTATCGCTCGGCCAGTTCGAGAGCCTGCCGACCATCGTATGCGATGACCGTCTGAAATCCTTCACGCTCCAAGTAAAGTTTTATCAAGGAGGCCGTCTTTTTATCATCTTCAACAACCAGAATCGGGTCAGGCATCGCCCAGTCGTCCTCGCTTTGTATAGATTTAGATCATATTTTACCACAAATTCTTGAGAGATTTGCCTTATTCGACAAGGAAGAGCATATGAGAGGCACTTCTGCTTGGCCATGCTTATTGTGTTATACTGCAATTCAAAGGAGAAAATGATGGATATCAGCGAATGGGTAACCGCTTCAGTAATAATTTTCTTTGCCTTGATTATTGCCATGACCGGTGTTTGTGGCTCGTAGAAGAAATGAAAAGGATTTACAAATTCAGGTTGTGCCCTCTCCCCTCATCCGAAACGGATCTTTTAATAACTGAGGAACTGATTAGAAATTGATTGAAAAAACTCAAAATTCTTGATAGCTTGGGAGCGAAAAGGAGGTAAAGGGCAATGATTAAGTTCTTATTAGGAGTGGTCGTTGGGATCCTTATCTTCTTTTTCTTTGTCTATTTTGGGGGCGGCAAGACCCTGAAGAAGGTAGGATATGGTTTAACCGATACCGGTAAAAAAATCGAAGTGATGGAAGAAATGATCAAGAAGAAAAAAGGAGAAGTGGAGAAGGAAGTAGAGAAGGATGTGAAGAAGAGGGTATTCAAAGAGGATAAGGATGTTACCAAGAGGACGGAGGCTCCGCGCTAGTCGGGCGGGGAGCATTCCGGGAATGACATACTATTATACAGGGTCTCCTCGAACCCGCCCCATGAGGCGGCAGTCGGGGTACACGGCCGGTCAGTAAGTGACAGAGAAATCTTCAAACTCGCTGGTATAATTTTCCCAGGTGACATTTACGTTTTTCACCCTTGCCTCGGAGGGACCTCGATGGCACCACTGGATGATCAGATCCACCTGCTCCCTATCGCCTTCAAAGACAGCCTCGACACAGCCATCTCTTCGGTTCTTAACCCAACCTTTCACCCCTAATCTAAAAGCCATCTCCTGAGTATGATTGCGAAAGAAGACTCCTTGGACCCTCCCTTCAATAACGACTCGTGCCCTTGCCTTCCCCATGTCGACCTTTCCCCGCTACTTATACTACAGGGCGTACGTGTAGCTTGCGGCCAATCCCTGCAATGTCTTGTTGTCTGAAATAACATCATGCGGAACGAGCAAGTATGACCAAGGCTTTCCGCCATGTTTCAATTCATGAGCGGTTGCATTCTTGCACCATTCCAGGGCAGCCCTGGCCTTGGCCTGCACTTCTTTGTCTGCCATTTCAGCAACGCTCTTTGCCTCACAAAGAAATTTGGTCGATTTTGCTTCCACAACGAAGTCCGGTTCGTAGGATGCATCGCTAGTGTAGTGGATCTGGAGGTTTCCTTTGGCTGGCTTGAACCACTTCATCACTTCTTTGTCGTTCTCAAGGATCACGGCAAACCGGCGCTCCGAATCCGAGTCAAACTTCTGGACTCGGTATAGGCATTTTCTGAACCCACTAAAGAGCATCTTGCGGATATCATGCTTATCAGATACCGGTGCTCGGAAGTCACGTTCGGCTTCACCGGTGGGAGCGGAATAGTTGTTAGGCCGGAGTGTTGTGAAACCTTTGCTCACATGTGCCTCATAAGAGGCGGCCTTTTCTTCGTAATGCTCTTGCATCTGCACATGAACCAGGTTTACTAAGGCCTGCTGATGGTATTGCAGGACATTGACCAGCTCTTCTTCGCTGTTGAGGTAGGAACGGAGATGCGCCACAATCTGTGCGGCCAGTTTATAAAGTAATTCCGCATGATCGTCGTAACAAATGTCGTTAAAGTCGATAAGACCCCGGACAAGGTAGTCTTCAAACCGTTCTTCCGGTAGGATGCCGGTGCCGCTCATCAGCCGGTGTTGCTCTCGCCGGTGCAGTTCCTGGATAAGAATTTCGTTATCTACTGGCAAGAGACGAATGGAGGATAGATTGAGATTGAATTCCCGGTACCCGCGAGTTACATCGCCGACTGGCTGGACGATGATGCGTGGGATATCAATGGATAGCTCATTGCGAAGGGTAATGGTTGAGGCGACCACCTTGGCCACGTCCACCTTTTCAGCCATGCCTTCCAGTTCTTTCTGGGCAGGAGTTATGATCTCCTTCACCTTTTCGACTATTTTTTCCTGAATTTCAGGTTTGGTCAGGTCAGAGGAACGCGGCAAACGCTCGAATTCTCTCCGGATAACCTCAAGCGTTGCTTTTGCAGCCTCCTGTTCCTTCGGGTTCTCAAAGAGCGCTGCCTGTTTTCCCGTGCGTTCAGACCCGCCGTAGGTGGATAAGCCCTCCGAAACTCGGCTTATGATCTCCGGTTCGGCAACATAGACCTTGTTTCGCTCGTCGGTGATGTGGATAACCTTCAGCCCTCCCCGGATGATGGAATCCGGGCTGTTGGCATAATCCACGATCTCCTGGAACTTGTCGTGTGAGACGATGGTCAGCCGGTCTACCGCACCCACTTCCGTCCTCTTTCCATAAGGAAGGCGTAGCCCCCGGCCAATGGACTGCTCCACAAGCGTTTTCGAGTTTGCAGCCCGGAGCGGAACGATGGTATAGAGGTTCGTAACGTCCCATCCTTCTTTCAGCATGTTGACATGGATTACGATTTCTGTGGGATTTTCGGGCTTCTCCACGTTGATCAGCTGCTCGATGGTTTCATCCCTCTCCTCCCCGCTCTGCTTAGAATGGACCTGGATAACCTTTCCCCTGTAACGGCCCTCAAAAAATGTTTCATCTTCGATTATCTTCATGAGGGAATTGGCGTGATCCGTATCGCGCGCAATGACCAACAGGAAGGGCTTCACAATGGCCCTGCCATTCTCACGGGCGTAGATTTCCAGCTCCACTTTGGTGTTTTCATGGATGCGTACCCCATCCTCTAGTTTCAACCGCTCCAATCCGGCATCATCGTAGTTGCGGATATCGAAGTTCTCACGGGTCGCCACGGCGGGCTCTTTAACGAATCCGTCTTCCATTGCATTTGAGAGAGGATAGCTATAGATGACGTTCCTGAACGGTTCCGGGGTCCCCCCTTTTTCCACCTGAGGCGTCGCCGTAAGCTCAAGTCCCAGGATCGGTTTAAGCTCGCTGATGGCCTTCATGCCCGCTGATGCCCGGTAGCGGTGTGATTCGTCCATCAGGAGCACCAGATCGTTTAGATTGGATAGATATTCAAAATAGCTCTGGCCAATGTATTCCTGGAGCCGCCGGAATCGCGGGATATTGCTCTTGATCGCTCCTTTCGGTGTTTCTGTACTTGTAATCTTGGAGATGTTAAAAATGTTGATATGGATGGGCGTTTCCCATTCTATGCCCGGCAGGTAACCTTTTTGCCGAATACCGCGGCCGGTTTCGTAGTTGTCGCCGGTGATGATCTCAGGTGGGGTCACGGCGAACTCTGCAATGCCCTGGAAGACATACTTAGGCGTGTTGGGAATAAAATCTGTGGTCAGCTTGTTGTAGATGGTCAGGTTTGGCGCAAGCACAAAAAAATGACGGATATCCCTGGTCTTAAAGAGGTATGAAATGAAGGCCCCCATGAGTCGGGTTTTGCCAACTCCTGTTGCCAGCGCAAAGCAAAGGGAAGGAAAATCGCGCTCAAAGTCAGAGACCGAAGGAAATTCCGCCTGAATTACCCGGAGTGCCTGCACGATGCCAGTGTTTTTCTCAAGGGGGATGATATCGCAAACCCTGTCGAGAATCTCCAGGGATTCACGTTGAGGCGGGCGGAGACTCAAGCGATTGGCAATGACATTGACTTCTCTGTTCATTTCGATTTTCCTTTCCCGTCGAAACTAAAGAGCGATGTCTGTTTGTCATTTTTTCCCTTCACAAGTCGATCCCCTTGCATGGTTTCTCTTTCGGACGTTTCTTCAATGGGCTTGAACGGAAGGTTCTTAATTTCGAGGCTGTAGTCGTCCTTTCCCCACTCGCAACGGTTCATCACAGCCTTGGGAATTTTTTTGACCGTGAGGTTAGGGAAATCATCAAGGTTTTTTACACGGAAAGCGCCGCACATGACAAGCAAGCTCCGGCCCTCGCCAACCTCGTCCGAAAGCCTCTGGAATTGTTCACGGGTCAGCGTTTGAGTGGTAACGTAGATAAAATCATTCTCAGTGGAATGGCCATGCTGCCAATAAACTTCTTCGCTTGGCGCGTAGGTGAACCCTTCCAGCTTACAGATAGCCCCGGCAAGCATGGCGGCATTATACTTTTTGTTGATGATCCAATTACCAAACCGGTCCTTCTCGAGCAAAGAAGGACCCAGCCGGTAGTATCGAAATCCCCCACCACCCTTCCAGCCGACGGCCTCCGTGATCCCACCCGTGTCCGTGCCATCAATAACTTTCTTCATACGCGGGATAATGTGGGTGTGACAGTGTTCCCCTAACTCCACCATGATCCACCGCCGCCCCATCTTGTGCGCCACCGCACCAGTAGTCCCTGTTCCTGCAAACGAATCGAGAACCCAATCACCCGGTTGCGTTGAAATGGTCAGTATCTGTTTAATCAGTTTCTCGGGCTTAGGTGTAATAAAAATCTCACTGGTCTCCGCAAATAGAGCTTTGATCTCATTCTTTGCCTCTGCATTCTGGCCAGCTTCCTTGTAAAACCAAATCGTTCCAGGGACGACACCTTGTCGAACTTCATTCAAGAATGTTTTCTTTCGCGGAGCATTTGACCCTCCTTTCCCCCACCAGACTCGTTTTTCTTGGTCAAGTGCGTGAAAGTTCTCCTTCGATACTGTCCAATATCGGCCAGGCGGCGGCTGGAAAATTTTTCCCGAAGGGCTTGTGACAGAATAGGAACCTTTGCTGTAGAAATTACGACCATGCATCGCACTATCGATCCAAGGTCCTCTTGAATCATTATCAGGGTTCTTAAACCCAACATTCTGCTTTTCTCCACGTTCTAACAGAGACAATGATACGTGCTCAATATTCTTTGCATAGACCAAAATAAAATCATGCATTTCAGAAAAGTGCTTTGCTGTGTTCTTGAGCGTGTAAATCTTTTCCCAACAAATCGTTGTTAGAAAGTTGTTGCGGCCAAAGATCTCATCCATCAATACTTTGAGGTAATGGCATTCGTTATCATCAATAGATACCCAAATTGTGCCGTCCTCCCGCAGAAGTTTCTGCAGCAATTCGAGGCGCTCACGCATGAGTGAAAGCCACGTCGAATGCTCAATGCCATCTTCATAATGCTCAAATGCGCTACCAGTGTTGTAGGGTGGATCTATATAAATGCTTTTAATCTTAGCCGTAAATCCTTGCTCCAGTGCTTTAAGAGCGAGGAGGTTATCTCCAAAGATAAGACCATTTTCGTAGATATCTTGGTCTGTCACTCGGTGCGGAGTGTGATAGGACCTATCCGGGTCTTCAAGAAGAATGCGCGGCTCCAGCCGTGGCCGGTTCTCCTTCCCAATCCAAGTCAGTTCGAGTTTTTGTTTGATAGCCATTGGCGCAATACCTTGTTCTTCGTTACAAGCTGTTGCACGATTTCCCGACAGTCCGATTTAGAAAATGCTTGACATATTAAAAGGATTTGTCCATTATATAAACAATCCGATCATTCGGAGGTGGATGGCGTAGCCATCGAGGCCCGCAAGGGCCTTTTTTATTACCCCTCAAATGAACTTCTTGCCAAAACAACGCCCTCCTTATTGATCGTATTTGTTTTGAAGGACCAATTGCTTGCAAATTGCTTCTAAATTGCTTCCAAACTGCTGAATTTTCAGCAAACCCCTAATTCAAATAAAATTAACAAATCGTTAATAAAACAAGTGGTTATAGATTCCATTCGCGTCCAGTAACTCAAAGGTCTATTGCTTCTCAGTTAAATGATTGCAGTCGGAAGTTTGCGGTCCCGGGTACCAGCGGGCCCCCAATGTTTTCCCGTGAACATGAATTTTGGCTTCTTTTACCAATTCCCTTAAAAGAAATTGAATCTGGTTTCGGGAATGACTAGGCAGAACCTCACGAAACTCCTCCATCCTGGAGCCATGTTCCTGATTGTCATGGATGTGTTTCACAAGCAGGCTCTTATTGGTTTCCCGATCTAATCCTTTTTTTCTTGTATACGTTCCTCTTTTACCTATAAATTCATAAAATTGGCGAGATAAGACGTAGCGGGTACCGCGTCCCCGGCTGATTTGTTCGATCACTCCGCTATCGACAAGTCGCAGCAGATTTTCCCTGAAACAATCGGACACGGGCTCATCCCGAAAGACGTTATCAATGACCAGAAGGTCTTGCGTCGTGAATGACTCAAGCCGTTCATTACCGAGTTTCTCAAGAAAACGGAGGAATTCAGGGTGTTGAACCTCGCCATGGAGTGTCAACCAGACATGGTAGGCATCAGTATGAGTGAAATCGGGCTTTGATTTGGTTTCTCTTATACAGACCTCATAAATACGGTTCATACCTTGGCCGGAACGCTCCACAAGGCCACACCGAGCTAAAGTTTCTGCGATCCGGCGATTGCGAGGGGCCTGTTCCCAAAGAATATTCTCCGGTGTGATCCCGGTTGGGAATCCACCTGGACTTACAATCTCCAGGCGTCTTGAAAACTGGCGGATGAAAACAGATCCTCCCATCCGGTAGTCGCGATGACTGATTGCATTCAGTATCGCTTCACGGACTGCTGATTCATTGAAGGTCGAGATATCCCATATGAACAAACCATCCTGAAAATGCTGTTTATCATTCCTGAGATTGATGAGCTTCCATAAGTCGTCATAGAAAGAGAAAAACCCCTGACGGAACTCCTCGCGGTGCTGTGCCGGACCGGAGACATCACTCGAACGATATTCAAAAATCACCTCAGCCTGAGCGAGAAGTCTCCCCAAGGCTTCTTTTTTCCCACAAAGGACCATGGCGGCATACGTTACTCCCTCGGACACAACGAGCTCCGCATCACATAGCAACTGCTCGAAATCCAAACTGTGCAATTTTTCGTTCTTTGATTTCCTAACCCACCGATTACGTAAATCTTCAATGGCCGAGGGAGCGAGATCATCAATTGTAGCTTTGGGGCAGACCTCCGCAGTAAAGTCTGGACCTGATTCATCGAAGATCCGCTTTAGCATGTCGGGCAACATAGGCACCAAGTTTCCACCCGATCGCATAAAGTAACGTCCTCCATAATGAACCGGTACACCAATAGGCCGGGGTGGGACATGAAAGACGAGCACTCTCCCATTTGGATGTATTATTTCCTCAGCATCAATCCTGAGACGTATACGCTCGGTCAAGCCTGCCTTTGTTCGTTCAAGGTTCTCAAAAGCCTGCGTGCCGGTGACGCGACGAGGCATCCTATCAGTAACCCCAAGAATTATCTTCCCCCCACCCTCATTTGCGAGGGCCACGCAATACTTCAAAAGCTCCTCGAAATCGTAACGCTGTTTCGCCTCCTTGAACTCGAAATGCTCGTTTTCTTTGGCCTGCATCCACAAATCCATCTGCCGGATTCGTTCATTCATTCGACGGGGTTCCTCGCATCCAATCTGAGCCAGTTCACCTTTCTCAGCCCCGAGTTAATAGAGCGGTTCATCATTCGAGTTTCCAGCGGACCCTAAACAACTCAGTAAGAGATGTGCGCTGCTCCAACTTGCCCTCAATGTCAGCGATCAAGCGTTCACGCTGACGGTCAATTTCATCCTGGGCATCAAATAAGGCACGGCGCTTGGCATTGCGTTGCTGCTCAAGCGCCTTAACCTGTTTCTGTCCCGCCAACTTGTCTTCCAGTGTGAGTGCGGCGGTAGCTGTGCGGCGGGCTTCCTTGATTTGCCGGTCAAGCTCCTTTATTTCCTGCTCAAGGCCGATCTTCAGGTCATCCGCCCAACCGTCGAGCTTCTGGGCTTCAGTTTCAAAAATGGCCGCATTACGTCGGGATATGGCCTGTTGAATTAACTCCTTGTGTGCATTGATTTCTGACTCAAGGATTGGATCTTCAGGAGATCCAAATAAAGGATTCCCCACTTTGGCCGATAAGGTGAAAAAACGTCGGATAACCTCCTCCTGTAAGGGTACGCCTTCATCGGTTACGCCGGAAAAGATGAGATAGTCTTCCCCCTGGTCGAGGGACTCAACGGTAAACAGGTGCAGGCTTAGAATTCCGGGTGTGTCTAAGAGGGGCTCAAGAACGGTCACTTTACCGTCGTGTTCGCTCAGGTTAAGAATAATCTCTGAAGGCGGAAGGGGCCGGGATTTTGCCTGAACGAGAATCCTCTCGGCCAGAGGATGGTTGAGCCGATAGAGATGGGCTTCTCCTGAACGTCGGGGAAGTTCATAGAGCCCGAGCGGGATGTTTCCAGGAAATGGCAAAGACTTCAGCCTAAAAGAGGAATCACTTGTGAACTCGGCATGTCCATTCAATTCGTGGCGAGTGACCTGCATGAGCATCCGTTCAAACCGGTTGAGATAGGCGCGGGAATCTTCGTCCCTTATCCGGAGTTTTTCCCGGACTTCATCGTCGAAGTTCTCAAACAACTGTTGGCGCGTCCGCCTCATTGTGTCGTCAACCTGGGCAGTTAATTCAAGCTGAAGCTGGTCAAAGGCAGCGTTGATCTCTTCTGGTCGTCGACAGCGATGGTAGATATCGGCAATACGCTTCTCGAAATCCACGCCGGATTCAATTGCTCCCAGCACCTCGTCGCTTGCACCGAAAACTCCCTCAAAAAGCTTGAATTTTTCAGAGAGAAGCTGAAAGACTCGTTGATCGGCCTCATTCTTCTGGTTGAGGAAGTTGACCACTACTACGTCATGTTGCTGGCCATAGCGGTGGCAGCGGCCAATGCGCTGTTCGATGCGCTGGGGATTCCAGGGCAGGTCGTAATTCACTACCAGGGAGGAGAACTGAAGATTAATCCCCTCGGCACCGGCCTCGGTGGAGATCATGATCTGGCCTTGTTCCTTAAAATAATCTACCAGGGCAGAACGCAAGTCTGCGGTTCGGGAGCCTGTCACTCGGTCGGTCCCCTGATACCGCTTCAGCCATGCAGCATAGATCTCACGGGATCTTTCATCATTATTTGAACCGTTGAAAAGGACAATGCCATCTTTCCAGGGACTATCGGCAAGTACGCGGAGGAGGTAGCTCTGCGTCCTGCGTGATTCAGTAAAGATGACGGCCTTTTGTGCTGCGCCCAATTCGGCGGCCTTGGCAAAGGCAATATCCAACGCAGTCAATAGGGCTTTTCCCTTAGCATTGTGTTCAATTGAAACGGCCAATTGCCGGAATTCCTCAAGGTCGGCAATCTCTTTTTCGATGGCGCTACGATCCTCCTCCGACAATGCCGTACCCGTCTCCTCTTCTGACCACTCTTCAGCCGTTTCATCGAGGCCTTCATAATCAGTTTCAAGCTGTTCTTCCAATGCTTGTGCCTCTTCTTTCCTTAAGCGTGCCTGCAGGCGAAGGCTCAGCACGTCGAGTGCTCCTGCAATAGCAAAGGTGGAAGAGGCCAGCAGTTTGAGCAGCACAAGGGTCATAAGAGATCGCTGGCTAGCCGGAAGGGCCTGTAGGTTATCCCGGCGGAGGTATTCAGACACGAGGTTATAAAGCCGATCCTCACTTTCCTCCGGAGTAAAGGGCTGGACAATTGGCAGGCGCCGAGTAAATTTTACATAAGGCAGGACCTGACGTCGCAGGGTCCGGCAGCAGATGGGCTTTAGGCGTGTTTTCAGGACGTCAAAGATACGGCGGTCGTCCAAGTAGGCAAACTGCTCTCTGAAGCTCTTCAAATCCCCAAAGGTATGGGCGTCGATGAAACTCACCAATCCAAATAGCTCCAGCAAGGAATTCTGTAACGGTGTGGCCGTCAAAAGGAGCTTCGGCGAATCCTTCAACGCCTCTTTGAGTGCGTTGGCAATCACATTTGGCGGCTTATACACGTTACGAAGGCGGTGGGCCTCATCAATGACCACCAGATCCCAATGAATCTGGCTGATCTCCGTCGCCTTCTTTCGCGCAAACTGATAGGAACAGATAACGATGTCATCCCCTTCAAAGGGATGGGTATCTCCCTCCCGCGCCAGGTCATTGTAAGACTTTGTTTCAAGGATACGGCATGGCAAAAAGAACTTCTCCTGCAGTTCCTGATGCCACTGTTTGCGAAGATTGGATGGGGTGATGATCAGAACCCTGCGCTTCCGTTCGGCCCATTTCTGCGAGAGGACAAGTCCGGCCTCGATAGTTTTGCCCAAACCGACCTCATCGGCGAGCATGGCGCCCCTTGACAGAGGGGACTTGAATGCAAACAAGGCAGCTTCTATCTGATGGGGGTTGAGATCGACCTGGGCATCCACCAAGGCACCGGCCAATTTCTCAGTACTGTCAGAGGGGCATCGTTTGGTCAGCTCGTGAGCGAAGTATTTGGCGTGGTAGTCGGTCAGTTGCATTCAGCTCATCCAGATTCTTCCAGAAGAATTTTCTGGACAACCCTAAAGTTCTCGGAAGAGCAATCGTACGGTTCCTAAGGATTCTGCCATTCCTGGCTTTAAAAAAATCTCAACCACACCCAGAACTTGGGCTATTTATACCAAAAATTTAATTTTATGGCAATTTTGAAAAGAGTGCAGTTATGTAGAAGGGGCAGAAAAAATTAAACTTGAAAAGTCGAATTTAGATGGATTAGAATTTTAAGAGTCTCTATCTACAGGGGTTTGGGCGTAAGGCGATGAAGTCACTTTATTTAGGCATTGATGTCGGATCCGTCAGCGCAAATACCGTGATCTTGGACGACCATCGGGATGTGCTGGAGGAACACTACACGCGCATCAAGGGACAACCCCTTCTGACCGTTCAGACGGTCCTGGAGGAGGTTCTTCAGCGGATTCCTGTCGAACAATTTCATTCCGTCTCTTTTACTGGCACCGGGGGGAAACTCCTCTCCGAGCTCTTGGGGGGAAATTTCATCAATGAGATTATTGCCCAGGCCAAGGCGGTTCAGTATTTCTATCCGCAGGTCAGGACGATCATTGATATTGGGGGGGAAGATTCCAAACTGATTCTCGTCCAAGCAGAGGAAGGTCGCTTCAAGATCAAAGACTTCTCGATGAATACCCTCTGCGCCGCCGGCACCGGATCCTTTCTCGACCAGCAGGCCAGCCGATTGGGCCTGACCATTGAGGAATTTGGGCAGCTCGGTCTGAAATCAAGCAACCCCCCGCGCATTGCAGGCCGATGCAGTGTCTTCGCCAAATCGGATATGATCCATCTTCAACAGATCGCCACGCCGGATTATGACATCGTGGCTGGCCTCTGTTATGCCTTGGCCAGAAACTTCAAGAGTAACATCGGGAAGGGAAAAATCTTTCGGAAGCCCATCTCCTTTCAAGGAGGAGTAGCAGCCAATGAGGGGATGCGGAAAGCCTTTTTGGATGTATTGGAGCTTTCCGACGGAGAACTGATCGTTCCAAAGCATTTTGCTTCGATGGGAGCCATCGGTTCCATCCTAGTGGTTCAAGAAGACAAGCGAAGCAAAAAGGAATGGAATGGCCTCCACCGCCTCAATCAATATCTCCAAGATCGTAGAGAAGAACAGGCCTCCTTAACACCCCTTTCTCTCTCCGCCCATCATCTCATTTCACCCCCATTTCTTCCCTTCCTCATCACTGTGGAAGGGAATAAGGTCGAGGGTTTAGGGGGAGAAAAGATCGAGGCTTATCTGGGGTTGGATGTAGGCTCCATCAGCACCAATTTGGTTATCATTGACCGTGAAAAGAGGGTTCTTGCAAAAAGCTATCTGATGACAGCAGGCCGGCCCATCGAGGCGGTTCGCATCGGACTTCAGGAGATCGGTGAGGAGATCGGGGACCGTGTAGAGATCAAAGGGGTCGGAACAACTGGCTCAGGTCGTTACCTCACGGCAGATTTTGTGGGGGCAGACTTGGTGCGAAATGAGATTACTGCTCAGGCCACCGCAGCCATCTACATTGATCCAAGGGTGGACACCATCTTTGAGATTGGCGGACAGGACTCAAAATATATCAGCATTGACAACGGGGTTGTGATCGATTTTGAGATGAACAAGGTTTGTGCCGCCGGGACGGGATCTTTTCTAGAAGAGCAGGCTGAGAAACTGGATGTCTCCATCAAAGGAGAATTTGGGACCCTTGCCCTCTCTGCCGGGGAGCCGGTAAGGATGGGGGAGCGATGTACTGTGTTCATCGAGTCTGATCTGGTGCATCACCAGCAAATGGGGGCCGAAAAAGACGACCTCATCGCCGGGCTCAGCTACTCCATCGTTCAGAACTATCTCAATCGTGTGGTCGGGGACCGCCGTATTGGAAATCGTATCTTTTTCCAAGGCGGCACGGCTTTCAATAAGGGAGTCGTGGCTGCCTTTGAGAAGGTCCTGGGCAAGGAGATCATTGTTCCTCAGAATCATGATGTAACGGGAGCGATTGGTGTCGCCATTCTGGCCATGGAAGAAAGGACATGGGAGCGATCGGGTTTCAAAGGATTTGACCTGAGTCAACGCCGTTATGAACAGACATCTTTTGAGTGCAAAGGTTGTTCCAATCTCTGTCTCATTCGAAAGGTGAGTGTCGAAGGAGAAAAACCTCTTTTTTACGGGAGCCGATGTGAGAAATACGATGTGATCAAACGGACCAAGGGTTCGGACATCCCCGATCTCTTTGTAGAGAGAGAAAAGATGCTCTTGGCTCCCTATGAAGGAGAGGAACAACTTCCATCTGATGCCCCAGAGATTGGGATACCCAGAATACTCTATTTCCACGAGATGTTTCCTTTCTGGAAGGCATTCTTTACGGAAATAGGTTACCGGGTGGTTCTCTCCGACGTGACGAACAAAGAACTGATCCGAAAAGGAGTGGAGAATGTGGTCGCTGAAACCTGCTTCCCCATTAAAGTGAGCCACGGCCATGTCCTCAACCTTTTGGAGAAAGGGGTTAAGAAGATTTTCCTCCCGAGCATTGTCAATCTTAAACCCTCTCATCCTGAGATTCCCAATAGTTCGGCATGCCCTTATGCCCAATCCTTCCCCTACGCCGTTCCTTCAGCCATTGATTTTAAAAAGAGCGATGCGAGCATACTTCAACCCGTCCTTCACTTCGGGTTTGAGAGAGAATATCTGGAGAAGGAGTTGGTCGAATTCGGAAAATCCCTCGATCGAGGGTCGAAGCGGCTGAGAAAGGCCCTGGGGAAGGCAGAAAGATTCCAAGCCCTATTCTATCAATCCATGCTCAATCGCGGAAAAGAAGTCCTGGATCAGGGTGACCCCAATGACAGGGTTATGGTGATCGTGGGGAGGCCTTACAATTCCTGTGACTCCGGGGTCAATCTCGAGATTCCAAAAAAATTGCGAGATTTAGGAGTCCTTCCCATTCCTATGGACTTCCTCCCTCTAGAATCCGTCCCTCCTACGGGTGAGATTCAGGAGATGTATTGGCGGTACGGCCAGAGGATATTAGCCGCTGGAAAGATCATTAGGGAAGACCCCCGACTTTATGCGGTCTATATCACTAATTTTGGCTGCGGCCCGGATTCATTCATTAGCCACTTCTTCAGGGATTTGTCCAAAGGCAAGCCCTATCTTCAATTAGAAATTGATGAGCACAGCGCCGATGCAGGGGCGATCACACGGTGCGAAGCCTTCTTGGACAGTTTGAAAAACGTTGAGGCGAAAAAGGTCCTTCCTGCTAAGAGAGAGAGGGCAAAGACGGACCGTACAAAGAAGATCTACATCCCCTATATGTGCGACCACTCGTTTCCGGTGGCAGCGGCTTTCCGGGCATGCGGCGTGGAGGCCGACGTCTTCCCGGAATCAAACGAAGAAACCCTCTATTGGGGAAGAAAACTCACTTCAGGCAAAGAGTGTTATCCTTGCATCCTGACGACCGGAGATATGGTCAAGCTGGTTAAGGATCCTCATTTCGATCACTCGCGAGCCGCTTTCTTCATGCCCTCGGGTAACGGGCCATGTCGATTTGGTCAATACCATCGCTTCCATCGGGTTGTCCTGGATGATTTAGGTTTTCGCAATGTCCCCATTTACTCGCCCAATCAGGATGAGACGCTTTATCGTGATCTGGGCATCATGGGCTCTCAATTCACCCGCCTCGGATGGCAGGGGATTGTCGCCGTCGATCTCTTGATGAAGAAACTCTTGGAGACCCGACCGTATGAGAAGGAAAAGGGGAAAACGGACCAGGTCTATCAGGACGCTCTAAGGAAAGTCTGTGAAGCGATCCTCAAGGGAGACGATTTGGAAGAAACTCTGCAAAAGAGCATCGAGGTTTTCAGTCAGGTCGAAGTAGATAATCCGGGAACAAAACCTCTCATCGGAATTGTCGGAGAGATTTTTGTCCGTCTCAATCGGTTTGCGAATGAAAATGTCATCCGAAAGATTGAGCAGTTCGAGGGGGAGGCGTGGATCGCCCCTTTGACGGAATGGATTCTTTATGTCAACACCATTGCCAAGAAGAAGAGTCTTAAAACGAGGTCGTTCTCCAACCTTTTGAAAGTTTTTCTGACAGACTATTATCAGAAGAAGGACGAGCATCACTTGGAAAAAATATTTAAAGGTCATCTTAGGAACTTCGGTGAACCCCGAACCCATTCGATTTTTAGGAAAGCGAAACCATACCTGGACGCCTCTTTTGAGGGTGAAGCAATCCTCTCTGTAGGAAAGACGATCGATTTTGCCAAAAGGGGTGCCAGTGGAATTGTCAATATCATGCCATTTACCTGCATGCCTGGGACGATTGTTAGCACCCTGCTTAAACGATATGGGGAAGAAAATGGTAATGTCCCCATCCTCAACATGGCCTATGATGGGCAGGAGCAAACCAACACCTTAACCCGCCTTGAAGCCTTCATGTACCAAGCCAGGGAATTTCAAAACAGGAAAAAACAGCACAAGTTAACTGATTGAAAGTTAAGGGAATTTATTTTTCATTTCCTTGGCAAAAAAATCACATTTTTCTCTTGCTTTTTTGAAAAAGGGAATGATATAAGGTGAATCGGTATTGCTAATATAAGATCTCGAAATATGAAATGGATTCAATTCCTACTGGTTCTTTTTCTACCCCCTAATCTTCCTCTATTTCAAACGGATCGGGTCATTGGCATCAATGGGTTAATTTGCGAGGACGCCGTCGTTACAAAATCAGAAAAAGATGGTCCTTCTATCGATCACAATTTATGGTTCGATTTAAGATTCTCATCTTATTATGTCGATCAAGTTAAATTTTTCTTTCAATTGAAGAGCCCTTTATCTTTTTTGCTTTCCCGCTTTCAGGGGGTATCTCCTTTCTGGAGGTCCCCTCCATGCCTTTAGTTTGGTGATTCACTTCAATCTATAAAAAGCGAGGTCATCCTTGTTAAGTCATGACCTCCATATGATACCAGGAGGTATCTCAACATGGATAATTGGACATTCGGATTCACAATGGTTGTCGTAGGCATGGGAGGCACACTTCTCACCCTTTGGATCTTGGGTTTCTGCATGAATATTCTCAAGAAATTCTTTCCTTACAAAAAAGAGGAAGGAGGGAAATAGTCTTGGAAAAGGGGGAATGAGCGATGATTGGAACGATTGGAAAAGCGTTATACGGACTCGTTGACGGATTTGCCAACCTTCATTGGTCAAATCCGGTCATGATCGTTGTTGGTCTCGTACTTCTCTATCTTGCGATCAAAAAAGATATTGAACCTGTGCTCCTTGTTCCTATTGGGTTTGGATGCATTTTAGTGAATATCCCATTGGCAGGATTGATGGAAGAAGGAGGGTTTCTCAGGATCATCTATGATTCAGGCGTGATAACGGAGGTGTTCCCACTTCTCATTTTTGTCGGTATCGGGGCCATGACGGACTTCGGTCCTCTTATGGAGAATCCAAAGATCTTTCTCCTGGGAGCGGCAGGACAGTTTGGAATCTTCTTAACCCTGGCTCTGGCTCTGATTTTGGGTTTCACACAGAAGGAATCGGTCTCCATCGGGATCATCGGTGCTTGTGACGGCCCAACCGCCATCTATGTCTCCTCGCAATATGCTCCTCATCTATTGGGTGCCATATCTGTAGCGGCTTACTCCTATATGTCTCTGGTTCCCCTCATTCAGCCGCCGATTATGAGGTGGCTGACGACGAAAGAGGAGCGGGTGATCAATATGGGAGTGGTGAAAAAGTCTGTTTCGAAAACGACGAAACTGCTCTTCCCCCTGGTTGTTACAATCGTTGGAGGTTTAATTGCACCGAAGGGGTTAATCCTCCTGGGAACGGTGATGCTGGGAAATTTTATGAGGGAGTGTGGGGTCGTTAGTCGGCTGACTCGGGCTTCGGAAAATGAGATTGCCAATATCGTTACCCTTCTTTTGGGGATCGCCATTGGGGCCACGATGAATGGGAAAGTCTTTATCACTCCCCAAACCTTGATGGTCTTGGCCCTGGGTTTTGTCGCGATCTGCCTCGATACGGCTTGCGGAGTGATCTTTGGGAAAATATTGAAAGTGGTCACAGGGGGGAAAGTGAATCCATTAATCGGAGCTGCCGGGATTTCAGCTTATCCTATGTCAGCGAGGGTGGTACAGAAGGAGGGGCAAAAGTACAACAAGAAGAACTACCTGCTGATGCACGCCATGGGGGCCAATACCGGTGGCCAAGTCGGTTCTGTCCTGGCTGCAGCGGTCATGCTCTCGATCCTCAGGGGGTTGGGGATTATTTAAGCGATCCGTTTGATTTTGCCTCTTAATAGTGCCTGTAAATAAGATCCCAGGGAGGCGGGGAAGTCTATTTCCCGCCTCCCTTGAATTGAATGGGCGGACCTGAGAGGATAAGAAGTAATCCAGCAAGGATTTGCTCCATCTCATTTCTGGTGTCCCTTCCGCGTGGAAGCATGAGCCCTAGGTTATGGAAACTCAGGACACTTTTTGGCTTAAAATTCCATCTTGTATAGGATACACGAGCGTTTAACTTTGCGGTAGCCTTTCGAGCCATCCAAAACAATAAGATGAAAATCTACAAAAAGGAAGACAAATGCAGTTTGATTTGAATTTCCTTTATATCATTGTCCAGGTGATCTTCTTGGAGGGCATTCTCTCCATTGACAACGCCGCTGTTTTGGGTGCTTTGGTATCTGTCCTTCCAGCAAAGGACATGGTGCCTTGGTCCGGCCCACTCAAGTCCCTCGGACCTCCGGTCCACCGGCTCTTGGGTGGGCAACGATCTGCTGCCCTCAAGGTAGGGCTCCTGGGCGCCTATCTTGGTCGTGGCCTCATGCTTGTTCTAGCCAATTTTGTCATTCACAATCCCTATCTTAAGCTCCTGGGTGCAGCTTATCTTATTAAACTCGCTTTTGAGAATCTGGGTGAACCAGAATCGGGCGAGGCAGATCAGGTCAGAACCAAGAGGGTAGAGGGCAAAGGCTTCTGAAGTGTGGTCATCGCCGTCGAGTTAGCCGATTTGGCCTTCTCCCTTGATAATGTCGTGGCAGTGGTCGCACTTTCTGATAACCTTTACATTGTCATGTTTGGCGTGTTTATGGGTATCCTCACCATGCGCTTTGCAGCGGGCATATTCACATGGATGATTCTCAGGGAGCCCATCCTCAAACCAGCGGCTTACCTGGTGGTCTTCAACATCGGCGCAGAGTTGTTATTAGACGAGTTTGCCGGCATCGAGTTTAGCAGCGCCTTGAAGTTTACGATTTCCGCCGGCACCCTCATCTTGTTCGTGGTCTATGCTCACGTCAAACCCCTGCACATCCTCCAGCCTGTGTTCAATTGGGTGGCCGAGGGCATGGCTAACGTCAACGAGCTCCTTGATTGGCTCCTCAAACCGCTAGTTCTAATCCTTAAGGTCCTCTTTCGGGCCATTCGTTTTGTTCTCCACCCCATCATCAATTTCTTCTTTGGCAAGTCGGCAACGGGACCGTAGCAAGTTACGACGATGTTGCTCCTTGCCAGTATGTCTGCTTTTTGCGTAGATGTTTTTTCATGGAACCCTCTCCATTTCTGCTCGATAGGGCTTCTTATTTTCTTGTGAATTTCTTGCCAATTTTTTAAAATAAAAGAGATCAGCCCTGAAAGGCTAAGTCACGTAACTCAAGGCTTTAGCTCAGATTCATAAAGGAGATGTTCTTATGAAAAAGCCTTTGGTTGGAATTCTGATGGGAAGTGAGAGCGATCTGCCGATCATGGAAAAGGCGGCAGAGGTCTTAAAGGGGATGGGCATCCCCTATGAATTGGAAATCAGCTCAGCCCATCGACTTCCCGAAAGAACCGCTCGGTACGCCAAGACAGCAAGGAAACGTGGAATTGAAGTGTTGATCGCGGGGGCTGGGATGGCGGCCCATCTCGCGGGTGCCCTGGCCAGCCATACGACTCTTCCCATCATCGGTGTCCCCATAAAATCAGGGGCTCTTAACGGAGCGGATGCCCTTTATTCCACTGTCCAAATGCCCCCTGGGGTTCCTGTGGCTACCGTGGGGATTGATGGAGCAAAGAATGCAGCCTATCTGGCCTGTGAAATCCTTTCGATCAAATATCCTGAAATAGCTAGGAAGTTGGGAGACTTTAGATCTAAGACGAAGAAGTTCTTAGTAGAAAAATCAAGAGCCATAAAGAAGAAAAAAGCCCGATGAGTGATAATCAGGCAATTCGTCGAGCAGCAGAAATTATCAAGAAAGGAGGGATCGTTGCCTTTCCCACAGAGACGGTTTATGGCTTGGGGGCGGATGCCTTTAACCCCTTTGCCGTAGCTCGGGTGTTTGAGGTCAAGAAAAGGCCCTATTTCGACCCGTTAATCGTCCATGTAACCAATCCGGCCGATGTGAAGAAGTTAGCCAAAGAGACTCCGTCGAATGCCAAGAAATTGATAGAAAGATTCTGGCCTGGGCCGCTTACGATAGTTCTTTTAAAGAAAGAGAATATTCCTGATATTGTAACTGCCGGCCTTCCTACGTTAGCCATTCGTATGCCCAATCATCCCATGGCTCTTGCTTTGATCAAAGAATGTGAATGTCCCATTGCCGCACCGAGCGCCAATCCTTTCGGCTACCTAAGTCCAACCACGGCGGACCATGTCCGGGATCAACTGGGTGATCAGGTTGATCTGATTGTGGATGGAGGACCCTGCCCCGTGGGAGTGGAATCCACCATCGTCTCTTTTTTGGAAGAGAAGCCGATGGTATTAAGGCATGGTGGGGTATCGATGGAGGAGATCGAATCCATCATTGGAAGGGTTGAAACCAGTCCGTTCGAAGACAAACCTACTGCCCCTGGAATGTTGTTGAAGCACTACGCCCCCCGAACGCCAATTGTCCTCGAATGGAGTGAAAAGAACCTCGGCCTCTATAAAGATAAGAATATTGGCCTGTTGTTGTTTCAGGAACCCCAGAATAACTTAAAACTCCACCCTATGGAGGTTCTTTCAAAGAAGGGGGATCTTCGAGAAGCAGCGGCCAATTTGTTTGCAGCCATCCGGCGACTGGATGCGTTGAATTTGGATCTTATTGTAGCCACTCCGATCCCGGAAATTGGATTAGGCAGGGCGATCATGGACCGTCTCCGGCGCGCAGCTTCCAAAGAGGAATAAAATCAATGAAGAAAGTTATCCTTGCTCTTTTATTTCTTTTTCCACTTTCCACTTTCTACCCTCCACAATCTTCCAGTCTTCCAGCAGACGATGTCCAGTTGGTGTTGAATGATCAGTACTTTCAAATCGCAAAGAAAATGATCCAGGGGGCCAAACATTCAATTCTGGTGATGATGTTTGAGATGGGATATTATGATGAATATCCAATGACTCCTTCCAACCTTCTTGTCAGGGAGCTCATGAGTGCAGGAAATCGAGGAGTGAAGGTTGAGGTGATCTTAGAAGTAAAAGAAGGGGAGGATCGGACGACCAAACGAAATCGCCACACTGGAAGGATTTTATCTGAGGGGGGAGTACATGTCATCTATGATCCCCTCTCCAAAACGACCCATGCAAAATGCATGGTAGTCGACGGAAACCTCATTCTATTGGGAAGCACGAACTGGACCTACTATGCGCTGACGAATAACAACGAGGTCTCCGTCGTCATTCGCTCAAAAGAGGTGGCTAAGGGATTGGTGGATTATTTCAATCAAGTGAAAGCCACCGGCAGCAAGAAATAAAAAAATAATGTCAAATGTTAAAGTTCAAATAAATGCCAAAGTTCAAGAGACGATTGCCTGTAAAATCATTTGAGATTCGGATTTTGACATTCCTTTAACATTGATTCACCTTCGGTTCATCACTTCGTGCGGAATTTGATATTTGAAATTGATTTTCGGATGATGCTCATCGATTCCCATGCCCATTTAGAAATGCCAGAGTTCAGCAAGGATCTAGAGTCCGTCATTCAGAGGGCGAAAGCATCAGGAGTTGAATATATCTTCACGGTCGGAACAGAGAAGAAGGATTGGAAGAGGGCTCTTGAGATTGCCGATTCACACCCTAGGATCTATGCGATTCTGGGCGTTCATCCTCACAATGCAAAGGAGATCGACGACCAGACCTATCCAACGTTGAGGGACCTCTGTCGAAATGCGAAGGTGAAAGCCTATGGGGAAATCGGTCTGGACTTTTTCAGAAACCTCTCGCCACGCGATCTTCAGCTGAAGAGATTCAGGGAGCAGATCGGATTAGCGAAGGAGTTACGGCTTCCCGTTGTGATTCATGATCGAGAGGCCCACCAAGATACGCTGGAGATATTGAAATCGGAGAGAGCAGAAGAGTGCGGGGGAATTATCCATTGTTTTTCCGGGGATTATGAAATGGCAAAAGCCTGCATGGATATGGGGTTTTTTATCTCTATCCCCGGAAGCATCACTTTTAAGAATGCGGAGGGTTTTAGAGAGACCATCAGTCGAATTCCATTGGAATCACTTCTCGTCGAGACCGATGCTCCCTTCTTGACCCCCCTCCCTTTCCGAGGCAAGCGGAATGAACCAAGTTATGTTCGATATACGGCACAAAGCCTGGCAGAGGTGAAGAAGGTTTCTTTTGAAAAGGTAGCCGAGATAACCACTGAAAACGCCCTGAGGGTCTACAGATTGCAAATTTCACCCTAATTTCTCATGATGGGACACCGCAACCCTCTCCCATCAGAGGCTGTGTCACAATGTGAAAAAACCAACTTTTTCGAAGAGGGGGAGAGGTGGTTGGGTGGAAAAGATTTAGAGCGGTAACCTTTAACCGTTCGGATTCCGGCTTGTCAAGGGTATGAATACATTCCATTTTGTGCAAGAGACGATTTCTCATAACCTAAAAGACCCGCATTCTAAAGCTTTGGAACCCGACTGCCTCTCTCCCTTGGTTTTCGATTACGACACAGTCTCTCAAGGGGGAGGGTTGCGGTGAGGGTAGGTATCAATCTTTCTCCCTCATCATCATCCCTTCCCGCCAAGGAAGGGGATGTTTTGAATGAGGTTGTTTTCTATCGAAGGAGGCGGAATTCATGCGACCGGCAATCATTGTCGTCGATATGTTGAACGATAACTTGAAGGAAAGCCCTCGGAATCCATACTACCAAGAAGGAAAAGGGATTATACCGAATCTTCAGAAACTCTTACGGGAAAGCCGAGAAAGGAGATTCCCCATCGTCTTCGCCTGCGATAGCTTCCTGCAAGGGGATTTCATCTTTCGAGGCCGGATGAAGGTTCATTCACTTCGTGGAACAGAAGGTGCGGAGGTTGTAAATGAGTTGAAGCCGGACCCCGCAGATATCGTCTTGCCCAAGAGGCGATTTAGTGCCTTCTTCAAGACCGACCTGGATCAGACGCTTCGCACCCTTGGGGTTGACACGATCGTCGTCACAGGCGTTACAGTTGAAGTCTGTGTCTTGATGACGGCGATGGATGGTCTCAGTCACGATTTTTCAGTTGTTCTTTTAGAAGACTGCTCAGCCAGCCGAAGCAAGGAGTTTCATCAGGATTGTCTCAATCTCTACCGGGATTTTGCCCTCTCACCTTTATTAAGGATCATGACCCTTGATGAGTTTATGAAAGAGGTATCATAGCACCCCCATTGGCTACCCCCCCCCCGCTCCCCCCTTTAGCAAAGGGGGGTTGGGGGGGATTTGAGTGTATTTTGACATGGACTATTGCGAGAAAGATTTCATTGAACAGATAAGGAACACGCTGTCCTCAAGGCAGAGAACGGTGATTGAGCATCCCCCGTTTTCGCATGCGGCGGTTCTTGTCCCCCTCTTTAAGAAAGGAGAAGATTGCCATCTTCTCTTCACCAAGAGATCGGATCAGGTCAAGTATCACAAAGGCGAGATCTCTTTTCCCGGAGGGGTCGTTGACGAAGAAGATTTGGAATTGATCAACACTGCACTCCGGGAGGCCCATGAGGAGATCGGTCTCAGAGAGAGTGACATTCAGGTTATCGGGTTATTAGATGACATCGTGACCATTACTGAGTTCATCGTTACCCCGATTATTGGCCTCTTCCCCTATCCCTATCCATTTAAGGTAAGCGAGAGGGAGATTTCGGAATTGATCGAAGTGCCTCTTTCCTCCTTGCTCGACGGAAATTGTTTCAGTGAAAGGGAGATCTTCCGAGGGGGTCAGAAGGAGATCGTCTATGCTTACCAATACGGAAAACATACGATCTGGGGTGCAACCGCCAGGATATTGAAACAGTTTTTGGACTTAATCCCTCTCATAAAGCCACTTGAAACTGCCTCCCCATGCAGTTTTTCCGGGTGAACACTGTCAGTTTTTGCTTCAAAAGCTCAAGAGAAAGAATTAGGGAATATTCCTGTTCCGATGAAGAGCTGGCAGATTTAGCATCACCTGCCCAGTTCGAACTTCTTCCTTTTTTACTTCCGTTGGACATTCATGTTATAATTTTGACCTTCGGTTGATACGTCGATGTTTCGTTTTGGGCTGAGGTGAGGGATTTGGACCTGACTCTTTCGATAAGGCAGAAACAACTACGGCGGATGGCGCGGCAATTCGCCAAGGCTGAGCTCACTCCCATCGCGAAGGAGATCGACGAAGAAGGTCGTTTTCCCTGGGAAACGGTGGAGAAGATGGGACCACTCAACCTTTTCGGCATCCAGGCTCCCAGGCAATACGGCGGTGCTGAGACGGACTCCATCTCGTATTGCCTTGTGATTGAGGAGATTTCCCGCGTATGCGCCTCCATGGGGCTGATGTTAGCCGTACACAATGGCGTTGTGGTTCACCCCATCAGTCGATTCGGAAATGACAAACAGAAGGCGAAATTCCTTTCTCCTTTGGTGGCTGGCGAAAAGATCGGGGCATTTTGTTTAACCGAGCCCAATGCTGGCTCAGACGCCATGGCCATAGAATCGACTGCCCTCAGGGAGGGTGACTCATACATTGTCAATGCCAATAAGATATTCGTCACCAACGGCGGGGTGGCTGACATCTTAATCCTCTTCACATCGGTGGATCCAGGTAATGTCAAGAAAGGCTTCAGTGCCATTCTTGTGGAGCGAGGCACCCCTGGATTCGAGGTGGGTCTCCTTGAGAATAATTGCGGCATGCGTGCCAATCCCGTCAGCTCGATCATCTTGAACGATTGTCGATTGTCGAAGACCAACCTCTTAGGCCGGGAAGGCGAAGGATTCAAGGTTGCCATGGCGGCCCTGGATAATGGTCGAATTGGTATTGCGGCTCAGGCCGTGGGAATCGCTCAAGGGGCTCTGGATGTTTCCTTGAAGTATGCCAAAGAACGTATTCAATTCCGTGTTCCCTTGGCGCAGCATCAGGCCATTCAGTTGATGCTCGCCGACATGGGCACGATGGTAGAAGCAGCGAGGCTTCTGACGTTAAACGCTGCCCATGTCAAAGATCAGGGAGGCGACCTGTCCGGTCCCTCTGCAATGGCCAAGCTCTTTGCCGGTCGCACCGCCTCAAAGGTCGCCTCGATGGGTGTGCAGATCCACGGAGGTTATGGATACAGCAAGGATTACTCCATTGAGCGTTATTTTCGCGATGCCCGAGCCACAGAGATTTATGAAGGGACCAACGAGATTCAACAGATCGTCATTGCACGAGAGTTATTAAAGCGAGGCGAGGACTGATGGACGTCATCGTATGTATAAAGCAGGTCGTGGCCGGAGATCGCGTGAAGATCGATCCCGGTACATACAGTCTTGTGCGCTCCGCAGAATTCTCCTATATCAATCCCTTCGATCTGTTTGCCCTGGAGGTGGCAGTACAACTGAAAAAGGAGCATTCTGGCTCGATCATCGCTGTAACGATGGGGCCCAAGATCAGCGAAGAGGCGCTCTGGGAGGCTTTGGCTTTGGGATCTGACAGAGCCGTGCTCCTCTCCGACCCGCGGTTTTCCGCAAGCGATACCCTGGCCACGTCATATGTGCTGGGCATGGGCATCCGAAAGATCGGAAAATTCGACCTCATCCTTTGCGGCATGCGAACAACGGATGGCGATACCGGGCAGGTAGGTCCTCAACTGGCCGAGGAACTAGACCTTCCTCACATCAGTGCCGTCGAGAAGTTGGACGGAGAAAAGGGCTCATTCCGTGTAGAGAGAGTCTCTGACGGTTTTAGGGAAATCATAGAGGTATCCACACCTGCATTACTCACGATATCTTCAAAGACAGCCGTGCGCCTTCCAAGCTTAATAGACATCCAAGATACCTTCACTCGATACTCCATCGAGTGCTGGAATTTGGAGGACTTGAACGCAGATCCTAACAAGGTGGGTCGTGCCGGATCCGGCACGTGGGTGGAGGGGTTGACTCCGACGGCCCAGAAAAAATCCTGTGTCTTTGTTGAAGGAGATGTGCGCAAGCAAACCAGGATACTTTTGTCAAAACTGCTCGAGAAGAATCTGTTACCTTAACCGTTGCATCAGTAATGTTGCCAACCACACTTACCTGCCGACTGAATGCAACGCTAGGGTTATCTTAAAGAACGACCATGAAAAGAGATTTGGAGATTTGGGTCTTTGGAGACCATCGTCATCACCCTAAGGATCGTTTAACCCTGCAGGTATTAGGGCATGCACGGGCTCTTTCTGGCGATGCAGGGAGAGTTACGGCGGTTATCCTGGGGCATCAAGTGGAAGAAGTCGCCAGGGAATACCTTGCTTATGGTGCCCGGAACATTCTGCTGGCAGATCATCCGCAGTTAGCTCTTTATCGTACGGATCTGTTTACAACGATCATTAGTGATCTGATCCGAGAGCATAAACCAGACGTCTTTCTGATAGGTGCTTCGGAATTTGGCAAAGAATTGGCTGCCAGAATCGCCAAGCGAATCGGAGTGGGGCTCGGCGCAGATTGCGTCACTTTAGATTGGGATGAGCAAAAGGAGAGTCTGATCGGATTCAGCCCGGCCTTCGGCGGCAACTTTTTGGCGCGAATTGGCTGGAGTTCTTCGAGACCCTATATGGCCACATTGAACCCTGGAACTTTTTCCGAACGCCCGTATGATAAGGCTGCCCACGGAGAGATCGTGAAGGTGGAAAAGGGATTGGATCACGTCTCCTCCAGGGTCAAAGTGATCTCTTCTGTCCGCGAAGCGCACCATACCGCCAGGCTGGAGGATGCAAGGACCGTCGTTGTGGGTGGTCGAGGAATCAAGAATGCACAGGGGTTCGACCACATCAGGGAGTTGGCCTTGATTCTAGGGGGCGAGGTGGGGGCAACCCGACCGGCCGTCGATGCCCACTGGACTTCGCACGAACAGTTGATCGGGCAGACGGGGAAATCGATCAAACCAGCGCTGTTGATCACCTGCGGCACCTCCGGTGCGATCCAATACACCGCTGCTCTTGGAGGGTCTGGGACGATTGTGGCAGTCAACCGCGATCCACGGGCGCCGATATTCAAGGTGGCTGACTTCGGGATTGTGGCCGACACACTCTCCTTTCTTCCTGCCTTGATTGGGGAGTTGAAAAATCATCTCTTTAGAGAAATTACAGATCTTTATCGAATCCAGGTAAAAACCGGCAGAGACCAGATGGCGGTCTCCTTTGGCCAGCGGATCAAGAAATTAAGGGAAGACCGAAAAATGACCATGGCGGATTTGGCGGAAAGGACTGGCCAGCCGCCGGAGTTTATCGAGCAAGTCGAGTCGGACAGTCTTACGCCTCCGGTTTCCTTTTTGTTGCAACTGTCCAATGCCCTTCAAATTGACCCCAGTAACTTTCTGACCGATCAGGAAAAGATTCAGCTTGACGAAAAGAGACAGGAAGGATTTGTGAAAAGGACCCAGAACTATTCTTACCGAACGTTGACTCCGGGGGCAGAAGATAAGCACCTCCGCTCGTTCATGGTCACCATCGAACCCAAAGAGAAGCATAAGATGGTTGAGTACAAGCATCCGGGAGAGGAGTTTATTTTTGTCTATAAGGGAGAATTGGAGCTCACCTTGGGAAACAAAGTGATTTTTTTGAAACAGGGAGAAACGCTTCATTTCGATTCCGAAACGAAACACAAGCTCCGAAACACTTCGGATGAAAAATGTGAACTGATCGTCACGTTATATACCCCTTAAGGAAAAAGGAACATTCACAAATCCACAGAACTGGACGCCCGCATTGACTTCTTGCTTCAGTTGCTCACGTGACATATAGGGTTCATGCCATCGATCAGCCGGAATGATCCCCCTGTATGTCTCCGCCGCATCGTTGATAATTTCGTAAATCGCGTCAAAATCCGCTTCTGTGCACCTACGGATCATGGTCTTCTCTTCGTCGTTCAGCCTTGAAAAGTCCGCTATCATAACCCCAAAAGCCGACGCGCATTTTCCCGAAAGATCATCTGTTTTTCTTTTTCCTGCAGGGGAAGTTCTTTAAACCATTCGATCTGAGGGATAGGATCACTGGTACTGGGATAATCGGTGGCAAAGAGGACTTTTTCAGCGCCATGTTGCCGGATAAATTCAACCACCTCTTCCGACCTTAGGCTTTGGATACTCGGTGCCCAACATGTATCCACATAGATATCTTTTCCGACGATCCATTTCCTGGCTTCATCCAGCATGAAGAGACCGCCAAAATGGGCAGCTACGATCTTGAGACCGGGAAAATGCTCTTTGAGACGGACAATATCCTGAGGGCCCGTTCCGGGAGGATGGGATGGGTTTGCAGGGTCTTTTCCCACGTGGAAATAAGCAATCATACCCGCTTTGTCCATGGCCTCATAGATGCGGAAAAGATTTTCATCCCCCGCTCGAATGGGCTGGAAGAGCGAATGGAATTTGATTCCCTTGATTCCCTTCTCATGAATTCTCCCTATCTCCGCCACGGGGTCCTTCATGCTTGGGAGGATGGTCCCGAAGCTGAAAATAGTTTTGTTATCCATGATCTCCAAAAGAAAGTTATTGGCCTGAGCCACGACCTCGGGTCTTTCTGCCACACAGAAAGTGATGACCGCCTCGACATTGCATCTTTTCATATAGCTTCTTAAATCTCCGAGAGTGAAGTCACCTGAAAGGGCAGTTGCACTTCCCGCCCAGGCCCGGAATCTTTCAGCGACTTTAGAGGCAATTTTGTCCGGGAAAATGTGAGTGTGGGTGTCGATCATTCAATTCTCCTTTCTATTTATGAACGCGTAGAGTATCCGGGGAACAGCCATAAAATTATTAAGAAACCGCAAACGAAGATGACTGTTATTTGTACGATCACCTTGAGCTTGTTGTCAAGCTTCTGCCTTCCGGCGATACCAGAGGAATGTTTCTCAGACATGGTTCCGCAATTGAAGCTCTAAGGGGTGCGGATTCAAGTATACCTGTTGTTTAAGGTATGGCTGATCATACTTTCGAACATAATGCTGAATAAGTGTTATGGGAACGATGAGGGGGATATATTCCTTTTTATAATGATCGATGACATCGAGTAATTCCTGTTTTTCATCAGAGGATAACTGTTCCTTGAAATAACCCATCATGTGCTGCAGGACATTGGCATTCTTCTTCGCTGAAGTCTTCAGGTAAAGGGATTCCATGAGGAGGGTCTGGTATTCTTGGAAGAGTTTTTTCAAAGGAAGATCCTTTGCTTTCGCCACGAGTTTTCCCATCATTCGATAAAACTTTGGACTGTGTGAAAGGATCAACAATTTATGCCTCGCATGAAAGTCCACGATGTTTCCCCGACTTTCCTTCCTTTGAAGGACCTCTCGCCACCTTGTCAAGGCGAATATTCGCTCGATGAAATTGTCTCTGAGCTTCGGATCATGGAGACGCCCCTCATCCTCAACAGGAAGCAGCGGAAAATGTTCCATAAATATCCTGGCAAATATACCCACTCCCTTTTTAACCGGCATCCCGTTTTCATTATACACCTTGATCCGTTCCATTCCGCTACTTGGAGAATTGCTCTTGAAAATAAAACCACAAAGATTCTCCCTCTCCAGCTCAGCGACGCGTTTCAGTGCCCACCGGATCATACGATCCGTCATATCCTGTTTGGTGCGGATCGTCACGAGTCGGGGAGAATTTGGATCTCCTTCCAGGTGCATGGACTCTCTGGGAACGGAGAGACCACACTCCATTTCGGGGCAAACGGAGACATATTCCACATATTGTCCCAGGGTATCGGTTAGAAATCGATCCAACTTATGTCCGCCATCATAACGGACATTCTCGCCAAGCAAGCAGGCGCTAATGCCCAATCCAATCTTCTCCATTGAATTCTCCTCTTCTTATTATATCATTATAGACAGACCGAGCTCTAAACAAAATGGCGGAATGGAGGTAAGAATGAATGCTTGAAAAGATGAAGGGCATCGTTAAGGGAAACGATCTCTGCGTTTTGGCCACTGTTTCGGAAGGGAGGCCCCGCTGTTCTCTTATGTCCTATATCTCGGGCGAACAAGGCCGTGAGATTTATTTGATTTCCCACAAACAGACAAGGAAATATTTAAAGTTAATGGTAGACTATCCGGGTTGAAGACATGCCTCACCCCTGTCCTACAGGAACCTTCGGCTGCTTCTGTGAACACAACCCGCTTTGAGAATGGGGTCATCCTACAGTTTCGGAAACAGGATTGAGAAAATCTCCACACTTTTCTTCCGGTCGAATTGAAAGGTAAGGTCAATTCGATCGTTTCTCAAGCCAAAGGATACCGGTTCTTTTCCTTTAGCATCATCGATATGGGTGATGGCCCGGGCAATGGAGATGATTTGATCGGCCACCTTGACAGTAGGCGGGGGGAGCTGATATTTTCCTCTCGATTCGACTGAGAAGAGGACCTCTCCCTCCTTTGACCGCTCAATGGAAATCTTTTTGGCTTTCTCAGTAGCCCCGTAAAAGATCCCAAGCCCAAGAAATTTAAGGGCTAATTCGTCCAGGTCGCCACCGGGATCGCCTGAAATCCCCTTGGCAGCCTTCTCCAGTTCCTTCTTAGGGTCGGTCTCCAAATAACAATCACAAAACTCCTGCAGCCTCTGGTGGTAATTTCTGTCGTCTTTGATCATATTTTGCCCTCCTTGTTTTAATTCGATTGAAAGTTAATTATCCAGAGGGTCAAATTCAAGGGGGTTTAGCTTTAGATTGCAGAAGCCCTTCGCGTGACGACAGCTAAGGTTCTCTTAAAACCCTTTGCCGAATGGCTGCAGATTTCGAGCCGCCGTAGGCATTCCCGAGGGGATATATTTGACCTCCCTTTGGGATAAAAATGTTTGACATTTGAAAAGCAATCTGCTAATAAAAATTACATAAAAAGTAATAGAAGAAGCTTGTGGGGTCCAGAAATATTTACATTTCTGGAGGTTAAAGAGCTGGGTAGTCGGGCCGCTATCCGAAAGTAAGATTTCGGGTGGCGGCTTTTTCATTGGAGCAAAGAAAGATGCTGGATCGAATTCTTGGAAACCACGACCGATGGATGTGAATCGTTACACCTTAACAGAAAGGAGGCTATCTCCATGGACCGGGGTGAAAAAACGAAAGAGGCTCAAGAAGTGTTGAATTGGGCAATAATGCGTCTCAAGTTGAGCTTTACCTGCAAGGTTCTGGATTATAAATACGAAAACTATAAGGTTGAGTTTTTTACCAAGGAGAACAAATTAATGATGCCAGTTCAAATTCCTGAGGAATGGAT